>JANOFM010000027.1:0-3818 GCA_031413635.1 Alphaproteobacteria bacterium | reverse complement strand
AGGCCGCGGGCGGTGAGGGCGGCTTCGGTCGCGTACCAGTCGCCGGCGTCGAAGTAGATATAGGTGTTGTTTTGAAGCGCGCCTTCGTGATGGGCGGGGCCGATCATCAGGCGCGTGCCACCCGCGTCGAAGAAGGCCATGCCTGAAACCTCGAACATCAGTTTGAGGCCCAGAATGTCGCGATAGAACGCGACGGCCTTGGGCAGATCGCGGGTCGAGAGAGCCACTTGGGCGAGTTTCGATAGCGTCGTCATCTTGATCCTCCCGTCATGTGTGTTATTGTTAGCTTTGCTAACTAACTATGTAAAGAGGCTTTGTTGAGAAAAAGAAGCGGGCGGGGCAGCGAGGCGCATGCGCTCGCCGAACGCATTCATTCGGTTGCGATCCGATTGCTGCGGCGGCTGCGCAAAACTGACGCCGTCTCCGGATTGCCGGGGCCGAAATTATCGGCGCTGTCGGTGCTGGTGTTCGGCGGGCCGCAGACGTTGAAGGATCTGGCGGCGGCCGAGCAGGTGCGCGCGCCGACCATGTCGCGTCTGGTCGTCGAGTTGGCCGCTGACGGTTTGGCAACCAAGACCGGCGATAAGGACGATCGCCGCGTCGTGCGAATCGCCGCGACCGCGAAGGGGCGTGCATTGCTTGAGGCGGGGCGCGCGCGAAGGCTTGACGTTTTGACTCAGCAGATTGCGGCGTTGTCGCGCGACGAGCGGCGGGTGCTGGACCGGGCGGCGGAGATTTTGCTGCGGCTCAACACCGACGGCTGAAATAAAAACGGCCCGCCGATGGGCGGGCCGTTGACGCCAATGCATCGATATTATGGGTTGCCGCCGCGCGGGAGGGTGACGAACGGCACGGCCGATCCCGGCACGAACGTGGTCGGCAGCTTGCCGTCCCATTTTTCGGCCGCGGTCAGGGCGACGTAACCCGGGTTGTCGCGAAGGGCCGCGGCCTTGGCTTGAATGGCGGCGGCTTCGGCGTCGCCTCTTAAACGGACCGCGTCGGCGTCGGCCTTGGCGGCGGTGATGCGGGCGGTTGCGTCGGCGGTCGCTTGGACCACCACGCGTTCGGCGTCGACCTTCTTCTGTTCGAGTTGCTGGCGGGCCTTGTTGACGGCTGCTTCGGCGCTGGCCGCTTCTTCGCGGGCCTCTTCGTAGGTTTTCGAGAATTGGATGTTTTCGATCTGCACGCCGCCGATGAGAATGCCGTCCGGCATGTTGGCGCGGACGCTCACTTCGATCTCTTCGCCTAGCTTTTGACGCTCGTTCACAATTCTCTCGGCTTCGTACTTGCCGAACACTTCCTTAAAGCGCTTGTTGACGATCGGCGTGATGATCGTGTTGAGAAAATCCGGGCCGTACTGGGAATAGACCTTGATCGCCTTCGAGCCGTCGATGCTGTAGGTGACGGAAACTTTGTTGTCGGCGGCCTGAATGTCCTTGGAATAGGTGTTCAGGAGCTCCCCATAGGTATATTTCTGCGTACGTGTCTGCAGGATGACAACGGATTCCATGAACGGGATGACGATGTTGAAGCCCGGTTGCAAGGTGTCGACCGCCTGGCCCCAACGCAATTTTACGCCGACCTCGCCTTCGTCGATGGGCGTGTAGCTCATCCAAACGACGATGACGCCGACAGCGATGACGATGATCGGCAGGCTGAGCAGGCCGCTCAAGCCGCCGCCGGACGTGCCTTTCGGCGCGTTGCCGGAGCGGGGTGTGAAGATGTTCGACATTTGAATCGTCTCTCCTCGATCAAAACTGCACATCATCCACCAGAGGCCGGATGACGCGGGGGCATGTGGGGACCCGTGACTTTCCTTTCAATCATGGCAGGCAAGCGCTAAATGGTTGATAATAGTTGCAAATGAAACTATGTTGCATAGTCGACGCCTTGCTGGGAGCCAAAAATGCCTGATTTGTTCGATAATCCGATGGGGACCGACGGTTTCGAATTCGTGGAGTACACGGCACCCGACACAGCTGCACTGGGCCGGTATTTCGAGAGTTTGGGGTTTCGCGCGGTGGCGCGGCACCGGTCGAAGAACGTCACCCTCTATGCGCAGAACGATGTGCACTTCATCGTCAACGCGGAGCCGGAAAGTCATGGCGCGCGGTTCGCGCGTGCGCATGGGCCGTCGGCATGCGCGATGGCGTTTAGGGTGAAGGACGCAGGCAAAGCCTATCGCCTCGCCGTCGACAAGGGTGCGAAGCCGCACGAGGGCAAAGTCGGTCCGATGGAACTCAATATTCCTGCGATCGAAGGGATCGGCGGCAGCGTGATCTATTTCGTCGACCGCTATGGGCCGGGTGAAGTTTCGATCTACGACGTCGACTTCGTGCCGACGGATGTGACGAAGGGGTATCGTCACGACGGCGTAGGATTGACCGAGATCGATCACGTCACGCACAATGTGTTTCGCGGCAACATGAATGTGTGGGCAGGTTTCTACGAGAAGCTGTTCAATTTCCGCGAAATCAAATATTTCGACATCGAAGGCAAGTTGACGGGCCTCAAGAGCAAGGCGATGACGAGCCCGTGCGGCAAGATCCGCATTCCCGTCAACGAGAGTTCCGACGACAAATCGCAGATCGCCGAGTATCTGGCGGAGTACAAGGGCGAAGGGATTCAACACATCGCGCTGTCGACGAACGATATCTATGTGACGGTCGAGAAATTGCGGAAGATGAACGTCGCGTTCCAGTCGACGATCGACACGTATTTCGACGGCATCGACAAGCGCTTGCCAGACCACAGCGAGGATGTGGCGCGGTTGAAGCGCAATCAGATTTTGATCGACGGCGGACCGGGGGCGGGGTTGCTGCTGCAGATTTTCACGCAGAATGCGATCGGGCCGATATTCTTCGAGATCATTCAGCGCAAGGGTAATGACGGCTTCGGCGAAGGAAACTTTCAGGCGCTGTTCGAGTCGATCGAACTCGATCAGATCCGGCGCGGGGTTTTGAAGGCATGAGCAAGAATTGGATCAATTTCCCGCGCATCGAAGGTCAAACATCGCGCCAGGCGCATGCCGATCTGCCCGAGGGCACATACGAGCGCGAGATCGGGCGCGAGGGGTTTTTCGGACCAGCCGCGCATATGTATCACAAGCATATGCCGACGGCGTGGACGTCGTTCACGGGGCCGCTCAGGCCGCGCGCCTACGACACCACGAAGTTCGCGTCGCATGGCGCATCGCCGTGGATGGCGAAAGCCTTGCTCGGCAACGCGCGGGTGAAGGTCCGCGTGTGGGACGTGACCGAATCCATGAGAGAGCTGGCGCGCAACAGCGACGGCGACGAGTTGTTGTTCGTGCATAAGGGGTCGGGCGATCTGTTTTGCGACTTCGGCCATATGACGTTCCGCGACGGC
This sequence comes from Alphaproteobacteria bacterium, assembly GCA_031413635.1. Lineage (GTDB taxonomy): Bacteria > Pseudomonadota > Alphaproteobacteria > Micropepsales > Micropepsaceae > SZUA-430. Next base: position 449 of record JANOFM010000027.1, on the reverse strand, counting down.
GACTACGTCGTTATTCCGCGCGGGACGATGTGGCGGATCGAGCCGCGCGAGGATTGTTCGCTGCTGATGATCGAGGCGGTCGATAGCGCGTACAAGCTGCCGGACCGCGGAATGCTGGGCGAGCATGCACAGTTCGATCCGGCGGTGCTGGAAACGCCGAAAGTCAATCACCGCTTTTTGATGCAACAAGGCGACAGCGAGTGGAAGGTCGCGGTCAAGCGGCGCAACCAGGTTTCGACGATTACCTATCCGTTCAATCCGCTGGACGCGCAGGGGTGGAAGGGGACGTTGGCGCCTGTGAAGTTGAACTGGCGCGACATCCGGCCGATCGTGAGCCACCGCTATCATCTGCCGCCGTCGGTGCATTCGACGTTCGTGGCGGATCGCTTCGTCGTGTGCACGTTCGTGCCGCGGCCGATCGAGAGCGATCCGGGGGCGTTGAAGGTTCC
>JANOFM010000026.1:0-3461 GCA_031413635.1 Alphaproteobacteria bacterium | reverse complement strand
CTCGTCGACCTCCATGACGATCACGACATCGACCGAGCGCCGTTTGCCGGTGAGCATGACGTCCAGCGCCTTGGCCTGATTCACCGTGCGGGGGAAACCGTCGAGGACAAATCCCTTTTCGCAGTCGGGCTCGGAGATTCGATCGGCGATGATGCCGAGCACGATCTCGTCGGGCACCAGCAGGCCCCTATCCATGATCGCCTTGGCTTTCTTTCCGACCTCGGTGCCGGCGGCGATGGCACCGCGCAGCATGTCGCCCGTCGAGAGATGAGCGACGCCATATTTCTCGTGGATGCGTTTGGCTTGCGTGCCTTTGCCGGCCGCAGGCGGACCGAACAGGACGATGATCATTGACCGCGCGGACTCTTGAACCGGGCCTTCTTGATCAGGCCTTCATATTGGTGGGCAAGCAGGTGGCTGTGGACCTGGGCGACGGTGTCCATCGTGACCGAGACGATGATCAAAAACGATGTGCCGCCGAGAAGAAGCAGGTTGCCGCCATACTGCGCCAGGATGAATTCCGGAATGAGACAGACGCCTACCAGATAGGCCGCGCCGATCACGGTCAACCGCGTCAGGACGTGGTCGATGTATTCGGCAGTCTTCTTGCCCGGACGAATGCCGGGAATGAAACCGCCGTATTTCTTCAGATTGTCCGCGGTGTCGTTCGGATTGAAAACGACCGCGGTATAGAAAAAGGCGAAGAACACGATCAGAAATCCGTAGAGAAGCATATAGAGCGGCTGGCCGTTTTGAAGCAGGCGGATGATTTCGGACAGCCAATCGGGCGTGTTCGCGGCGTTGAACTGCGCGATGGTCAGCGGCAAAACCAGCAGCGACGACGCAAAGATCGGCGGGATGACGCCCGAGGTGTTCAGCTTGAGCGGCAAATGCGAGCTGTCGCCGCCGAACATGCGATTACCGACCTGACGTTTGGGGTATTGCACCAGCAAACGGCGTTGCGCGCGTTCGACGAACACAATCACCGCAATGACGATCGTCACCATCGCGTAGAGGCCGATGGCGGAGAACCAGGTGATCGCGCCGGAGCGCGCCATTTCCAGCGTCCCTGCAAAACCTTGCAAGAGGTTGGCGACGATGCCTGCGAAGATGATCAGCGACACGCCGTTGCCGATGCCGCGCGAGGTGATTTGCTCGCCCAGCCACATCAGGAACATGACGCCGCCGGTCAACGTGACAACGGTGGTGATTTCAAACGCGAGGCCCGGGTTGATGATCAGGCCCGGCGTCGATTCCAAGCCGCGCGCAATGGCGAAGGATTGAACGACCGCAAGGCCCACGGTCAGATAGCGCGTGTATTGATTGATGATTTTTCTGCCCGACTCGCCCTCCTTCTTTAGGGCCTCCAGCTTGGGACTGACGGTCGCCATGACCTGCATGATGATCGACGCGGAGATGTAGGGCATGACGTTCAAGGCGAAGATCGCCATGCGTTCGACCGCACCGCCCGACAGCATGTTGAACATGCCCAACAGGCCTTGGGTCTGCTGCTCCATGATGCGGGCAAGCTGATCTGGGTCGATGCCTGGAAGCGGGATAAACGTGCCGAGCCGAAATATCACCAACGCGCCGAGCGTGAACCAGATGCGCCGCTGAAGCTCCTCGGCCTTGGAGAAGGCCGACCAGTTGACGTTGGCTGCTAATTGTTCGGCGGCTGACGCCATATTGCTTACTCCTCAAGCCGCCTGCGGCCTCAAGCCTTGTGTGCCAGCGACGCGGCGGCGCGATCCGAACGTTTTTTGGCCGAGTCGACGCGGCGCTGCGCGCGCTTGCCCGGAGCACGATCCTTGCGGGTGACGTGCTTTGCTTTGACGCCCAAGACCTTGACACTGCCGCCGGCTTTTTTGACGGCCTCGATCGCCGCGCCCGACGCGTGCGCGACTTCCAGGGTTAGTTGGGTCTTCAAGGTGCCTTTCGCAAGAAGACGAACGCCGTCGGGCTTGCGATGGACGACGCCCTGCGCCGACAAAGTGTCAGCCGTAACCGTCGCGCCTTTGGCTATCTTGCCGTTTTCGACTGCATGTTGCAGTTGGCCTAAGTTCACGATGGCGAACTTACGCTCGAAGATGTTGTTAAAGCCGCGCTTTGGGATGCGCATGTGAAGGGGCATTTGGCCGCCTTCGAAGCCGAACATGCCATGATGGCCGGTACGCGCCTTTTGACCTTTAACGCCCCGCCCCGCGGTCTTGCCCTTGCCGGAGCCCGAGCCGCGGCCGATGCGCTTGAAGCGCTTGTGGGCGCCGTCGTTATCGCGAATTTCGTTGAGTTTCATGAGCCTTAGCCTGCCTTCTTGACGGCGGGCGCGGCATCGACCACGCGCACCATGTGGCGCACCTTGCAGACCATGCCCCACACGGCGTCCGTGTTCTGCAGCGTCTTGCGGCGGCGCATTTTGTCCAATCCCAAACCGACCAGCGTCTCGCGTTGCGACTCCGCACGGCGCGCGGGGCTTGCGATCTGTTCCAGCGTGATCGTCTTCGTCTTGGGGCGTCCTTCGAAGGTCCGCATGGTCATCGTCGTTACTCCGGCGAGATCTCGGCGGTCGAACGGCGCGCCGAGAGGATGTCGGCAACCGACTTGCCGCGCTTGTTGGCAATCATTTTCGGACTGTATTCGGCCTTCAAGGCATCGAAGGTGGCGCGAACCATATTGTAGGGGTTCGAGGTTCCAACCGACTTCGCGACGACGTCATGCACGCCGAGGGCGTCGAACACCGCGCGCAGCGGACCGCCGGCGATGATGCCGGTTCCCGCAGGCGCTGGACGCAACACGACCTTGCCCGCGCCATGATGGCCGGTGACGTCGTGATGCAGCGTTCGGCCTTCGCGCAGCGGCACACGAATGAGCTGCTTCTTTGCGGCTTCGGTTGCCTTGCGGATGGCTTCCGGCACTTCGCGCGCCTTGCCGTGACCGAAGCCGACGCGACCCTTGCCGTCACCGACGACCATCAGGGCTGCGAAGGAGAAGCGACGGCCGCCTTTGACGGTGGCCGCGACGCGGTTGATGTGGACCAGCTTTTCGACGATGTCCGAATCCGGACCGTCGGCGACCGGGCCGCCACGATTGTTGTCACGACGATTGCGGTCGTTTCCGCCGCCGCCGCCACGTTGAGGTGCTTGCGCCATCTGTGCGGTCCTTAGAAGTTCAGGCCGGCTTCACGCGCGGCATCCGCCAGCGCCTTCACCCGTCCGTGATAGATGTAGCCACCGCGATCGAAGACCACATCGGTGACGCCCTTCTCGATGGCACGCTGGGCGACCAGCTTGCCGATGGCGGCCGCGGCCTCCTTGTTGGAGCCCTTGGACGTGCCGGCCTTGTCGCCTTCCAGCGAGGAGGCGGACGCCACGGTGACGCCCTTGGTGTCGTCGATGATCTGGGCCGAGATGTTCTTGTCCGAACGGTGCACCGACAGACGCAGGCGTCCGTTGGCGACAGCCTTC
>JANOFM010000025.1:0-4372 GCA_031413635.1 Alphaproteobacteria bacterium | reverse complement strand
CGCCGCGATCCAAGGCTTCCTGCGCTCGACGGGCTTGAGCAAAGATCAGCTGAAGGTTCAGAAGGACCCGAAAGGCGACTTCTACCTCGCGATCACCGAACGCAAAGGCCGCCCGACGCCCGCCGTCCTCGCCGAACTGATCCCCGAGGTCATCAAGTCGTTCCCGTGGCCGAAGTCGCAACGCTGGGGCGCAGGCGAACTCACGTGGGTGCGCCCGCTGCACGCGATCGTCTGCACCTTCGACGGTGAGATCGTGCCGTTCGAAATCGGCGGCATCAAAAGCGGCAACAAAACCCACGGCCATCGCTTCCTGGGCAACGAGCAATTCGAAGTACGCCGCTTCGACGACTATGTCGAGAAACTGAAACGCGCTCACGCGATTTTGAACCCCGCCGAGCGCAAATCCGCGATTCTGCACGACGCCAAGCAACTCGCCCACGCGCAAAACCTCGAACTGATCGAAGACGACAGCCTCGCCGACGAAGTCGCCGGCCTCGTCGAATGGCCCGTCGCGCTGATCGGCCAGTTCGACAAAGCCTTCCTCGACGTGCCGCAGGAAATCCTGATCTCGACCATGCGCGCCAACCAAAAATATTTCGCCCTGCGCGATCCCAAGACCGGTAAGCTTGCGAACAAATTCGTCGTGATCTCGAACATGATCACCAAGGACGGCGGCAAGAACGTCGTCGCCGGCAACGAACGCGTATTGCGTGCTAGGCTCTCGGACGCGAAATTCTTTTGGGACCAAGACAAGAAACGCACCCTCGAAAGCCGCGTCGACGAACTCAAACAAATCGTCTTCCACGCCAAACTCGGCACCCAGTTCGAGCGCGTCGAACGCATCGAAGCCCTCGCCGGCGAAATCGCCAAACTCATCGGCGCCGACGAAACGAAGGCCCGCCGCGCCGCCCGCCTCTGCAAAGCCGACTTGGTGTCGGGCACCGTCGGCGAATTCCCCGAAGTCCAAGGTGTGATGGGTCGCTACTTCGCCCTCCACGACAAAGAAGACCCAGAAGTCGCCGACGCCATCCGCGACCACTACAAACCGCAAGGGCAGGGTGACGACGTTCCGACGGCGCCGATCAGTATTGCCGTCGCGCTGGCGGACAAACTCGATATCTTGGTGAGTTTCTTCGCGATTGATGAGAAACCGACTGGCTCGAAGGATCCATTCGCACTTCGCCGCGCAACGCTTGGCATCGTTCGTACCATTCTTGCGTCCTCGCTTCGATTGTCGTTGGGCAGGGCGACAAACGCGGCGCTGGAAGGTAACAAAATCGCCAAAGAAGCGGTGCGAACCAAAGCTGAGACCCAGGCTCCAGCCGCTGAGACGCTGCGAGAGACGGTGGCGCGCGTTCTGCGAACGATGCGGCTGCTTGATCTGGACGTATTTGTCGCTGATCGCCTCAAAGTCGCTCTGCGCGAAAAGGGTATTCGCCACGACCTAATCGATGCTGTGTTCTCGCTTGGCAGCCAAGACGACCTTGCACTCATAGTCCGCCGCGTCGAAGCGCTGCAAAGCTTCCTCTCCACTGACGACGGCAAGAACCTGCTTGCCGGCTACAAACGCGCCCTGAACATCCTCAAAATCGAAGAGGCCAAGGAAAAGAAGAAAGACGCCAAGCATGCGGGCTTCTCCGGCAAACCCGATGTGTCGCTTCTGCAGGCGCCGCAAGAAATCGAGCTCTTCAAAACGCTCGCCATCGCCAACGATCTCATCGCGGCCGAGGTTCAAGAGGAACGCTTCGAGGAAGCCATGCGCGCGATGTCGCGCCTGCGCGCCCCCGTCGACGCCTTCTTCGAAAAAGTGACGGTCAACGACGCAGACCCGAACCTGCGCCGGAACCGTCTCCAACTTCTCAACGAAATCCGCGAAGCGATGCACTCGGTCGCCGACTTCTCGAAGATCGAGGGGTAAGCGGAGGCGCTCTTTCCCTGGGAGCGCGGGCATCTTGCCCGCTCTTTCAGCGTGTCCTCCCCCACAGCCTTGCACAGAGTCGGCAAGAGCGGGCAAGATGCCCGCGCTCCCAGGAAGTGAGCACCATGTCCCCTGAACCCTACGCCGCGCGCTGCATGATCTTGTGCAACAATGAGGCGCTGGCGCGTATCGGGCCGGACAATATCCAGCACCTCACAAAAGCCGCGACCGAAGCAACCTTCTATCGCGACGATCTAACCGCCGAGCAACGCGCCGCCAACCAGCGCATCGTCGACATCAGCGGCACAACAGCGATGGCCGCATCCGCAAATCCCAACCAGCACCTTGCCGCCGCTTACGTCGATCAAGTATTCGGGGGCTACGTCATCGCCACGCGCCACGCACCAGCCGACCTGGAACTCGACTGGCTCATGGTCCACCCAAAATTCCACGGCAGCGAAGTCGCCAAATCCCTCATGCAAAGCGGCATCGACTGGTTGGGTCGCGACAACCCCATCTGGCTGAACGTCATCCGCCACAACGAGAGAGCGATCCGCTTCTATCGCCGCTTCGGATTTGAAATCGATCCGAGCGCGATTACCGAACACGTCGTGCCCCATGTCATCATGCGCAGGCAGCCAGAGGCGCCGACCGGTTGGGGCCTGGAGCCCCGCCGCCCCTAATCGCCCGCCTTGAATTGCTGCACCGCACATGGCAAGTGGCGCGCGGGGCTACGACACACGGGCGCACGCGATGACGAAATGGGTCTACAGCTTCGGCGGCGGCAAGGCCGAAGGTGCTGCCAAGATGAAGGAACTCTTGGGCGGCAAAGGTGCGAACCTGGCCGAGATGGCAAACCTTAGCTTGCCGGTGCCGCCGGGCTTCACGATTACGACCGAGGTCTGCACCCACTACACCACGAACAACAAAGCCTATCCCGCCGATCTGAAATCCCAAGTGGATGCGGCCCTCGGCGTCATCGGTGCGACGGTCGGGCGCAAGTTCGGCGATCCCAAAACCCCGCTGCTGGTCTCGGTACGCTCGGGTGCCCGCGCCTCGATGCCCGGCATGATGGACACGGTCCTTAATCTCGGCCTCAACGACGACACCGCCAAGGCGATCGCGCTTGAGACCGGCAACGAACGCTTCGCCTACGACAGCTACCGCCGCTTTATCTCAATGTACGGCGACGTGGTTCTTGGCGTCGCCCACGACCACTTCGAGGAAATCCTCTCGCTCCACAAGGACGAGAACGACCTTACGCTCGACACCGAAATCGACGCCGCAGGCTGGAAAATGCTGGTCGAAAAATATAAGGAAAAGGTCGAGGAAGAACTCGGCCAACCCTTCCCGCAAGACCCGCACGTCCAACTTTGGGGCGCGGTCGGCGCCGTCTTCGGCTCGTGGCAGAACGCGCGCGCCAACACCTATCGCCGCCTGCACAACATCCCCGATACTTGGGGCACGGCGGTCAACATCCAGGCGATGGTCTTCGGCAACATGGGCGACGACAGCGCCACCGGCGTTGCCTTCACGCGCAACCCCTCGACCGGCGAGGCAGCCCTCTACGGCGAATACCTCGTCAATGCGCAGGGCGAGGATGTCGTCGCCGGAATCCGTACGCCCCAGTCTCTGACCGAGCGCGAACGCAAAGCCACGAACGGCAAGGAAGCATCCCTCGAAGAACGCATGCCCAAAGTGTTCGCGGAATTTACGGGCTACGTCCAAAAGCTCGAAGCCCATTACCGCGACATGCAAGACATCGAGTTCACGGTCGAAAAGGGCCGCCTGTGGATGCTGCAAACCCGCAACGGCAAACGCACTGCCAAGGCGGCGATCAAGATCGCCGTCGATCTGGCAAGCGAGGGCAAACTCACCCGCGAGGAAGCGGTCAAACGCATCGACCCCGCCTCGCTCGACCAGTTGCTGCACCCCACACTCGACCCCAAGGCCGAGCGCGTCATCCTCGCGACCGGCCTGCCCGCATCGCCGGGTGCGGCCTCCGGCGAAGTCGTCTTCGATGCGGGCGAGGCCGAACGCCTGGCGGGCGAAGGCCACGAAGTCATCCTGGTCCGCGTCGAAACCAGCCCCGAAGACATCCACGGCATGCATGCTGCCCGCGGCATTCTCACAGCGCGCGGCGGCATGACCAGCCACGCGGCGGTCGTCGCCCGCGGCATGGGCCGCCCTTGCGTCTCCGGCGCGGGCGGCTTGCGCGTCGACTACGCCAAGCAAATCGTCACCGCCGCCGGCCAAACCATCCGCAAGGGCGAAATCATCACCATCGACGGCTCCACCGGCCAGGTGATGAAGGGCAAGGTCGCCATGATCCAGCCCGAGCTCTCGGGCGACTTCGCCAAACTGATGACCTGGGCCGACGGCTTCCGCCGCATGAAGGTGCGCGCCAACGCCGAAACCCCGGCCGACGCCAAGCACGCCCGCGAGTTCGGTGCC
>JANOFM010000024.1:0-51573 GCA_031413635.1 Alphaproteobacteria bacterium | reverse complement strand
CACGAGCACCGCGAGGTCGCAGGCGTCGCGGTAGCCGGCCTGCTCCTCATTATAGTCGGCGAGCCCTGCGTCGATGATGGCGTGCGCCGCCTCGTCGGGCGAGTCGGTCAAGAGCAGGATCGGGGCGGTCGACATGGCGGTGTCCTCTTGGGTGGTTGGCTGCGCTCACGCCCCAAAATTAAAGGAAGTTTTCCGCACAGCCACCAGTATGGTGGTCGAACGGCGCAAATGGGCGGCGACCTCAACGGGTCGATGCAACACATTGGCTAAATCTCTTGGCCGGGGTGTGAAAGTCCAGAGTTTTTCTTGGTCGCTCATTGAGCTCGCGAGCGACTGCCAATTGACACCGCCACCTTCGAAGCGGTCACAGCGCCGCACACGCTAGCGCTCCACGATCAATTTGCCAGATGTTGGATCCATCAGACCGACATTGTGCCCAGCCTGTATGCGCCATTTGCCATCGCGTAGGGTCGCCACATACATGAACTGCGCGGACATTTCTCGCGGTCCATGTGGCATCGAAGAGCCGAAAGACGCCGTCGAGCGCACGTGCACAACGGCGACATCGTCTGCGATGAAGTCCACATCCTGGACTCGATTTGAGATCGTCGTATCTCGATAGATCGAGCTGTGGATGAGTGCGTGTTGGCGAACAACCTCGTCCCGCCCGCGCCAATACTGGCCGATTCGATTCACAAACGTCGCGCTCGGGTGAAAAAGAAGCGCGAACGCCTCCATGTCGTGGGCGTTCCAAGCGGCCTCAAATTGCTTTGCTAAGTCGCCGGCCGCGGACATTAGAGAGACCTCCCTCAGGACGATCAGGTCAGCTCAGCAATCTAATCCTCACAAAACTGAACCGACTGATCGTCAATAGCAAATCGGTGCCGACTATCCAATGGCTTGCTCGCAATTCGGCCTCCTCTCGCCGCTTCCTTCCAGCTCGCCGGAACAGGGCGAAAGCACACGCGTGCAGTTATGCGTGCGCAAGCCGCCCGTTCACGGATGTATCGGCTTAAGCAGGAGTCGAGGGGCCGCTTCGGGCCAACGATGTCGGTTCGTAGCGTTCGGCTTGGATGTCTCGATTGGGCCGCATCTGCCTCTGATTTGGTGCCACGCAATGGGGCCCATTGCGGTTGCTCAAACCCGCACCGAGACAATCCGCGACCGGATTTCGGCTTGGATTCATCGATATTTTGTTCTATTTATGTTCTATGTCTTTTGATGACCGGTTCCGAGCTTCGTGATGGCAGTTGTTGTTCAGCGCACGGCAAATCGCTTGCGATCCGCAAGCCCGTTTGTTCCGCAACATGTTACGGTTTCGTTGCGGCACAAATGGCTCAATTCAGCCGATGTTACGCTGTTACGGGTTGGTGAGGGGGGCTGCTTTTGGTCTCCGCCACCAACGTCCTTGTCGCAGAATCCACCATCGGCCGACCGGCTGAGGTCATTTTCCCTTTTTGCCGTCGCGGCCGAAGTTGGGGGCGGCGGTGTCTTGGCCGGCTTCGATGACGCCGCGGCGGATGTCACGGGTACGGGTGAAAAGGTCGAACAGCATGTCGCCGTCGCCCCAGCGGATCGCGCGCTGCAGGCGCGCCAAGTCTTCGGAAAAGCGGCCCATGACTTCGAGCACGGCCTCGCGATTGTTCAGGAACACGTCGCGCCACATGGTGGGGTCGGAGGCGGCGATGCGGGTGAAGTCGCGAAAGCCGCCGGCGGAGAATTTGATCACTTCGCTTTGGGTCACCTGCTCCAAATCGTCCGCCGTGCCGACGATGTTGTAGGCGATCAAATGCGGCACGTGGCTGGTGATGGCGAGCACGATGTCGTGGTGTTTGGGCTCCATGATTTCGACGCGCGAGCCGCAGCCGCGCCAAAAGGATTTCAGCTTCTCGACGGCTTCGTCGTCGGTGCCCGGCAGCGGGGTCAAGATGCACCAGCGGCCGTCGAAGAGTTCGGGAAAGCCCGCATCGGGTCCGGAATGTTCGGTGCCCGCGATCGGGTGGCCGGGAATGAAATGCACGCCTTGGGGAACATGCGGGCCGACGTCGCGCACGACCGCCATCTTGACCGAGCCGACGTCGGTGACGATCGCGCCTTGCTTCAACGCAGGGGCAATCGCTTGCGAGAGGGCGCCGAAGGCGCCGACCGGCGCGCACAGGACGACGAGATCGGCGTCGCGCACGGCCTCTGCCGGGTCTTCGTGCATCGAGTGGCAAAAGCCGAGTTCGGCGGCGCGCTTTCGCGTTTCGGCCGAGCGAGCGTGACCGGAGATGTAGGCTGCAAGACTGCCGCGGCGGATCGCGTGCGCCATCGAGGCGCCGATGAGGCCGACGCCCAACAGGGCGACCTTGGTAAAAAGCGGGCCGGTGCGCGTGGTCATGGTTGGCTCATAAATTCTTCGATGGCCGAGACGGCCGCTTTGTTGGCGTCTTCCGTGCCGACGGTGATGCGTAGACAATTCGGCAGTCCGTACGCGGCGACGCCGCGCAGGATAACGCCGCGTTCCATCAGGAATTTGTCCGCGGCCGCCGCGGATTTCTTGCCCGACGGGTCGAACTCGATGAGCAGGAAGTTCGCAACGCTGGAGCGGACCTTCAGCCCGGTGGCCGTGATGCGGTCGGCGAGCCAGGGCAGCCACTTCGCGTTGTGCGCGGCGGAGCGTTCGACGTGAGCGCGGTCGCGCAAAGCAGCAATGGCCGCGGCTTGAGCTGCGGTCGAGACGTTGAAGGGGCCGCGGATGCGGTTCAGCGCGTCGATGATCGGTGCGGCGCCGTAAGCCCAGCCGACACGCAAAGCGGCCAAGCCGTGGATCTTGGAGAAGGTACGCGTCATCACCGTGTTTTCGGTGGTCGCCGCCAACTCAATGCCGCTGTCGTAATCGTTGCGGCTGACATAGTCGGCATAAGCCGCGTCGATGACGAGAAGGCATTCTTTCGGCAGGCCAGCGCGCAGACGGCGAAGATCGGCGCCGGTGTTGTAGCTTCCGGTCGGGTTGTTGGGATTGGCGACAAAGACGATTTTCGTTTTTTCGGTGGCGCGCGCGAGCAGCGCATCGATGTCTGTCACAAGATCGGGTTCGGGAACGGCTATGGGCGTCGCGCTCGCCGCCAGGGCCGCGATTTTGTAAACGAGAAAGCCGTGCTCGCTGTAGAGGACCTCGTCGCCGGGACCCGCATAGATTTGCGGCAAGAGGTGAAGGAGTTCGTCGGAACCGTTGCCGCAGACGATGCGATCGGCGCTGAGGTCGAAGGTTTCGGCGATCGCGGCGCGCAACTCGGCGGCACTGCCCTCGGGATAGATGTTGAGACTATCGGATGCCGCCTTGAAGGCTTCGATCGCTTTGGGGCTTGGGCCCAAGGGCGACTCGTTCGCCGAGAGTTTGTGCACGCGCGCGAGGCCGGGCGCCTCGCCGCGGCCGCCAATGTAGGGCGCAATTTCCAGAATTCCGGGAACAGGTTTCATGCGCACCTTCATAGGGCAAGGGTTCGGGCGGCTGCAAAGAAAACATTGACTTGGGGTGCGGCCAGACCCTCAATCCCGGCCGCTTTGCAAACCCATGACCCTTGCCCGCCGGATCCGTCGCCGATTATGTCCACGCCGCTTCAGCCCTTGCCGGCACAATCGAGTGCCGCCGGAGACGGTGGTGGCGAAGCATTCACATTTCCTGCCAACAGGCCTTTGACGCTCGATTCGGGCGAGGTGCTGGCGCCGTTAACGATCGCTTGGAAAACCTACGGTGCGCTCAACGCGGCGAAGTCGAATGCATTTCTGCTTTGCCATGCACTGACCGGCGACCAATACGCCGCAGGGACGCACCCGGTGAGCGGCAAGCCCGGGTGGTGGTCGTCGATGGTGGGGCCGGGCCTGCCGATCGACACGAATAGATTCTACGTCATTTGCGCGAATGTGATCGGCGGATGCATGGGGTCGTCAGGTCCGCGGAATGTCGATCGGGCGACGGGTGCGCCGTACGGGTTGAATTTTCCCGTCATTACGATTCGCGACATGGTGCGCGCGCAGGCTCTGCTGATCGATCATCTGGGCATCGAGAGTTTGTTTTGCGTGGCCGGCGGCTCGATGGGCGGGATGCAAGTTCTGCAATGGGCGGCGAGTTATCCCGAGCGGGTGTTTTCGGCGCTGCCGCTGGCGACCGCCGCGCGCCATTCGGCGCAGAACATCGCTTTCCACGAGGTCGGGCGCCAGGCGATCATGGCCGATCCAGAGTGGGCCGACGGCGACTACGCGGCGAAGGGCACCAATCCGCGCAAGGGGCTGGCCGTTGCGCGGATGGCGGCGCACATCACCTATTTGTCGGAAGCGGCTTTGCACCGAAAATTCGGACGCAACTTGCAGAACCGCGACGCACTTTCCTATCGCTTTGACGCCGACTTTCAGGTCGAGAGTTATTTGCGTCATCAGGGCCTTTCGTTCGTCGACCGGTTCGATGCGAATTCGTACCTCTATATTACGCGGGCGATGGACTACTTCGATCTGGCCGCCGATTACGATGGCGTGTTGGCGCGCGCGTTTCAGAATACAAAAACGCGGATTTGCGTCGCCTCGTTCACGTCGGATTGGCTGTTTCCGACCGCGGAAGGCAAGAAGATCGTGCACGCGCTGAACGCTTCGGGCGCCAATGTCAGCTTCGTCGAATTCGACACCGACAAGGGCCACGACGCTTTCCTGCTCGACGTGCCGGAGATGTTTCAAACCTTGCGCGGATTCATCGACGCGGCGGCACTGGCGCGAGGGCTCAAATGATGCTGGCGAAATTGCCGCCGCTTCGCAAGGAACTGCTGCGTATCGCGGAGATGGTTCCGGCGTCGGCGCGCGTGCTCGACGTGGGGTGCGGCAGCGGCGAGTTGATCGAATATCTTTCGCGCACGCAGAACGTGGATGCCCGCGGCATCGAACTCAGTCAGCAGGGCGTGAATGCCTGCGTCGCGAAGGGCTTGTCTGTCGTACAGGGCGACGCCGACACGGATCTCGCCGAGTATCCGGCGGGAGCGTTCGATTTCGCGATTCTGAGCCAGACGGTTCAGGCGACGCGGCAGCCCAAGGCTGTGCTCGAACAATTGCTGCGCATCGGCAAACGGGTCATCGTTTCGTTTCCGAATTTCGGTTTCTGGAGAGTCCGATTGAAGCTAGCCCTGACCGGGCGCATGCCGACCACGGGGGCGCTGTCGAACGCGTGGTATGAGACGCCCAACATTCATTTGTGCACGATCGCCGATTTCGTCGTCCTGACGCGAGCAACGGACGCAAAGATCGAGCGCGCGCTTGCTGTCGAGGAAAGTGGCGAGGTGCGAGAGCTTTCGACGCCCGGCTATTGGGACAATCTTACCGCGGAAGGCGCGATTTTTCTACTGATGCGGCACCCCGAGGCGCGAGAACGGGCTTGAGCGGTACGCGTTGGCGCAGGCCCTTGGTGGGCGCGAGCGCTATGACTTCTTTGGTTGCTTCGGCAAGGTGCACGCCTGCAAGATGCGGCCAAACTTTTCGACCGGCGCTTTCCCAGCGTGCGCCTGTGCGCAGGAGATAGCGCGAGGCGAAGGGCGGCATGTGCAGGCAGGTGGTGGCCGCCGTCGTCGTGAACATCGCGTCCGACAACAGTCGCGAAAGTTGGGAGCGCGAGAAGGGCGTGCCGTGACCGAACGGCGTCATTTCGAACTGAGCCCAGAGGCTGGTGCGATTGGGCGCAATGACAATCAAGCGTCCCGCCGGGGTGAGGACGCGCCAAATTTGGCGGAGCAGCGGACGCAGCGCTTCGGAGGTTTCAAGACTATGGGCAACGATCACGCGATCGAACGACGCATCAGGCAAGGGGAGGAAGCTCTCGTCGGTCAGCGCCGTCAGGGAGGTTGGTCCCGCGGGCCAATGAACGACGCCTTGCTGTGCGGGCATCAGCGCGATGACGCGCTCGGCTTCGTCTTGGAACGGACGGAGATAAGGCGTCGCATATCCAAGCCCCAAGACAGACTGCCCGCGCACCGAGGGCCATACTTCACGCAAGCGCTGACGGATCAGGCGGCGGGCGATCTGCCCAAGATGGCCGTCGTAAAATGATTGCAGGTCGGCGACATCCAGATGCATGGGCGTCAACCGTCCGCGCCGGCCGTGACTTTCTTCTTCAAGTGCTTAATCCAGCGCGGATTGGCACTCGCGATGGGGAAATAGATGAAGACATCCGTCGTGTCGAACTGGCGATCGATCACAGCGCCGTCTCCGATCAACGCGCCCATGCGGACATAACCTTTGACGAGCGGCGGCAGCGCACGCAGAGCGTCGGCGGGATTGATCTCCGCTTTTGGGATGACGTTCATGGGCGTGTAGTGGTGCGCTAGGGCGCGCACGCGCTCGCCCTCGGGCATCGAGTGGAAATGATGCAGGTAGGCGAGTTCAAGCTTTAGCGCGCCGGGGTCGGTTCCCGGCAGCGAGGCACAGCCGAACATCAGATCGACGTTGTTGCGGATCAGATAGACGAGGAGGCCACGCCAGAGAAGTTGCATCGTGGGGCCCGTACGATGGACCTTGAGCACGCACGAGCGCCCAAGTTCCAAAAGTTTTTGGCCGGCGTGCGCCTTGAGCATCGCGGCGATGTCGTATTCCCCGGCCGTGTAGAAGCCGCCCAGCTTTGCCGCGCCCGCCGCGCTCATCAGGCGATAGGTGGCGATCACTTTGTCGCCGTCGGCGCGATCGACGACCAGCAAATGCTCGCACACCGGATCGTACCTGTCGAAATCTCGGCCCGTGGCTTGCATTTCGGGCGAGGCTTGCGCGCTCATTTCGCGATAGAAGACATCGAAACGCAGACGTTGGGCCGCTTCGATTTCGGCTTGGGTGGTGGCCAGGCGTGCCTCAAGCGTGCCCGAGGTATCGAGCACCGCTTCGTCCTTGTCGATCGATTCGCTCACTTGCGTATGTTCCGGCGCCATAGTTGCCGTTGTGTCTTGGTCGAACGCCCGTCCGGCGCCGCGTCGTTGCGGCGAGCGGCGCACATTAGGGGACGCCGTTCAGTGTGGCAAACCCAGCCAAGCCACCACTTGCCATGGTCAGCGCGCCGATGGCGTCCTTCGCATCAACCACCAAAGCAGCAACAGCCCGGGGACCGCGAGCACTGTTGCTATGATGTAATACCAAACCCAGCCGACGGCCACGACAGCAAAGCCGGCTGGTGCCGAGAGCGAGATGCGCGCCTGGCTGGCGAGCGAAGAAAGCAACGCATACTGCGTGGCCGTGTAACTTCGATTGCCGCACAGAAGCGACATGTAGGCCACGAACGCGGCGCCGCCCAATCCGGTCGCGAAATTTTCCAACCCAACCGAGCCCGCGAGGGTCGCGAAGGCCATGTAGCCCTGCCATCCGCCCGCATCGATGGCGGCGAAAGTGATCTGCCTGACGCCCTCCGCATTGGGCACGCCGATCGAAGCGGTGAGGTCCGGGAGGGCGATGGCCGGCCAAATGAAGATCAAATTGGTTCCCATCTGCGCGATCCCGCCGATCCATAGGGCACGCATCACGCCAAGTCTGTTGGCGATCATGCCACCGGCATAGCCGCCGATCAGCACAGCGAAAAATCCGAACGGCCATTGGATCGCCGCGTACGTCGCTTTTTCGAATCCTAGTTTCAAAAAGAAATACGTGCGCAGTTCGGAGGTGAACGCATCGCCGAGTTTGAACATTACGACGAACAGCAGGATTCCCCACCACAGGTCTTTGCGCAGGAAATCCGTGAAGGGTTCGATCACGGCGGAGCGAAAGCGTTCGCTAAACGGCCGGGCAAAGCGCGACTTCTGACCTTCCCACGATTCGGGCGCCAGCAACGTGCCGAGAATGCCGACGGCGACCATCCCGGCCATCGTCAGGTAACCGAGCGACCACGCCTCCTGGCGCGATACACCGGCAAGCTCGAGCCCGCTTACAAGCATGACCGCTCCGGTGAACGAAACGAGCATCGCCGTGCGATAGGCGGCGTTGTAGTTGGCGTATCCAGCCGTGAGTTCGGTCTCCTTGAGGGCTTCGATGCGGTAGGCGTCGATGACGACGTCCTGGGATGCCGAGAAAAATGCGACAAGGGCGGCTACACCGGCGAGGGCAAGTTTGCTTTCGACAGGGTCGACAAAGGCCAAGGCTGCTATTGCGCAGGCGAGACAAATCTGAATTACGATCAGCCAAGAACGGCGATGCCCAAGCAGGCGGCTCAGCACGGGGATCGGAAGGCCGTCAATGGCGGGCGACCACACGAATTTCCAAGCGTAGGCCGCAGCGACGAGACCGAACAGCCCGATTTCTTCGACGGACATGTTGCTTTCCGTCAGCCAGGCCTGAAGCGTCGAACTGGTCAATTGGTAGGGAAGACCCGCGGAAAACCCGAACAAGAACATCAGCGCGACGCGCGGACGCAAATAGATGGAAATCATGTCCCACCAATTGCGCCGTTCGGGCGACGGGCTGTTCGCGGCGGTCTCAGTCATGCGATCCTCGCTCCTGGGCCGGGTCAGACTCACCTAAGCCACAGTCGAGGCATACATGGGCGGCGATAAGGAATGAAGAGGCGATTCCTAACGGCGCCGAGTGTACGCATGACGCGTGAATGTCACGCAGTCTTGGCAGTCGCCAGCGTGCCGGAAGATGCAAAGCGCGCGAGAACCGCGTGCAACGCTTCGGGGTTCAGCGGCTTTGCCAGGAAGTCGTCCATGCCCGCATCAATACAGATTTGGCGATCGCCTTCGAGCGTGCTGGCGGTGAGTGCCACGATGGGAATTCGTCCGCGGCGGTGACTTGTCTCTTCGGCTTTGCGGATGCGCCGGGTCGCTTCGAGGCCGTCCATTTCGGGCATATGTACGTCCATGAGGACTAGGTCATAGGGCGCGCGGGCGAGAGCCTCCACCGCTTCCCGGCCGTTGGCAACGGTATCGATGCGGTGGCCCATCTTGCCGAGCAACGCGGTCGCCAGCAGAACGTTGATGCGGTTGTCTTCGGCCACCAGTATGCGTAGTCCGACGTGCTCTCGAGCCGTCTTGAGCTTGGCGCGCTGTTCCGTGCCCTCGGCCTCGTTTGCGTCGACATCTCGCCCGCTCAGCAAAGCTGCCACGCGCTGCACCAGCGATGCTTGGCGGATGGGTTTGATCAGATAACCGTCGAAGCCCGCGGACTTGAGAGACGGCAAAGACGCCCGCTCGTTCGCCGGAAGCAGCACGATCGTCCTGACACCTTGCAGCCGTGCCTTGAGCCGGACGAGAAACTCGGCCGTCGGCGCGCTGCCGGACCGGTTGTCGATCAGCAGAATGTTGAATGAGCCTCCGGCCAATGCCGTTTCCGCCGACGCGGCGCCTTTGGCCGAGAACGCCTCGGCGCCGGCTTCGCAGAGTTGACGCACGAGATATTCGGAGAGTCCGGGGAACGCCGTCAGCACCAGAACGCGCGCTCCGGTGAGAATGGTTTGCGCAGCGACCGCGCCGTGCGAGTGCTTCAACGGCAATGTGAACCAGAAGCGGCTACCCTTTCCGGGTTGGCTCACCACGCCGACGTCGCCTCCCATTGCCCGGACGAGGCGTTGCGTGATCGCAAGGCCCAATCCGGTACCGCCATATTTACGCGCCAACGACGAATCGGCCTGCGTGAATTCGTCAAAGATCCTCGATTGCTCTTGTTCGGCAATGCCAATGCCCGTGTCGGTGATTTCAAAGCGGATGAAGCGTGGATTGGCATCGGGAGCCGCGGAGATACATACGCCGCCAGTGTCGGTGAACTTCACTGCGTTGCCCGCGAGATTGAGCAGGACCTGTCGCACGCGGCCTTCATCGGCCAGGATTTTCCCGGTGATCCGTTCGTTGGCGTAGGTCGCGATGTCGATGCCTTTTTCAAAGCAACGGTGAGCGAGGAGTTCGGCAACGCTTTCGATCAAGGTGCGGGGCGCGAATGCCGTCTCTTCCATCGACATTGCACCCGACTCGATTTTCGAGAAATCCAGGATGTCGTTGATGATGTCGAGTAGCGCCTCGCCGGATTCGCGGACGGCGACTGCGTATGAACGCTGTTCCGGAGAGAGGCTCGTGTCGAGCAGAAGGCCCGCCATGCCGATGACGCCGTTCATGGGCGTACGAATCTCGTGGCTCATGGTGGCCAGGAACATTGATTTGGCACGACTTGCCTCTTCGGCTTTGTCGCGTGCGTCGCGGAGAGCGGTCTCGAGTTCCTTGTGATCGGTGATGTCGCGTCCGATGCTTTGAATTTCGCCGACATCGCCGGCGTCATTGCGAATGACGTAGTCTTCCCAGGTGAACCAGCGCCAGCCGTTCGTGGTGTTCATTCGCCGGTCGTAGCGTGTGCGGGCCGCCTCTTTCCCTGCCACGGAATTCGAGGGTTCGACAACCTCACCCGGGTGCAGCTCCGGCGTGAATTGCCGGCCGAGCGCGCGTTCGCGTGCGATACCGAACGATTGGCAGAACGCATCGTTGACGAATGTGAGGCGGCCGTCGGGTATGCGGCGCAGGATCACGTCGCCCTGTTGCTCGACCAGACCGCGGTAGCGCATTTCGCTGACCTGCAGTTCGCGGTGGCGTTGTTGCAGTTTGCGGACCGTCGTTTCCAATTCGCGTTTGACCAGTGTCAGTTCGCTCGATCGTTGATCGAGCGTCTGCACGCGACGCATCGACGCAATCAGCGCGGAGAAGAGAATCGCAAGCCCCGTCAATGCCGCGAGCGCAATCCAGACGGGCGCTGGCCTGAAATACTCCACCGGAAAGAACTGCGCGCCGGCGGCCGACGCTGCCGCCGCCAGCAAAAGGAAGCCCAAAAAGAGGCGCGCGATTCGAGGAACGGTCACTGACGTTTCAACCTAAGGGAGTCTGATTTCTCAAAGACTCTCCCATTGGGCTTGAGGATTCATTAACTCTCGCTTCACAGCGCCAGATGTTAACGCTATAAGCCCCGGCCCCCCGAACGAGGTTCCGGGGTTTCTCATGGAGGTATTTCTAAAATGCGTAAGATTGCGCTTTGGGGCGTAAGTGCCCTTGTTGCGATGAGCGTTGCCGGTGCGGCGATGGCGGCTGACGATGCGATGGCGAGCGTCTACGGCAATACGGTTCTCGTGACGAACTCAAAGGGCGAAACGTCCAAGATTTGGATCGCCCAAGACGGTACGATGAAGGGCGAGGGCGCCAAGGGTGAGAAGTTCACCGGCAAATGGGCTCTGAAGGACAACAACAAGCAATATTGCTCAACGGTCGATTTGCCCGCGGGCGCGCCGGCAGGAACGCCCGCGCCGAAGGAAGCTTGTTCGGAATTCGTCGGCAGTCACAAAGCCGGCGACAAGTGGGAACAGAAAGACGCCGCCGGCGAGACGATCAAGGTTGAGATCAAAGCGGGCATGTAAGCCACATTGAGTTCGGCGTCATCGTGCCGGACAGGACCTTTGAACCGCGCGGTGACAACGCCGCGCGGTTTTTTTTATTTCAAGTTTCAGGCGTGAGCACCGCGTTTGGGCTTTCGGCCGGTCAGCGCATTGCCAAGAAAAGCTCCGATCCCGCCGCCGATAGCCGTCGAACCGAAGACCTGCGTCAGCGCCACAGTGTCAAACATCGGCTCGGCGCCCGCGGGAAGCGACGGATCGACCGCGCCGACGGCTGCCATCAACGCGGTGCCGATGGCGGTGAAGTTCAGCAATGGCGTCGTGCCGGCTGCTACTTCCGTCCACTGAAGGGCTTGGGTGATCGCTGTCCCCAGCGTCCCCGAAATGCCGCCGGCAACCGCGCCCGCGCCCGCGGCGATGGTTTGAGCGACTTTGCGCTGTGTCAGCGAGTAATAAGCACCAGTGAGGGCCGCAATCAGACCGCCGGAAGCGAGCTGACCGCTGAGGCCGTATTGGGAAATCGTTTCGGCCGCGCCCGCGACATTAAATGTGTTGGCAAAGGCGATGCCCACTTGAAGCGCCGTGCCCATGAGGCCTGTCGACACGACGCCCGGCTGAACAAGGTAGTAGAGATATTTGTACATGGCTGGTCCCTTATCGCGCGCTCACCGCGCCGGATGGTGCGCGAATCCTAACATATCGCGATGATGCGGTGCGGCCTCAGGCGCGGCCCGAATGTGTGCTTGACGGTGGAGTAACCGGGACTGAAATCGCCCTGTGCTTGCAGTCAGAATGAGACTTGCAATCTGCGATAGCTCAGAGCCTCGGCGATGTGAAGGCGAGCGACTGATTCGTGGGCTTCCAGGTCGGCTAGCGTGCGGGCGACGCGCAGGACGCGATGATAGCCGCGAGCGGAGAGTTTCAGCGTGTCGACGGCTTTCTTGAGGAGGGCCAGGCCATCGGCGCTGGGGTGGGCGACCTGTTCGAGGAATTCGCCGTCGGCTTCGGCGTTGGTGCGGATCAGATGAGCGGCATATCGCGCGCGTTGGATGTTGCGCGCAGCGGCGACACGCGCGGCGACTTCGGCGGACCCCTCGGCGGGCGGCGGCAAAGCAAGGTCATTGGCGCTGACGGCGCTGACCTCGACGTGAAGGTCGATGCGGTCGAGCAAGGGGCCCGAGAGTTTCGATTGATAGTCGGCGGCGCATTTTGGTGCGCGGGTGCAGGCGCGTTCGGGATCGGAGAGATAACCACACCGGCACGGGTTCATGGCGGCAACCAACTGTACGCGCGACGGATAGCGCACATGCGCGTTGGCGCGGGCGACAAACGTTTCTCCGGTTTCGAGCGGTTGGCGAAGCGAGTCCAGGACTTGGCGTTGGAACTCCGGCAACTCGTCGAGAAACAACACGCCTAGATGCGCGAGGCTGACTTCGCCGGGCTTGGCGCGCATGCCGCCGCCGACGAGGGCTGCCATGCTTGCCGAATGATGAGGGCTGCGAAACGGACGGCGCCTGCCGATGGCGCCGTTCTTCAATTCGCCGGCGAGGCTTTGGACCATCGAGACTTCGAGGGCTTCGCGTGCGTCGAGCGGTGGCAACAGGCCTGGTAGGCGAGCGGCCAACATCGACTTGCCGGCGCCGGGCGGGCCGATCATCAAAAGATTGTGCCCGCCGGCAGCTGCGATTTCGAGCGCGCGCTTTGCCATCTCTTGGCCTTTGACGTCGCGCAGATCGGCGATGGTGCCGGTCTCGTCGGCGAGTTTTGCGACCGGCGGACTTAGAACTTGGATGCCCTTCAGATGATTGACGAGTGCGACCAATGAAGGTGCCGCTATGATTTCAAGACCTTCGGCCCATGCCGCTTCGGGACCGGAGGCTTCGGGACAGATGAAAGCGCGCTCCATCTCCAAAGCTTTGATCGCGGCGGGCAATACCCCTGCTACGGGAATTATCGCGCCATCGAGCGACAATTCGCCCATCGCCAGGTGGCCCGCGATTTCCGGTGCCGGCAGAACGCCCATCGCCGTCAACAAACCAAGGGCGATGGGAAGGTCGTAATGGCTGCCTTCCTTGGGTAGGTCCGCCGGCGAGAGATTGACCGTGATGCGTTTGTTGGGCAGCGCGAGGCCGATGGCGTGAAGTGCGGCACGCACGCGTTCGCGGCTTTCGGCGACGGCTTTGTCCGGGAGACCCACGACGGCGATGTTGTTCTTATCGTTGCCCTCGGCCATGTGGACTTGGACGTCGACTTCGCGCGCGTCGATGCCGACAAAGGCCACCGTCGAGATGTGCGCAACCGTCATGCGCGCGCGCTGATTTTCAGTTCGATCGCGTCCCAGATCAAGGCGGCGATATCGGTGCCGTCGAAGCGGCGGATTTCCCAAATGCCGGTCGGCGAGGTGACGTTGATTTCGGTCAAATAGTCGCCGATGACGTCGATGCCGGTGAAGATCATGCCGCGGCGTTTCAGTTCCGGACCGATGCGCGAGCAGATTTCGCGTTCGCGCGGGGTCAGCGCGGTTTTTTCAGGCCTGCCGCCGACATGCATGTTCGAGCGCGCCTCGCCCTTGGCCGGGACCCGGTTGATGGCGCCGACCGCCTCACCGTCGACAAGGATGATGCGTTTGTCGCCTTGGCGAACCTGAGGCACGTAGCGTTGCACCATCATCGGTTCGCGCACGAAAGCCGAGAAAAATTCCATGATGGTGTTCAGGTTCTCGTCCTGCAGCTGCACCCGGAACACACCCGCGCCACCGTTGCCGTAAAGCGGCTTGACAACGATCTCGCCGTGCTCGGCACGAAAGGCGCGGATGGCTTCGGCGTCGCTGGTGATCAAGGTCGGCGGCATCAGGTCGGGGAATTCGGTGACGAAGATTTTTTCGGGCGAATTGCGCACCCAATAGGGATCGTTGACGACGACCACCCGCTTGGGCAAACGCTCCAAAATGTGGGTCGTGGTGATGTAGCCCATATCGAAGGGCGGGTCCTGGCGCAGGAGGACAACATCCATTGTGCCAAGATCGAGGGTTTGCTGGGCGCCAAGCGCGAAGTGATTGCCGCGTTCGTTGCGCACGGTCAGTTCTTGTGCACGCGCGGAAATCTTGCCGTCGCGTTGAACCAGATGCTTGGGCAGGTAATACCAAAGCTTGTGCCCGCGGGATTGGGCTTCGAGCATCAACGCGAAGGTCGAATCGCCGCCGATATCGATGCGGTCGATCGGGTCCATTTGGATGGCGACAGTCAAGGACATCGGTTCACGCGCGTTCGATCATTGCCGGCAGCCGACAATAGCGGTCGAAACGCGCCTTGAGCAATCGTCCTAGTTGACCTGACGCTTTAAGCCTTGCAACACGAAGGCGGCTTCTCGCCCGATGCTGCTATGGGTGCCGGCCATCGAAACACAACTCTGGGCGGCGCGGATGGCACCGTTCATTTTGCCGACACCTGCGCATGCGTGCGCCAGATCGAGCCAAAGTTCGGGCCGGCGGGGCGCGATTAAAACCATGCGTTCGGCGATCGTCAGCGCGCGAACCATGTCTTTGCCGGCGAGCGCGCGGGTGCGGATGTTGTTCAGGAGGCGTAGCAGAACATCGCGGCGCTCGACCGGTCCGTATTCGGTCGCTTCGCCTTCCGGGATCGGCGGCAGCGGGCGCAATTCCTCTGCGTTCAAGACGATGCCGCCGTTGAACGGATCGACGATCTTGGCGTGCTCGCCTTCGCCCAAGGCCAATAAGAAATGACCGGGCGTGTTCAGACCTTGCGCGCGCAAGCCGAGCCGATGGGCAATATCGAGATAGATGATGCCGAGCGACACGGGCAGGCCGCGCCTGCGATCGATGACCCTAATCAGATCGGCGTTTTGCGGATCGTCGAACGTGGCATTGTCGCCGAGATAGCCGTGGCGCGCGCCGATCGTGTCGGCAAGCACGCGGGCGGCCGCTTCATTTTCGAGCATGCCGCGACGAAGGGTTGCAAAGGCCGCGCCCGCATCGTGGGCCATTTGATCGAGATGGGCGCGATAGGGTGCGAGATCGAGCCCGGCATGGTCGAGCCCGGCGAGGATCAACGCGGTTTCAGCGAGCGGAATGGCCGCGTCGGCGGCCTGACCGGTGGCGTGGAGTTGCTCCAATAGTCGTTCCGGTTTGTCCATCACTCTATCCGAAACCTAGTCCGGCGGCGGCGATGCCGCCGGTTCTTGGGCATTCACATATTTATCTCGCGGGTGTGCAAAGCGGCGCGGATCATCTTTGAGCAACGCATAGTTCACGACGCGCTTGGCCTCCGGAACGCCACGCGCATGAGCCAAAACGCGATCCAACTCGACCTGGTCTTGGGCAATGCCGAGAATATAGACGACACGGTTCTGAGTATCGATGGTGTAATTCACATCGTGTATGGCGCCGTCCGCAAGGATACGCCCGCGCACCTGGGTACTGATCCAGCGGTCACGGGCGATGCCGCCCACGTCGGCGTCTTGGGTTACCTCGATGTCGTTGACGACCTGTCTGACATGGGGCGTTTCCCAGGCAAGGCGCGTGGCGATCAAGCGATCGTCGTTGCTGGGGACGGTGCCGGACATGTGCACCCGCCCTTCGACGACGGTCAGATTGACGTTGGCGAACAAGGACGCGCTTTCGCCCAGAAACCTGGCGTTGAGTTGCGTCTGGGTGTTGAAATCGTCGACGGCGCTTGAGAGCGAACGTTCCTGGGTATTCAACGAAAGCCCGACGCAACCCGTTAGAGTTGATACGAGCGCGACGAGCGATGCGGCGACAACGCGGGACGTCGATTTCATTCCAAATCCTCTCACGGTTTCCAGGCGTCAATCATGTGGTGCGGCCAGCGGCCTGGAGCCAACAGCACCAAATCGAAGCGGCGCGGCAGGGCGCCCAGTTTCGGCTTGCGAGCGCAAAATTGCGACGCCGCCGATTGGACGCGCCGGCGCTTGACGGCGCCGACCGATTCGAATGCTTGCTCGACTGTGCCGCGTGCGCGAACTTCAATAAAGACGATTGTGCGTTTGGTCCAAAACGGCGTGAGCGCCACGATGTCGAGTTCGCCGCCATGCGCGCGGAATTGGCGCGCCAGGATGCGATAGCCCTTTGCCGCGAGCCAAGCGGTCGCAAGCCACTCGGCCGCCGTTCCACGCGCCCGCGCTTTGTCGTGCTCAAGCGCCATTGGGCCTGTCAGCCGTCTTGTTGCTTCAGTTCGAGGGCGCGAGCATAGACCTCGCGGCGCGGCAACCCCAGAGCTGCCGCCACGATTGTGGCGGCGTTTTTTAGAGGATGGCGTTCGAGTTCTTCGCGCAGACGCTTGTCCAAATCGGCCTTCGAGGGGGCGGCTGCGTCCTTCGAGGGAGCCGCGATCAAGATCACGACTTCGCCCCTTACTTCTTCGCGGGCGGCGAAATGGGCGGCGAGGTCGGGTAGAGAGCCGCGCCTGATTTCTTCGTGCAGCTTCGTCAATTCTCGTGCGACGACGGCGGACCGCTGCCCCAACAGCGCGACGAAATCCGTCAGCGATTCGGCCAAGCGATTTGGGGTTTCGAAGAAAATCAATGTCGCGGCGACATGTTCGACCTCGCGGATCGCGCGGCGGCGTTCGGTCGGACGGGCCGGCAAGAACCCCGCGAACAAGAAGCGGTCAGTGGCCAATCCCGAAGCCGTTAGCGCCGCCAAGACCGCCGAGGGGCCAGGAATGGGGACAACATCGAAGCCTCGGCCTACAGCTGCCTCAACCAAGCGCTGACCAGGATCGGAGATCAATGGGGTGCCGGCATCGCTGACCAGGGCGACGGAGCGGCCCTCGGCGAGATGGGTCAATATCGTCCTTTCCGCGTGCTCAGCATTGTGTTCGCGGTATGAGTGCATCGGCCGCTGAAGTTCGTGTATCGCGAACAGCTTAGAGGTGACGCGCGTGTCTTCGGCGTAAATCACGTCGGCCGAGCCCAGGACATGAAGCGCGCGTAACGTGATGTCGCGCGAGTTGCCGATCGGGGTCGCGACCAAATAGAGGCCTGTGGACAGTGCCTCGCCGGATTTACTTCGCCCGAACCGGCCAGTAGTCTTAGGGCTCTCGCTCACCATGCATTTCCGCCGTTTAAGGGATTAACGCCCGTGACATCACGATTGTTAGCGTCAGGTTTCGCGCGCATTGCGCAGACATTGTGGACGATCGTTCTCATTCTGACGATGGGGTCGATCCTTTCGGCCTGCGAGGGTTTTTCGATGTTCGGCGACCGCGCGAAGCCGGTCATCAGCGAAGCACCGCGGCCGACCGTGGTTTCGCCCTCGGCCACGCCTTTGCCGCCCGTGCCGGTCGCGGGGCAAGTTCGGATCGCCATTTTGCTGCCGCTTACCCACTCAGCGAAAGACATTCGCGGCACGGCGCAAGCGCTGCTTGAGGCGGCGCAAATGGGCATGTTCGACATGGGCGCACGCTCGATGGTGCTTTTGCCGCGGGATACCGGTCCAACGCCCGAGAGCGCCGCGGCAGCCGCCAACGACGCGATCGACAAGGGGGCCGAGCTCATTCTCGGGCCGTTGCTCGCCAACGACGTGCGAGCGGTCGCCCCGGTGGCGCGAGCGCGTAGCGTGCCGGTGATCGCGTTTTCCACCGACCGCACCGTTGCAGGCGACGGCGTATTCTTGCTGAGCTTTCTGCCCGAGCAAGAGGTCAGCCGCATCGTCAGCTATGCGGCGTCGAAAGGCCGGGGCAAGTTCGCGGCGCTGGTGCCGTCGACGCCTTACGGTCAGCGCGTCGAGGAAGCATTCCGCAACACCGTCATGCAGAGCGGGCGGGAACTTGTGGCGGTGCAGAACTATCAACCGAACCCTCAGGCGCTCGAACCCGCGGTCAAGGCGATCGCCAAAGCCGGATTCGATACAATCTTCCTGCCGGAAGGCGGGACGATGCTGCGCAGCCTTGGTCCGATCCTGACAATCAACGGCGTCGATTCACGCAAAATCCAGTTGCTTGGAACCGGGTTGTGGGACGATCCGGCCGTCGCGAAAGAAACCTCGTTGATGGGCGGCTGGTACGCCGTGCCGCCGCAAGATCAGCGTTTGAATTTCATCACGCGCTTCCAACAGCTCTATGGTTCGAAGCCGCCGCGGATCGCGTCGCTAGCTTACGACGGGGTGGCCCTGTCGGCGACCTTGGCCGGAGGCACGCCCGGCAAACGCTATACGCGCGTTGCCATCGCCGACCCGAACGGATTTGCCGGGATCGACGGGATATTCCGTTTCCGTTCGGACGGGATGACGGAACGTGGGCTCGCAGTTATGGAGGTGTCGAACGGCGGACAGCTCAACGTCGTCAGCCCGGCGGCAAATACGTTTCAGAGCCAAGGGTTCTGACGGTCTAGGCGGCGAGTTCCTTCAATACGGCATTAAGCACAATACGTCCGCGCGATGTCGCGCGCAGGCGCGCACCGTTTACTTCGATCAAGCCCTGCGATTCGAGCTTCGCAATTCGCGCGGACGGCAAGGTGCGTCCCAGCAGACGCTCGATACGCGCGACGTCGATGCCTTCGCCGAGGCGCAGCCCCATTAGCAGCGCCTCGGTCCCCTGTTCTTGCGGCGAGACTTCGTCCCATTGAGACAAGCCGTCTCCACGCTGCGACACGCGGGCGAGCCAAGCTTCGGGCTGGCGTTCGGTGGCGGTTGCGATGCGCGTGCCGCCGATGGTGAGGCGGCCGTGCGCGCCGGGGCCAACGCCGAGATAGTCTCCGTAGCGCCAATAGACGAGGTTGTGGCGTGACTCCTCACCCGGTGCCGCATGGTTCGATATTTCGTAGGCCGGCAGACCGGCGGCTTTCATGCGGTCCTGCGTCAGTTCGTAAAGTGACGCCGCGGTTTCGGCGTCGAGTTCTTTCATCGACCCCTTCATCAGCGCCGCGTGAAACGGCGTGCCCTCTTCGAAGGTCAGTTGGTATAGGGAGTAATGCGTGCAGCCTTGCGCCAAGGCGCGGTCGAGTTCGGCGGCCCAAGCGGCGTGCGTTTGGTTGGGGCGCGCGTAGATCAGATCGAATGAGGCGCGCGGAAAAATTTCCTGTGCGAGTGCAACTGCGCTCAGCGCCTCGTCGACCGTGTGCAGGCGGCCGAGGGCACGCAGATCTGCGTCGTTCAAGGCCTGCACGCCCAGCGACACGCGATTGACGCCCGCCGCGCGATAGTCGCGGAAGCGCCCGGCGTCAACGCTGGTCGGGTTGGCTTCGAGCGTGATTTCGATGGCGGGCTTAAAGCCGAACAGGCTTTCGGCCTTGTTTAGAATCCGGCCGACGATTTCTCCGGGCATGAGCGAGGGCGTGCCGCCGCCGAAGAAAATCGAGTCGAGCGGCGGCCGACCGTCGAGCCTTGCAGCGATCGTTTCCATCTCGCGTGTGAGCGCGCCCGCCCAAGCGTCGGCGTCGATCTTGGCGCGGACGTGGCTGTTGAAGTCGCAATAAGGGCATTTCGACAGGCAGAACGGCCAGTGGACGTAGAGGCCGAAGCCGTGTGTCGCGCTAGGCAAGGCACGCCTCGACGAATTGCTTAAACGCGCGGGCGCGGTGCGAGATCGCGTGTTTCTTCTCCGGGTCCGTCTCGCCAAAGGTGATGTCGTACCCATTGGCGACGAAGATCGGGTCATAGCCGAAACCCTTCGTGCCGCGCGGCGGCCAGACCAGCGTGCCGTCGATCCTGCCCTCAAACACTTGGGCGTGGCCGTCGGGCCAGGCGATGGCGAGCGCACAGACGAAATGGGCGCGGCGATCGTTCAAGCCTGACGCGATGATGCGGCGTTGAACTTCCTCCATTGCCTTGTCAAAGTTTTTTTCGGGTCCGGCCCAGCGCGCGGATAGAACGCCCGGGTCGCCGTCTAGCGCCGCGACGCAGAGGCCGGAATCGTCGGCGAGTGCGGGTATTCGCGCGCCCTGAGCCGCGGCGCGCGCCTTTATCAATGCGTTGCCGGCGAAGGTGGGGTCGGGTTCCTCCGGTTCGGGCAGGCCGAGGTCTGCCGCCGAAATCGCCTCAATGCGATAGGGCGCGATCAAGGCGCCGATCTCTCGCACCTTGCCCGGATTGTGGCTGGCGACGACGAGGCGATGCTCGGTCAGGCGGCGTGTCATGGCTTTCGCGAAATCGCCTCGCGCTGAAGCAGGACCAGATCGGCGATACCGGCGCGCGCAAGCGCCATCAATTCCAGGAACTGGGCCTCGCTGAACGGATCGCCTTCGGCGGTGCCTTGGATTTCGACCAAGGCACCCGCGCCCGTCATGACGAAATTCGCGTCGGTGCCGGCGGAGGAATCCTCGTCATAGTCGAGGTCGAGCACGGAGTTGCCGTTGCTGATGCCGCAGGAGATCGCCGCGACGTGATCCTTGAGCGGTAGGGTTTTGATCATCTGATCGCGCTTCATCATTTCAAAGCACTTGTGCAGCGCCACGAAGGCGCCCGTGATTGCGGCCGTGCGCGTTCCGCCGTCGGCTTGGATCACGTCGCAATCGACAATGATCTGGCGTTCGCCGAAGCCGCGCATGTCGGTCACCGCGCGCAGGGCGCGGCCGATCAGGCGCTGGATCTCAAGCGTGCGCCCGGACTGCTTTCCTGTTGCGGCTTCGCGGCGCATTCGCTCTCCGGTTGCACGCGGCAGCATTCCGTATTCGGCGGTGACCCAGCCTTTGCCGGTGCCCTTCAAGAACGGCGGGACCGAGTTCTCAAGACTTGCCGCGCACAACACGTGCGTGCGACCGAATTTGACCATGCACGATCCCTCAGCGTGAGCTGAAACGCCAGGTTCCAGCGACACATCGCGCAGCTGATTGGGACGGCGGCCGGACGGACGCATGGGGTACCTCTTGCCTTGAAGTTTGGGGGCTCAGGCGTTACCTAGCCTGGCGCCCCGGACCCGCGCAACGGTTGAACTTTTGGGCGCTCCAGAACCCGGACACAAGCCAGCAATGAACGAACGCCACGTGCCGCACCCGAAAACGCCGATGCCCAGTCAGATCGGCGAGTTGTCGGAACGGTCGCGCGACATCTTCCGGACGATCGTCGAGTCCTATCTTGAGACCGGCGAGCCGATCGGATCGCGCACCTTGTCGCAACGCAGCACCATTCCTCTGTCACCGGCGTCGATCCGCAATGTGATGTCGGATCTGGAACATGCGGGTCTGTTGGACGCGCCGCATACGAGCGCCGGCCGTATTCCGACGCAGCTGGGGTTGCGCATGTTCGTCGACGGCCTGCTGGAAGTCGGCAATCTGGGCGGGGACGAACGCAAGGATATCGAAGCACAGCTTGCGGTCAGCGGACGCAACATCGACGACGTGCTGGTGCAGGCATCGGCCATGCTGTCGGGCTTGAGCCAGTGCGCGGGATTGGTGGTGACGCCCAAACGCGATCCCGCTTTGAAGCACGTCGAGTTCGTCTCGCTCGCGCCGCAACGCACGCTCGTGATCATGGTGGGCGAGGACGGATCGGTCGAAAACCGCGTCATCGAAACACCGCTTGGACTTCCGCCGTCGGCGTTCATCGAAGCCGGCAATTATTTGAGCGCACGTATGCGCGGACGGACACTGGAAGAGGCGCGCAGCGAAATCTTAAACGAGATATCGGCGCAGAAGGTCGAGCTCGACGGGCTTGCGGCAAAGCTTGTTTCTGCGGGGTTAGCCGAATGGGGCGGCCTGCAAACCACGATGCCGTCGTTGATCGTGCGCGGGCAATCGCGGCTTTTGGAAGACGTCGGCGCCGCGGGCGAGCTTGAGCGCGTGCGCCAGCTGTTCGACGACATCGAGCGCAAGAACGATTTGATCCAAATGCTCGAACTGGCGA
Source organism: Alphaproteobacteria bacterium (assembly GCA_031413635.1). Lineage (GTDB taxonomy): Bacteria > Pseudomonadota > Alphaproteobacteria > Micropepsales > Micropepsaceae > SZUA-430. The sequence goes on along the minus strand of JANOFM010000024.1, from coordinate 29,404 downwards.
AGTTGAGCGAAGGCGTACGCATCTTTATCGGTGCCGAGAACAAGCTCTATTCGCTTTCGGGATCGTCGATCATTGCTGCACCCTACGCCGACCAGACGAACCGCGTGGTCGGGGTGATCGGCGTGATCGGACCGACACGGCTAAACTATGCGCGGATCGTGCCGATGGTCGACTACACGGCGCGCGTGATTAGCCGTATGCTGAGCCAGAAGAAATAGTACTCCGCTTGGATGGGACGTTGTGACGCGATGAATAGACCGAAGAACCAAGACGACGTGCCGAGCGCCGCCAACGATGCGGGACCCGATGCGTCGAACGAAGCGCTATCGGATACTTTCGACCTGTCGGCGAGCGCCGAAATTGCACGCGAAGCGGCGCAGATTGCGGGTCTGCACGAGCAAATCGCAGATCTCAAAGACCGATATCTGCGCGCGGTCGCGGAAACCGAAAACGTCAGGCGGCGGGCGGAGCGCGAAAAGGCGGACGCCGCCCAGTTTGCGTTTGCGCGCTTTGCGCGTGAACTGCTGAACGTGGTCGATAATTTCGCACGCGCCACCGAGGCGTTGAAGCCCGATGTGCGCGCCTCACTGCCGGCTGCTGCAATGCCGGTGATTGAAGGCATCGAGGCCACGCAACGCGAACTCGTTGCGATCTTGGAGCGCAACGGAATCAAACGCATCGACGCCAAGGGGCAGCGGTTCAACCCAAACCTGCATCAGGCGATCGCCGAAATTCCCGGAACCGATGTGGCGCCGGGCCATGTGATCGACGTGGTGCAGAGCGGCTATATGATCGGCGAGCGCCTGCTGAGGGCGGCAATGGTTGCCGTCGCGGCGCAAGCGCCGGCGGCAAACGGCGCCGGCCCGAGCAGCGTTCCACCCGGATCGGCGTTCGATACATCGGCGTAGGCCGTCCCGGCCCTCGCAATTTCAATCGGAGCCGTCGCCTCCGTCGTCATCATCCACCGGTCCGAACCAGCTGTGGCCGTGGTCGCGCCTCGGGCCGTACATGCGCGCATGACGTTCTTCGATATGCATCGTACCGCGGATCAACATCACCACAACGGCAACCAGCAAACCGATAACGCCAAGCGCCACCCAGCCGTTTCCTGAAATCGGTGGAGATCTACCCGCCGCGATGGCGACCGAAGGAACGGCGGCGGCCACCACGGTTGCGAGTGCAGACGAAATTCGTTTGGCTATCAGTCGAGGCATTGGAGCGCCTCCCAATTTGCGCCGGTATATCCAACCGGCGGTATCTATGTGGGGATGCGACATGGCGATTGTGTGGCCGCGCGCAGCACAAATCGCAGAAATCTCCCCTTGAAACCGGGCAACCGCGGCAACAGGCGGTACTCCGGCCACCTGACGTCGCGGGGCGCCCATTAGCTGCGGGCCGTGCGAACGAAGTCCATGAAATCATCGTCAGCCTCGATCGCCGACACTGAAGCGCACTGGCGATCGAGCGCTGCGGCTTGCTTGCGAAGCTGTGCGCCTTCGGCCGCAAGTTTTGGGCCCGTGTCTCCGACATAGATCACGACAATCGGGGTCGATCCGTTGGGCTTGGCGCGGCTCCAACTCTGGTAGTCCTTCCAACGACGTTCATGGTCGTCGAATCGCTTGGCCAGCTTTTCCCAAGCGTCGTTGCACTCGATCAGGGTGCGTCCCGATGCCAGCAACCTTGCCGTTACCGGCAGGTAGCGATCGAATCCCGCCGGTGCGGTCTCGGTGCTTGTGTGAAATCCCGCCGCCCAGTCGGCGGAATAGAGGTGGGGACGCGCTCCGAAGGCGCGGAACCGCCACAAGGTTCCATGGCGCTCAACGTCATGGAGCGGCGTGCCCGGTTCCAACGCAAGGCATGCGCCGGACTCGAAGCTGTATCGAACGCTTGCATCGCCGGCACCGAGCCGTCCGATCACTGCGGCATTTTGCGGCGAGAAGCAGGCGTAGGTCGGTCGACTCCCGCTCGCTCCCGCCGGTTGCGGACCCAATACCGAAAGTAGTGTCACCGAGGCCAAGAACGCGGCCCACCCGAATGCACGATGCATGGTGGCCTCACTCATTTCCGGAAGGGTAAACATACGCCTAGGAAGGCTTGGACCCGAAATCACGTTCTCAGGCGGGACTGGCCCGCCTTGCGGGCTTGGGTTTGCCCCCCTATATGTGCCCGTGAAACCCGCGGTTTCTCGCGGCATTATCCAGCGCATTCACTGATTTGCGTGGGGATGGCGGCGGGCGCTTCCAGGTTGCGAAGGCCCCGGTCCATTCGCCTAAGAAAAGAGGTTTTGAACAATGGCTAAAGTTATCGGTATCGATCTCGGCACGACCAATTCCTGCGTCGCGATTATGGAAGGCTCTCAGCCCAAGGTGCTTGAGAACGCGGAAGGCGCTCGCACCACCCCGTCGATCGTCGCTTTCACCAAGGACGGCGAGCGTCTGGTCGGCCAGTCGGCCAAGCGCCAGGCCGTCACCAATCCAGAATATACCTATTTCGCGATCAAGCGCCTGATCGGCCGCAAGTTCGAAGACCCGATGACGCAAAAAGACATCGGGATGGTGCCTTACAACATCATCAAGGCCGACAATGCCGATGCTTGGATCGGAGGGCGCGACAACGAAAAGCTCTCGCCGTCGCAGATCTCGGCCTACACGCTTCAGAAGATGAAGGAGACCGCCGAGGCCTATCTTGGCGAGAAAGTCACACAAGCCGTCATCACTGTTCCCGCTTATTTCAACGACGCGCAGCGCCAAGCGACGAAAGACGCAGGCCGCATCGCGGGTCTTGAAGTCTTGCGCATCATCAACGAGCCGACGGCGGCCGCGCTTGCCTACGGCCTCGACAAGAAACAGGGCGGCACCATCGCGGTCTACGACCTTGGCGGCGGCACGTTCGACATTTCGATCCTGGAAATCGGCGACGGCGTCTTCGAGGTGAAGGCAACGAACGGCGATACGTTCCTGGGCGGCGAAGACTTCGACATGCGCATCGTCGATTTCCTGGCCGACGAATTCAAGCGCGAGCAGGGCATCGATCTGCGCAAGGATCGTTTGGCGTTGCAGCGCCTGAAAGAGGCGGCCGAAAAGGCCAAGATCGAACTGTCGTCTCAGATGCAGACGGAAGTAAACCTGCCGTTCATCACGGCCGACGCTTCGGGCCCGAAGCATCTGACCACGAAACTGACACGGGCAAAGCTCGAATCGCTCGTCGACGATCTGATCCAACGCACCTTGGCGCCGCGCAAGGCGTGCATGAAAGACGCGGGGGTGACGCCGGCCGACATCAACGAGGTCGTGCTCGTCGGCGGTATGACCCGCATGCCGAAGGTGCAGCAAATCGTCAAAGAGTTTTTCGGCAAGGAACCGCATAAGGGCGTGAACCCGGACGAGGTCGTGGCGATTGGCGCCGCCATTCAAGCGGGCGTTCTGAAGGGCGAGGTCAAAGACGTTTTGTTGCTCGACGTGACGCCGCTGTCGCTTGGGATCGAAACGCTGGGCGGCGTGTTCACGCGGCTTATCGAGCGCAATACGACGATTCCCACGAAGAAATCTCAAGTATTCTCGACGGCCGAAGACGGGCAGACGGCGGTGACGATCCGCGTCTTCCAGGGCGAGCGCGAGATGGCGTCCAACAACAAGTTCCTGGGCCAGTTCGATCTTGTCGGCATTCCGCCCGCGCCACGCGGCATGCCGCAGGTCGAGGTGACGTTCGACATCGACGCTAACGGCATCGTCAACGTGGCTGCAAAAGACAAAGCCACCAACAAGGAACAGACGATTCGCATTCAGGCCTCGGGCGGTTTGTCGGAAGCCGACATCCAGAAGATGATGCAGGAAGCGCAAGAACACGCGAGCGACGACAAGAAGCGGCGCGAACTGGTTGAAACGCGCAACCGCGCCGATCAAGCCGTGCACGAAGTCGAAAAGGCGATGAAGGAGCACGGCACGAAGATCGGCGAGAGCGAACGCGGTGCGATCGAGGGCGCGATTACCTCGGTGAAGGAGGCGCTTAAGAGCGAAGACCCCGACACGATTCGCAGTAAGACGGAGGCGTTGCTGCAAGCGTCGCTGAAGCTCGGCGAGGCGATGTATAAGGGGATGAACAACGCGGAGAACGCGGCAGGCGATGCTCCCGGCGGCGATCAAGCTGGTGCCGGCGCGAGCACCCCCGAAGGCGATGTCGTCGATGCCGACTACGAGGAGGTCGACGAAGAAAAGAAGAAAAAGGGCGGCGGGCGCTGAGATTCACGCGCCGTTCAGACTTATCGCGTTAATCTTTTCTTCTAGAGCAGTGCCCGGCGAGACATATGTCGAAGCGTGATTTCTACGAAGTCCTGGGCGCGCAGCGGAAAGCCTCCGCCGAGGAACTTAAGTCGGCATATCGCAAGAAGGCGAAGGAGCTGCACCCCGATCGCAATCCGGGCGATGCGAAGGCCGATCAACGCTTTAAGGAACTGAACGAAGCCTACGACATTCTGAAGGACGATCAAAAACGAGCGGCTTACGATCAGCATGGACATCAAGCGTTCGAAGGCGGCGGGCGCGGCGGACCCGGTTTCGGCTTTGATTTTTCCACTTCGTTCACCGACGTGTTCGACGATTTGTTCGGCGAGTTCATGGGCGGACGGCGTGGTGGCGGCGGCGGCGGCAACCGCGCGGCTCGCGGCTCGGACCTGCGCTACAATATGGAGATCTCGCTCGAAGACGCCTATGCGGGTAAGACCGCCAGCGTCCGGATTCCGGGATCGGTCGCCTGCGAGACATGTAGCGGATCGGGCGCGGAAGCAGGTTCGAAACCGCAGGCGTGCCCGATGTGTTCGGGCGTCGGCAAGGTTCGAGCACAGCAGGGCTTTTTCACGATAGAGCGAACGTGTCCGACTTGTCAGGGATTGGGGCGCGTCGTCAAGAATCCCTGCAAAGCCTGTTCCGGGGCAGGGCGCGTGCAGCGCGAGCGCACACTCAACGTCAACATTCCGCAAGGCGTCGAGGACGGCACGCGCATTCGCCTCGCCGGCGAAGGCGAAGCCGGCGTGCGCGGCGGGCCGAAGGGCGACCTCTATATTTTCCTGTCGCTCGCGCCGCATCCGTTGTTCAAACGCGAAGGCGCCGATCTGCTGTGCAACGTGCCGATCAGTTTCACCACGGCGGCATTGGGAGGGCATGTCGAAGTGCCGACCTTAGGCGGGGGCCGCGCGCGGATCACGATTCCGGAAGGCACACAGTCCGGCAAACAATTTCGGTTGCGCGGCAAGGGCATGCCCGGGCTTCGTGGGCAAGGCGCGCATGGCGAGTTGTTCGTCGAGGTGGCAGTCGAGATACCGGTTAACTTGACGAAGAAGCAGCAAGAGTTGTTGCGCGAATTCGAGAAGGCCGGCAACGCGCAGAACTCGCCGCAGACGTCGAGCTTTTTTGCTAAGGTCAAAGAGTTTTTCAGCGAGCAAAAAGACTAGACGACCACCCACCGGCGCGAATAGCGGATCCACGCTTCCGCCACCGCCAAGTGAATCAAGAACGCCGTAACAAACGAGAAGAGCGACAACGGCCGCGCTCGTGCGTCCGAAACCTCGCCCAAGAGAAGGAACGTCGGCACGAAGATCAACCGCATTGTCGCGATGCCCGTACCAATCGCGAATGCGCGGATCATCCACTCGCGGTGTGCCGCGTAGTTGCCTTCGCGAGCCTTTGTGAGCGCCAAGACGAGAGCAAAGAGAAAGAAGAGAGCAAACGGTCCAACGAGGTAAAGTGCCGCTGGCCCGTGAAACGGGAAGATCACCGTGACGGCGAGCGCCGTCACTCCGGCTACGACGCCCGACAGGATCGCGACGCGGCCGGTGGCGCGGTGCACGGCAGGCCAGCGGCTCCGCAGCGGTTGGAAAAACTGCGCCAAACCACACATAAGATAGATCGCGCCTGCGATAACGTGTGCGCCGATGATCGCCGGAAATTGAATGAACCCGGGATTGTAGTGATCGGTGCCCAGGAAGTGCTCCGCCGACAGCGCCACACCCAGAAACGCCAGCAATACCGTGACGGTCGCGAGGGTGCTCTTCATGGCAGACGATCCGCGGGACCCCGCCCGCATACGTTCATCCTAACAGCATCAGTTTGCGACGGAAATGATCAACGCTGGGCGACAGGCGCGACGGCGGCGAACCCGTCTTCGGTGCCGATCGCAAGGTTGGCGCCGCCGGGCGAGAACACCAGGGTCGAGATTTTTCCCGCATCGAGCAATACGAATTCCGCGCCCGGATCACCAATCGTTTCCAGCCAGACCGCGCCGTCCGAAGTTCCCGCGGCTATGATATCGGCCTCGGGGTGAGCGGCGACCATTTGGACCAGCGCGTCGCGCTCGGGGCCCAGTTCCAGCGGCTCGCGGCCCATCGGCCCGCCGCGGCCCGAGAACGGCCAGCCGATGACGCGCGAGGAGCCGCTGGTGAACAACATGCGGCCGCGACGATCCCAGACGAAGGATTTTACCTTGGCGGGATAGCCCGACATACGCATGTCGGCTGCGTCTTCCAGCCGCCAACCGTGGAGCGCGTTTTCCTGCATCGTGGTGACCAGGAAACGTCCGTCGGGGCTCCAGGTCACACCGAGGTGCGAGCCCTTCCATTTCAGGAGCTTCGGTTGTTGGTCGGCGGCCTTGGCCCACCACAGCGAAGATCCGTCATAGTGCGCGACGGCAAGTCTGCGCCCTTTGGGGTCGAAGGCTACGCCCGCGGCAGTGGATGTGTGTTGAAACGTGGTGCTTTCGTTGCCGTGTAAAATGACCGCGGATTTTCCGGCGGTGTAGGCGATCAGGCCCGTCTCGACGCTCGCGGTCACGTTCTCGATCCAACGCCCCTTTTCGCGCGCGAGCTCGTTTGTGTCGCCGGTTTCCCGCGTGTGCACCAAGCGGCCGTCATCGCCGCCCGAGATGAAGCCACCTTCTGGATGGAACGCGAGCGCCAGCACGGCGCCGTTGTGAGCCTCGACTGTGCGCGGCTCGCTCGCGTCCGGCGCGATGATGCGCAGAGTGCCGTCGCCGAGGGCAAAGGCGGTGCTGCCGTCGCCGTCGAAGACACAAGCGACGACCGGCGCGTCGAAGCGCCATGAACGGCCGTCGCGAAGGCGTGGCTCGGACATCGTTTCGGCTTCAGGCGACGCAGGCGGCAAAGCCGTGCCGCAGCTCGGGTTCGTCGAGGCCGCGGCCGATGAAGACGATACGGCTGACGCGCTTTTCGTCGTCCTTCCAACGCCGTTGGAAATCGCCCTCCATCACCATGTGCACGGCTTGAAAGGCCATGCGTTCTTCGCGATTTTTGATATCGAGGATGCCCTTCGAACGCAGGATGCTCTGCCCCTTCTGGGCGAGAAGGTTTCGCAACCACGCCGTCACCTTGTCGCCGTCGAGCGGCTTCGATGCGGTCAACGAGACGCTTGCGATGTCGCTGTTGTGCTCGTGATCGTGGGCGTCGGCGCTTAGAAAGTCCGGATCAAGGTCCAATATGCGCGAGAGGTCGAAGGCGTGGCGGCCAAGCACCTTGTCGAGATCGATCGCGCAGCGCTCGGTGCGGTGGATGGGCGCGAGGGGGTTGAGTTCGCGAATGCGACGCTCGATTTTCGCCAGTTCGTCGGCGGAGACGAGATCGGTCTTGTTGAGGATGATTTGATCCGCGAAGGCGATTTGTTCTGCGGCTTCGTTCGTGTCTTTGAGGCGCGCTAGAACATTTTTTGCATCAACCACCGTGGTGACCGAATCGAGCTTGGTCTTTTCCTTCACGTCGTCGTCGACGAAGAATGTCTGGACGACGGGTGAGGGATCGGCGAGGCCGGTGGTTTCGATCAAGATCGCGTCGAACTTGTCCTTGCGCTTCATCAGGCCGCCCAAGATGCGGATCAGATCGCCGCGCACGGTGCAGCAGATGCAGCCGTTGTTCATCTCGAAAATCTCTTCGTCGGTATCGACGATGAGATCGTTGTCAATGCCGATTTCACCGAATTCATTGACGATGACGGCAAAACGCTTGCCGTGCTGTTCGGTCAGAATGCGGTTCAGCAACGTGGTCTTGCCGGCGCCGAGATAACCGGTCAGCACCGTGACGGGGACTTGAGACATGCTATTCTCCGAAAAGAGACGCTCAAAAACCTTGCGCCATCGCGCCAGTCAAGAGCTTTGCGTTGTGGCGCATGAGGGCGATGTAGGTAGGCGCCGCGCCGTCCCTCGCCGACAGAGCGTCGGAATAAAGCTTGCCGCCGAGTTTTGCGCCGGTTTCGCGGGCAATTTGTTCGATCAGGCGAGGGTCGGAAATATTCTCGACGAAAATTGCGGTGATTTTCTCGCGCTTGATTTGGGCGATCAACATGGCGACCTCTTTGGCCGAGACCTGTTCTTCGGTCGAGGTGCCGAGGGGGGCGATAAATTCCAAGCCGTATGCCTTCCCCAAGTACGCAAAGGCGTCGTGCGTGGTGATGACGCGGCGGCGCGCGGTCGGAAGGGAGGCAAACGACGCGCGGATTTCGGCGTCGAGTTGGCGAAGCTCATCGATGTAAGCGAAGGCGTTTGCCCTGTAGTGTTCGCCATTCGGCTTGTCGAGGACGACGAGCGCGCGCGCGATGTTTTCGGTGTAGGCAATCGCGTTGCGCACGTCTTGCCAGGCGTGCGGGTCGGCGCCTGTGCCGAACCGAAGCGGCTTGATGCCGGCTGCTGCGACAACGATTTTTGCGCGCGATTTCGTCGATTTCGACAAGCGCTCGGCCCATGGTTCGTAGTTGAGGCCGTTGATGAGAAACAACTGGGCTTGCGCGATCGCGCGCGCGTCACCGGGCGTCGGCTCGAAGACGTGGGCATCCCCGTCGGGGCCGACCAGCGTTTTGAGTTCAACGCGGTCGCCGGCGACGCGCTTCGCCAGATCGCCGAGGATCGAGAAGCTCGCAACGACCTTTACCTTGTCGGCGATAGCCGGCGCCGCGAATAAGAGCGCCACAAGCCACACGGCGAGAGCTACGCGCACCGTCATCGTTTGACCTCATGCGGATCGTGGAAGTGCGGGCGGCGCAGCCAGCGCGCCAACAATCCGCTGCGCGAGCCCATGACAATGGAGGTCAGATAGGCGACGGCCGCAACCATGACGATGGCCGGGCCCGAGGCCAGTTCGAAGTGGAAGGAAACGAGCAGACCGACCAAGCTGGAGGCGAGCGCGATGCACGTCGAGACCACGACGATGTGCGAGACGTCCTCGGACCAGAATCTGGCGGCAAGCGCCGGCAGCATCATCACGCCCACCGCCATGAGCGTGCCCAAAGCCTGAAATGCCGCCACGAGATTTAGGACGACCAGCCCGAGGAAAATCGAATGAACCCACAAGCCACCCGCGCCGACGCTGCGTGCGAAGACGGGATCGAAACACTCGACGACGAGGGGCCGATAGATGGCACTGATGACCAAGGTGCTGAGCGTCGCCACGGCTACGACGAATAAAAGTCCATCATCGTCGACCGCCAGAATCGAGCCAAATAGGATGTGCAACAGGTCGACGGCCGAGCCGCGCATCGACACCAACAGAACGCCGAGGGCGAGGCTGGCGAGGTAGAATCCGGCAAGGCTTGCGTCTTCCTTCAGTCCGGTTGCGCGCGATGTCGCGCCCGACAAGAGGGCGACCACGAGCCCCGCGACAATGCCGCCCAAACTCATCGCCCACAGCGATAGGCCCGAAATCATGTAACCGACCGCGACACCGGGCAGCACGGCGTGACCGATAGCGTCACCCATCAGGCTCATGCGCCGAAGGACCAGGAATACGCCGAGCGGCCCCGCGCCGACGGCGAACGCCGCGCAGGCAACAAGCGCGCGACGCATGAACTCGTAGTCGATGAAAGGTGCCGCGAAGAGTTGATAGAGATCCATCGCGCGACGCTCAGACCGGAGCCGGGTGTGCGTGACGGTGGGCTTCGATCGCCCAGCGTTTGGTCATTGCACTGGCGCGTTGAAGATTGCCGGGCGTCAGAACTTCGGACGTCGGACCCCACGCAATTACATCGCGGGCGAGCAGCAGCGTTTCCGGGAAGAACCTTTCGATGACGGTATGTTCGTGAAGCACGGCGATCACCGTTCGCCCTTCGGCGTGCCAGGTCTTCACCAGAGCCATGAGATCGGACGTCGTGGCATCGTCGACCGCGGCGAAGGGTTCGTCGAGGAGGATGACTTTCGCGTCCTGCATAATCAGGCGTGCAAACAGAGCCCGTTGCCATTGGCCAGCCGACAGGTGGGCGATCGGCGCGCTGGCGTAACCGGTCAGCCCAACCTTAGCGATGCAGGCATGAGCGCGTTCTTGCTCGTCGGGGCCGATCGATCCGAACGAGCCCGAGCGTGGCCAAGCGCCAAGCAGTACCGTCTGCAGGACGGAGATCGGAAAGCTGCGATCGATTTCCGGCTGCTGGGGCAGATAGGCGTATCTCTGCGGGGAGATGCCGCGGCGATCGATCTCGCCTTCGCTGACGGGAACCAGCCCCATCAGCGCCTTGAGCAACGTGCTTTTTCCGGCACCGTTCGGGCCGGCCAACGCCGTCAACGCACCGGTCTGGAACGAACCGCTGACATGGTGGACCGCGGGAACCCGCCGGTAGGTGACGATGACGTTGCGCAGTGTCAGCACGGGCTCGTTCATGTCAGTGCCGAAGCAGTTGCAAGCCAAAGGACTGCAAGCAGGCAGACGGCGAGCGCGACGCGCTTAGGGGCGCCGACGGCCAACAGGTCGAATTTGAAGGGTGGGTTCGGCTGGGAGGGCATAGAGGTTGATATAATATATCATCGTGCTCGCTTGAAGCGATGAGACGAGCGGCTTTGCCACAGCGGGTTGTATCCTGATATCCTACGCTTTCCGCCGATTCTCGGTACCCGCGTGTGGGGTCAGCATGAGTGAACATCCGATCGACAGGCTCTACGCCCAGGTCAAGCTTCGAAAGACCGCCGACCCTAGCAAATCGTACACGGCAAAGCTTTTGAACGAAGGCGTCGCCAAGTGCGCAAAGAAGGTCGGCGAGGAAGGCGTTGAGGTCGCGCTGGCAGCGGTCGTCGGCGACAAGCGCGAGCGAATCTGCGAGTCGGCCGATCTGCTCTATCACCTCAGCGTGCTGTGGGTTGCCGCCGACATCGATCCCGCCGATGTATTTGCAGAACTCGGGGCCCGCGAAGGACGCTCGGGTCTCGACGACAAGGCCGCGCGCAAGGGGATCGTGCGTTAGAGTAAACCTGCCTTTGCCGCGAGGGATTTCAACGACACGTGCGGACGCGGACCGACATGGCCGATCACTTCGGCGGCCGCCAAGCCGCCGAGCCTTCCGCAGACATCTAGAGGCATGCCGCGCGCATGACCGAATAGAAAACCGGCGGCGTATTGGTCGCCCGCACCTGTGGTGTCTTCGACGCGCGCGACGGGATCGGCATCGAGGATGTGTACGCGTCCACCTTCGGTCAAAACGGATCCATGAGCCGAGCGCGTGATCGCGGCGGTCTTTCCCCAGGCACGGAACTTCTGAAAAGCCACGTCGAAGCTTTCGGCTTCGTGCAGAGCCTTTGCTTCCGATTCGTTGGCAAAGACAATATCGACGTCGTGCGCCAGCAAGGCTTTGAACTCATCGCGCCAGCGCCCGACGCAGAACGCATCGGACAGCGTCAAAGCGACTTTGCGCGAAGATGCCTTGGCATGCGCGATGGCCGCCCGAATGGCCGCTTTCGTTGAGGGCGCATCCCACAGATAGCCTTCGACATAGAGAATTTTGGCTGCCGATATTCTCTCGGCGGCCATGTCGGCTTCGCTCAACACCGAGGCGCAGCCCAAAAACGTATTCATACTGCGCTGCCCGTCGGGGGTGATTAGAATATGACAGGACGCGGTGGCGGCGCTGCCTGTCGCGGGTTTGCCGTCGAAGTGAACGCCGGATTTGTGAATATCTTCCGCGAAGACTTGCCCAAGACGGTCGTCGTTGACCTTGCCGATGAAGGCTGCCTTGCCGCCGAACGACGCAAGTCCCACCATCGTGTTGGCGGCCGAGCCGCCGGACGCCTCGACCGGGTTCCTCATCGCGCGGCCCAGAGTTTCCGCGCGAAAGCCGTCGACCAGCGTCATGGACCCTTTGGCGATTCCGTGTTCGCTCAAGAATTCATCAGTCGTACCGGCCAGAATATCGACAATCGCGTGGCCAACGCCGACGACGTCAAACTTTGCTTCGCGCATTCACATACCCCTTTGCAGTCGTCGTCCGGGATGCAGTATAGGCAGCAGGCCTTCGCCCACAATCATCAGTTCTAGGCACCCACATGTTTTCAAGCGCTGCTTCCGCGCTCGCACAAATGGTCGACCGGAAGTTTCAAGGCGTCCTGTGGCTGGGTGTCGCGGGGACGATCGGACTGTTCTTCGCGCTTTGGCTCGGACTGTGGTGGGCTGTCACCTATGTGCCGGATTTCAATTTGAGCTGGCTGCACGATGTGTTGCGCATCGTGTCCACAGGACTTCTCTTCATCGCCTTCATCCTGATGGGGGCGCCCGTGGCGCAGTTATTTGCCAGTATCTTCATCGATCGCGTGGCCGCCGCCGTCGAAGCCAAACATTATCCGCAGGCGGCGCAAGGCGGGGGAGCGACCGCCGGCGAGTTGCTAGTCGCGGGACTGAGTTTCACCGCGGTCAGCCTTGTTCTGAACTTGCTGGCGCTGCCGCTTCAGATTGCATCGGCGGGTGTCGGAACCGTGGTTTTGTTGTTCGTCAACGGCTACCTTACATCGCGAACATTTTTCGAGTTGGCAGCATTGCGCCATGTCCACGCACGCGAGGCAAAATCGCTGCGGCGCAAGCATCGGGTCAGATTGTTTTTGGGCGGCGCCTTGATATCGTTTCTGGCTATGATTCCGTTCCTGAATTTTTTCGTGCCCTTGTTCGGGGCTGCCATGATGACCCACGAGTACAACAAGTTGGCGCGGAGCGGTTGATGCGGTTCAGCATATTGATTTCGACCGGATTCGCCGCGAGCTCGCTTGCGGGCTGTCAGACGATCAACGATGTCGCCAAGTCGGTGACCGGACCCGAAAGCGCGCGCGACGCTCAAGTCGACGCCAGCGTGCCTGGGGCTGCCGCCGCGCCCTCAGCCCCGAATATGGCGGCGGCGGGCACGGCGAAGCTCAGCGGCGGGCTTTCGGGGATGACGGCCGATGGGCTTCGCGCCGCATGGGGAGAACCCGTATTGAGACGCAACGAAACCGACAGCGAACTTTGGCAGTATGGCGGGGCGGGTTGCGCATTGCTGGTCTATCTGTATCCAGGAGCCGGCAACGCGATGACCGTGTCCCATGCCGAGGCCGTACCGGGTGGCACGGATGAGGCGGCAATTGCGGCATGCGCAAAGGCCGCGGGCAAGCCGCCGCTTAAGCCGATCAGCTAGTCCGTCGTTCAAACAGGATTATCGAACGGCGCGAATACACTTGTATCTGCGCTTTCGCGGTAATGCTTGAGCGCCCAATGCACGCTTGGAAACGCGAGTGATTCCCAGGGAATCTCCTCCCAGGCGAAGAGAGCGGTTTCAAGACTCTCCGTACCCGGTGCAAAATCCGGCGTCGCGAGCGCCGCGCGAAAAATCAGTTGCACTTGGGAAATGCGCGGCACCGAATAGACGGCAAGCAACCGGTCGATATCGATCCTGGCTTGCGCTTCTTCGTAGGCCTCCCGCGCCGCACCCTCAGCGGGTGTTTCGCGCTCCTCCAGGTAGCCCGCCGGAATCGTCCAATATCCACGGCGCGGCTCAATCGCGCGGCGGCAGAGCAGTATTCGTCCGTGCCAAGAACATACCGCGCCAACCACGATCTTGGGGTTGACGTAGTGGATATGCCCGCATCTTGCGCAGACGTCGCGTTCCAAAGTATCGCCGTCGGGAACGCGGCGAACGAATTTGCAGCATGTCGACGGTGCGGGCGGCGGCGCTTGAGCTTCTCGCATCGAACGACTTTGGCGGAAGTCACACTGTGCGTCTAGACTTCAGTGTGACGTAAGGCCGAGACTTCCGCGTCGCAACTTCCTGTGATAGGCACAAAGGATATTCTTCATGGCGCGGCGCCGCCGACTTTCCCGACCGGGATTTAGAAATGGCAAAAGCTTTCGACCTGGAAACGTCGCCGGGGCATCTTCTTCGGCGCGCGCAGCAGTATTCCAACGATCTGTACACGAATGAAAACGACGACGGAAAGCTGACCCAACGTCAGTTCGCGGTCCTGTTTGCGGTCGACCAGCACGACGGCGTCAGCCAAACGGATCTGGTGAGCATGACGGGGATCGACCGCTCGACGCTCGCCGACATGATCGTCCGTCTGCAGGGCAAGGATTTTTTGGCGCGCAAACGCACCGAGGAAGATCAGCGCGCGAATTCGGTGCGGATCACCTCGACGGGCCGCAAAATGTTACGTGCGTCGATGCCCGCGATTCAGCGATCGGATGCGCAGATTTTGGAGGCACTTCCCGCACGCGCGCGCGTGGAACTTCTGAAATACTTGATACTGATCGCCAAAGCCGGCATGGCGGCGCAGCTGGCCGCGAACGAGAACGGCCGCAAGGCCAAAGGCCGCAAGCGCCGCTAACGCTTATACTTTTATGTCGAGGGTGGAGCCCGGCCGCAGCGGCCGCTGATCGGCGCGTTGCGGTGCGGATTCGCCGCGTGTCGTACTACCGGCGCTCGCAACAGCCGTCGTTGCCTGCATCGCAGGGGCAGGCGTTGCCCCGGCGGCCGCCGCTGCTTTGGCAACAGGATCGGGCTTTGACGCCAGATCAGCGAGGTCGAACGCGTCGATACGGCGCGGCGCGCTTGCCTGGCGCGGCGGTTGAAGGGCTTGCGCGCTCGCGAAGCTCTGGGCGGCGAGGAGAGCGGAATTTGCCGGTATCTGCATGACAGCCGTTATGCCGACAACATGGTTCACAGCACGCTAAGATTTGCTTCGATTCGACGGTGCTTTCGCTAAAAGCCGCTAAATGCGCGGCTATTTTCCGCGATCTGACGTCTCGCTGAGCGCGACACGGCGCTCGACGCGCTTCATTTGACGCCAGCTCAACAAGCCGAGCGCGAGCAATGCGGCGAGGCTTGCCCCATAGGCGGGCCACACATACGCGGCGTAACCGCCCATATCGAGAAATGCTTGCCAGTCGCTCATCACGATACGGCCTCCAGACCCAAACGAATGGTGCGCAGGCGACGCTCGGAGATTTCCGTGCGCATACGGATCAAAAGGAAGGCGGCGTAGAGAACGTTGTAGGCGAGGGCCATCGTCAGCAACGGAATCAGCATCGAAGTCGACATCGAGGGTCCATCGGTGCGAAAAACCGTCGCTCCTTGGTGCAAGGTGGACCACCATTCGACCGAGAAATGGATGATGGGCACGTTGACCACACCGACGAGGGCCAAAATGCGCGCGGCACGAGCCGCGCGCGTCGGCTCTTCGATCGCACCCCAGAGGACGATGTAGCCGAGATAGAGAAAGAACAAGATCAACACCGAGGTCAGACGCGCGTCCCAGACCCACCAAGCGCCCCACATCGGCTGGCCCCAAAGCATGCCGGTGACGAGGGCCAAGGCGGTGAAGACGCAACCGATCGGCGCGGATGCCTTGGCCGCCACGTCCGCCAAGGGGTGTTTCCAGATGAAGGCGACCGCACTGGAGATCGCCATGCAGACATAAACAAACAGCGCCATCCATGCCGCCGGCACGTGCACATAAATGATGCGTGCCGCTTCGCCCTGCTGATAGTCGGGCGGCGCTACGAATAGCCCCAGAAATACTCCAACAGCCGCCAACAGAACACCGGCACCCAGTGTCCACGGCGTGAGGGTGCGCGCGAGGCGAAGAAAGCGTTGCGGGTTGGCGTAAGCGAGCATGGGGCAATCTAATTCCAGCTTGATGGCGGCACCACGGCTAGTCCTCGTTGAGACGCAATGCCGCGGCGGCGGCGAGCGGTCCCACAACCATCGCCACGAGGGATGCCGCCGCCAAAAAACTTAAGGCTTGCCACGGATCGTTCCCGGATTGCGCAGCGGACACGGCGCTCGCGCCGAATATCAAGAACGGCACGTTGAGCGGCAACACCAAGACTGCGAGCACCATGCCGCCGCGTTGAACGCTTGTGCCGAGAGCCGCTGCGGCGGCACCGATCGCGCTCAGGCCTGGTGTGCCAATAAGGAGCGACAAAGCAAGGATCGGCAGTGCGTCTTGCGTCAGGCTCAACATCGGCGCGAGCAAGGGCGCCAAGAACGCGACGATGAAGCCGGAGGTCAGCCAATGCGCCACCATCTTGGCTACGACCACCAATTCCATCGGCAGAGGCGACAGGCGTAGAAGGTCCAATGTTCCGTCGTCGGCGTCCTGCTGCAGCATGCGTTCGAGGCCGAGCAGTGTGGCGAGCAATGCCGCAATCCAGAACAATCCCGGCGCCATCGACTTGAGAATCGCTGAATTTGGTCCAAGGCCCAATGGGGTCAGCACGATGATCAGGGCGAAGAACGCTGCGGACAACGCCGCGCCGCCGCTGCTGCGGACGTTCAGGACGAGCTCGCGCCAGAACAATGCCGAGAACGTTCTCATGCGCCGGTACCCAGATAAAGCGTTCGCGAACCGGCAAGGAAAGTTTCGTGACTGGCGGCAACGATGATACCGCCGGTTCCCAGATGCTTGGCGCAGATATCGTTCAGATTTTGGCGCGACGGCGCATCGAGCGCCACGAGCGGTTCATCAAGCAGCCACACGTTGCGCGGTTGAAGCGACAGGCGGGCGAGCGACAAGCGGCGGCGCTGGCCGGCCGAGAGCAACGCGCCGCTGAGATCGGCAAGCGCGCCCAAGCCCCAGGCCTCCAGCGCCCTGTCGACCTCGCGCACCGGCGCGCCAAGCAAAGCTGCGTGAAAGCGCAGGGTTTCACGCACCCGCAGTTGCGGGCGGATCATGTCTTGGTGCGTGATGAAGTGCAGTGCGCGATCGCGTTGTTCGCCGGCAAGCGGATTGCCGTGGTCGTCGAGGAGACGCAACTTGCCGGACATCAACGCCAAGAGGCCGGCGAGGATGCGCAACAACGTCGTCTTGCCGCTGCCGTTCGGGCCGTGCAGGACCAGGGCTTGTCCGGCGGCGACATCGAGGTTCAGATTCCTGAAAACGACGCGTTCTCCCCTCAGGGATGCCAAACTTTCCCCGATCAGACGCATCCGCTAGATATCCGCAAACGAGCCGCCGCGACCCTTGCCGGCGGCAAAACGTCCGGCGCCGCTGACCGCTTCGCCGCTGAGCATGGTTGTGCGGCCGTGTTCGAACTCGTTTGCCATCGCGTCGGCGTAGTTCAGGTCCGCTTGCTGATAGGCGGACAGGCGATCATGACGCATGCAAATTTGAGGCAGGCGCGCGAGTTCGGCCGCCAACTTTTCCGCTTCTCGGCGCGCGGTCCCTTTTGCCACCACACGATTGACCAAGCCCATCGCCAGCGCCTCGCGCGCGGTCACGGGACGCCCGGTCAAAATCAAGTCCATCGCATGTCCCATGCCGATCAAACGCGGAAGACGAACCGTGCCACCGTCGATCAAGGGAACACCCCAGCGACGGCAAAACACGCCCAGAACGGTCTCGTCCTCGGCCACGCGCATGTCGCACCAAAGCGCCAGTTCCAGCCCGCCAGCGACGGCCGGGCCCGCGATGGCGGCAATCACCGGCTTTGACAACAAGAGCCGACTCGGCCCCATCGGTGCGTGCGCGTCGGTTCGAATATCCAACCCTGGTTTGGGGTCTTCGACGCGATTTCCTTTTCCTTCCGCTATCGCCTTCAAATCGGCGCCTGCACAGAAGGCGCCGTCGCCGCCAAAAAAGACGGCTACGGCCGCGTCAGGGTCGCGGTCGAAGGCGAGAAAAGCGTCCACAAGCGCGTCGGCCGTCGGACGGTCGACCGCGTTGCGCCGATCGGGCCGCGACAAGATTACTGTCGTCACCGGACCCGAGCGTTCCGTTCGTATCGCGGGATTCGTCATTTGGCGTTATCCTGGTGAGAACCACCTTCGTGAGATTAGTCCGGTAGCGCATCCCTGCGAAACTCATTAATTTCCGCGCACTCTCGCCTCCCCCACCCATATCAGCCAGGCCTTAAGGAGCATTCCGCCCGTGACCGCTGTCAACAGCTTCAAATCGAAGAAGACGCTCAAAGTCGGGTCGAAGACCTACACGTACTACAGCCTGAAGGAGGCGGAGAAAAACGGTCTGACCGGGATATCTCGTTTGCCCTATTCGATGAAGGTCTTGCTCGAGAATCTGCTGCGGCACGAAGACGGACGCAGCGTGACCAAGGAGGATATCGTTGCGGTTGCCGACTGGCTGAAGACGAAATCGTCCGACCGCGAGATCGCTTTCCGCCCCGCGCGCGTCTTGATGCAAGACTTCACCGGGGTTCCGGCCGTGGTCGATCTGGCCGCCATGCGCGATGCGATGAAGGCCTTGGGGGGCAAGGCAGAAGCGATCAACCCGCTGGCGCCGGTGGATCTCGTCATCGATCACTCGGTGATGGTCGATCATTTCGGCACGAAGGATTCGTTCAAGAAAAACGTCGAGCGCGAGTTCGAGCGCAACGGCGAGCGTTATTCGTTCCTGCGCTGGGGGCAATCGGCGTTCGACAATTTCCGCGTCGTGCCGCCCGGCACCGGCATTTGCCATCAGGTCAACTTGGAATATCTCGCGCAGACGGTGTGGACCTCGAAGGTCAAAAAGGGCCGCGTCACGGAAGAGTTCGCCTATCCCGATACGCTGGTCGGCACGGACAGCCACACGGTGATGGTCAACGGACTTGCGGTGTTGGGTTGGGGCGTGGGCGGCATCGAGGCGGAAGCCGCGATGCTGGGTCAGCCCCTGTCAATGTTGATTCCGGAAGTCATCGGCGTGAAGCTGACGGGCAAAGTGCGGGAAGGCGTAACGGCGACCGACCTCGTACTGACCGTAACGCAGATCTTGCGCAAGAAGGGCGTGGTCAACAAGTTCGTCGAGTTCTTTGGACCGGGGCTCGACGAGCTGCCGCTGGAGGACCGGGCGACGATTGCAAACATGGCGCCCGAATATGGGGCGACCTGCGGCTTCTTTCCCATCGACGAGGACACCGTTCGTTATCTCAAAGCGACGGGCAGGGCGAAGGCGCGCGTCGATTTGGTCGAAGCCTATGCGAAGGCGCAGGGTATGTGGCGTACGGCAAAGAGCGAAGATCCCGAGTTTACGGAGACGCTGAGTCTCGATCTCGACCTTGTCGAACCGAGCATGGCGGGACCCACACGGCCACAGGATCGCGTGCCTTTGAAGACCGCATCGCAAGGGTTTGCCGAGTCGCTGGCGACGACGTTCGGCAAGGACGGTAAGGAAGACGACACAACGGAAGTATCGGGTGCGAATTACCGGCTTGAACACGGCGCGGTGGTGATTGCCGCGATCACGTCGTGCACCAACACGTCCAACCCCTTCGTCATGGTCGGAGCGGGTTTGTTGGCGCGCAATGCGCTGAAGAAAGGCCTGACCGTGAAGCCCTGGGTGAAGACGTCGCTGGCGCCGGGAAGCCAAGTCGTCGGGGAATATCTTCAGAAGGC
Source organism: Alphaproteobacteria bacterium (assembly GCA_031413635.1). GTDB lineage: Bacteria > Pseudomonadota > Alphaproteobacteria > Micropepsales > Micropepsaceae > SZUA-430. The sequence continues at coordinate 9,806 of JANOFM010000024.1, read as the reverse complement.
CGGACTGCAGAAGGATCTCGACAAACTCGGCTTCAATGTCGTGGGTTATGGCTGCACGACCTGCATCGGCAATTCGGGTCCGTTGCCGGAAAATGTTTCGGAAGCGATTACCAAGGGCGATTTGGTTGCCGCTGCCGTGTTGTCGGGCAATCGCAACTTCGAGGGCCGCGTCAATCCGCAGACGCGCGCGAATTATCTGGCCTCGCCGCCGCTGGTCGTCGCCTATGCACTTGCGGGTTCGATGAAGGTCAATCTGATCAGCGACCCGATCGGCCACGACAAGAAGGGCAAGCCGGTTTTTCTCAAAGACATTTGGCCGAGCGCAACAGATATCGCGGCCACAGTGCGCAAGGCGGTCACGACGAAGCTGTTCCGCGAGCGATATGCCGACGTGTTCGACGGCGGCCCCGCATGGAAGAAGATCAAGGTGAAGGAAGGTGCGCTGACCTATAGCTGGGACATCGGTTCGACTTATGTGCAGCAGCCGCATTATTTCAAGGGCATGACGCTGGAACCCGCGCCAATCCGCGACGTCAAGGGCGCACGCATTCTGGGCTTGTTCGGCGATTCGATCACGACCGACCACATCAGCCCGGCCGGCGACATCAAGGCGGCGAGCCCGGCGGGCGAGTTCCTGCAGGAACGCCAGGTGAGGCCGACCGACTTCAATTCCTACGGCGCCAGGCGCGGCAACCACGAGGTGATGATGCGCGGCACGTTCGCCAATATCCGCATCAAGAACCAGATGGTGCCGGGCGTCGAAGGTGGCGTGACCAAGCATCACCCGTCGGGCGACCGGATGACGATCTATGACGCGGCGATGCGCTATCAGCGCGAGGAGGTGCCGCTGGTCATTTTCGCGGGCAAGGAATACGGCACCGGTTCATCGCGCGACTGGGCGGCGAAGGGTACGCGCTTGTTGGGCGTTCGCGCGGTAATCGTGGAGAGCTTCGAGCGCATTCACCGTTCGAACTTGGTCGGCATGGGGATTCTGCCGCTGCAGTTCGTCGACGGGGCGTCGTGGAAATCGTTGGGTCTGACGGGCGCCGAAGTGATCGACATTCCCGGGCTTGCCAGCGGCTTGAAACCGCGTCAGCGCATGGTGTTGAACATCGCACGACCCGACGGCCAAACGACTGCCGTACCGGTGGTTTCGCGGATCGACACGCTCGACGAGATCGAGTATTTCCGCAATGGCGGAATCCTGCACTACGTGCTCAGGGGGCTGGCGAAAGCGGCATAAACCATGCGCCCAAGAACACCGCTTCGTTACTAGGCAGAGAGGCGACCGCGGGATTAAGTTTGAGCCTTGATGAGCAAGAAGCCGTCCTTGGGAACTCAGCGTGCCGCGTGGCTTGCCGCGTGCTGCGCCGTTTTGTTCATGACCGGTGCGCAGGCGGGACAAGTGAAGCAGCCGGTGTTGGTGGAATTGTTCACGAGCCAGGGTTGCACCTCATGTCCGCCGGCCGATCAGATTCTGGGTGAAATTCAAAAGCGCGACGATGTGGTCGCATTGTCGTTCAGCATCGACTATTGGGACTATATCGGCTGGCGCGACACGCTGGCGCGGCGCGAAAACACTTTGCGCCAACAGGCCTACGAAAAGTCGCTGCCTTCTCACCGCGTGTATACGCCGCAGCTGGTCATAGACGGCGTCAGGGATGTCGTGGGCAATCAGCGAAAGGTCGTGCTGGAAGCCGTGGAGCGGCGCGTGAGCGAGACGATGGGCAAGAGATTGCCGATCACCCTGGCGCAGAGCGGCGGCGAAATACAGGTGCGAATTGGCGCGTTGCCGGGGGGCAGCCGATCCGCGACGGTTTGGATTGCCCACACGCTGTCGTCGCGCACGGTCAACATCACTTCGGGAGAGAACGGCGGGCGCACGATCACCTATCATAATGTAGTGCGCGGGTTTGCTGCCGTCGGCATGTGGTCGGGCGAGGCGGTGACGCTGGAACTGCCGGCGCACGGCGTGCAAGGCGAGACGACCGACGGGGTCGCCGTCTGGGTCCAAAGCGGCACAGGTCCGGTGCTGGGCGCGGCGCAGCTGCGGGTAAAATAGCGCTGAACTTATTGGATCGACGGTCCTTCTGGGGTTCCGACCGGTCTCAGCAAATCGTCAAACGGCGCCGTCAGGAGTGCGCCCTTGTAACGCGGGATCTTGTAGGCCCAGCCACCCATGGCCTGGTTGATCTCGACCGCTTCTCTTCCCACGTCCGGCTTCAGTGCCGGTGGGGATGAACCGGGCGGCTGGGGCGCGGCGGGTTGCGGGGTGGCGACCGCATTGACGGTCATCCAAAAATCCCGGTCTTTCTCGATCAGGCTGATGCTCAGCGATAGACCGTCGAACGAGACAAAGGCCGCGCGTGCCGCAGCGCTGAAATCAAATTTCGATTGCGGCGCGACATCGTCGAACGATAGGCCGAGCAGCGCGTTGCCAACGCCATTGGCTTCGGTTTCCGTGCGCAGGACACGTCCGGCGGGTATGGCTTCGACGATGCGAAAGTTTTCCTCTTGAGGCGTGGCGCGGGTCACGCTGTAGGCGCGGCCTTTGAAAGGCCTCATCGCCACCATTTTGACGCGGTCGCGCGCGAGATCGACGAAGGCCTTGTTCAGCCACCGTGTTTGGTCGGCGGGTACCGAAAAATTGCCGCGCGCGACGTAAGTCTGATCCTGATTGGCGCCGCGAACATAGATCGCCTGGCGACCGCCGGAGGAAGCGCCATCGACGCTGGTGCCCGCGATCAAACTCGCCAGAACTTCGCCCTTGGCGTCCTTGAGCGTGACCAATGTGCCGGATCCGCCCTTCTTTGGAAGACCAAGGCCCAAACGTTCGTGCCAATCGGGTCGCGCGGTGCGCATCTCGACCAATTCAAGTTCGGCGAGCCCGAGTGCTATCTTCAGCACCGTGGCGACATCGGCGGGATAGTTTTCCTTGTCGGGCAGTTTCCAGGCGTTGCTTGCCGAACGCACGACGTTGAACGAAGCGCCCTTGGTTTCCACCTGGATGGACGCCACCGCGTTCACGCCGGCTTCAAGTGCCGGGAACATGCGCTCGGGCTTGAAATCGGGCTCACCCGTCGAGGCGCGTTGCCAAACGGCGACCGCGGCCAACAAGACGGCAACGCCGGTCGCGGCACCGAAATAAGTCAGCGATCTCACCCGGCGCGTTAAAACCGGAACGATGGGTGCGGTCATGAGGATGCTCCCGGGTGCGATCTGCGACGGCGCAATACGGCAAGCACGATCGACGTCCCCGCAATCATCATGGGGATGAGCAAGATGTTGATCGCGGCAAGCCAACTGCCCAGGCGATCGATGTCGCGGCGCAATTTGCGTTGCACATCGCGTAGCGCGCCCCGCGTTTCGACCAGTTCGCCGCGGAACTTTTCGATTTCCGCTTCTTGTTCGGCCGTCAATAATTCCTGCGACTTGCCGGAGCCGGGCTTTGGCGCCGCGCCACGGCGACCTTCAAGTTCGGCGAGCCGGTTTTGCGTCGCCGTCATTTTGTCCTGCAGCGCTTTTTCTTGCTGCAGGAACTTCGCTTCCGCATTGAGGCGGATTTTATTGACGACGGTAAAGGGACGGTTCGACGTGCCGCGCGATCGCAATGAGATCAGAGCGCTTGAGCCGGAAAGGTGCTCGATCGCATTGAGAACGAAAGCCGCATTGTCGGCGACCGGCACGGCGACGCGCTGACCTTGCAGCTCCTGAGTTTGAACCCAAAAATTGTCGGTAAAAATATCGCTGTCGGCGAACAGAATGATGTTGGCCTCGCCCTTTGTTTCCTTCAAATACGCAGGAAGAGGCTCTTTGGGCGTTTGGCCGGGTGACGGCGGCATCAGGGAATCCGGCGGCGGGCCGGCGGGGAATGCCGATTTGATGCGTCCCGTAATGCGGCCGGCGATGATGAACTGATCGCCCGATCTGGCGAACTCGCGCAGCAGTTCGTCAGGATTTGGATCGCCCCTTACCTTGGCGACATCGATCTGCATCGAGTTTTCCGAGCTTCGAAGCAAGGGCGATAGGGTCGTCGTCGCGCCCTTCGTATGCGTGATGGCGCCGATCGTTCCCAAATTGATGTCGGTGAGTTCACCGGTAACGATATCCTTGCGGTCCATGTCCATCGCGGTCATGCCGACCCAGGCCACATAGCTCGCGACCCCGCCGCCGAACGACACGCGCAGCGCACGGTCATAAATGCCGATGACATGTTTTGGATCGACCGAGACGCCCCAGCTTTTCATCAGCGTATCGATGCTGTTGGCCGAACTGGGGGTCGAGCCTTCGAGAGGCGCGCCCGACGGATCGGCACCGGCCTGTGAAATTTCGGACCAGGGGTCGAGGAAGACCAGCGCCCGCCCGCCACGCATGATGAATTGGTCGATCGCGTATTGCGTCTTGGCGTTCAAGGGCTTGGGATGTGCGATCATCACGACGTCGATGTCGGCAGGCACGCGGTCGAAATCCTGTTCCAAGAACTCGGCGTCAAAGGATTCCTTGAGCTGCTCGTAGATCATGAAGGGGCGCGACCTGCCCTGCATCGCTGCCATCATGCCGCCGGCGCCGCTGTCGAAGGGTAGGTTGGAGACGACGCCGATTTTCGGCTTCTTCTCTCGGTTCAATTTGTAGATCAGGTTCGTCAGATCGTATTCGAGGTATTCCTCGCGATCCTCCAGGAAGAAGGGGATGACTTCGCGGCCGTTGATCATGTTGGTGCCGACCACGCCGAAATAGATCTTGTCGCCGCTTTGCGTTGGGGCGCCAGTAACGCCTTGGGCGACGGCCAGATCTTCCTGTTCGGACAATGGTTCGGGGTCGATGATCTCCAATTTCACTTTGCCGCCCGACAGGCTCTCATATTCGCGCAGCAGATCGCGGACCCGCGCTCCGTAGGCGCGCACACCGGCATATTTCACCGAGATGCGTTCGGAAAAGAAGAAGCGAAGCGTGATGGGCTCGGGGATCGATTGCAGCGTCTCTTTCGTGCCTTGGCTGACCGTGTAAAGGCCCGTGGAAGTCAAATCGAGACGCGCCGCGGAAAACCAAAAGTTCGAGGCGATGTTGATCGCAAAGAACAAGACAATGCCCAAGGCGATCGCCGAGCCTGCAATGGTCGAACGGGTCCAGCGCATGGTTCAGCCTGCCCGTTTCTGATCGATCACGATCACGTTGATGAACAGGAAGAGCGCGATCAGCGAACCGAAAAACACGAGGTCGCGCAGATCGATGACGCCCTCCATGATCGAGGCGAAATGAGTGAGGAAGCTGAACGAAGACACCGCATCGACAAGCGTCAACGGTGCCCAGGCTTGGAAAAACCCGAGAACAATGTCGTGGCCGGAAATCGTGAACATGAAGCAGGCGACGAGCGTGAGCACGAAGGCGATCACTTGATTGCCGGTCAACGCCGATAGACACGAACCGATGGCGAGATAGCCGCCGGCCATCAGCCAGCTGCCGACGTAACTGGCGAAGATTACGCCGCTGTCGGGCGAGCCGAGATAGAGCACGGTAATCCACATCGGAAAGGTCAAGAACAAGGCGATACCGGCAAAGGCCCAGGCCGCGAGAAATTTGCCCAACACCGCCGCACCGACCGGAATCGGCAGTGTCAGCAGCAATTCGATGGTGCCGCTTTTCTGTTCTTCGGCCCACAATCGCATCGAAATCGCGGGGATCAAGAAGAGGTAGAGCCAGGGATGGAAGCCAAAGAAAACGTCGAGTTCGGCGCGGCCGGTTTCATAGAATTGGCCGAAGTAGAACGTAAACGACCCCATCGCCAACAAGAAAATGACGATGAAGACGTAGGCAAGCGGCGTCGCGAAATAGCCGTCGAACTCGCGGCGGAAGACCGCGAATGTCGCATTCGAAAAACTCACGGCGCGACCTCCGCATTGATTTCGCCATCGGATGTCGTCAAGGCGCGGAAGACGTCGTCGAGACGTTTGGTCGGCGACTTGGCCAGCAGCTCGGCCGGCGTGCCGTCGGCGACGATGCGGCCCTTGTCGATGATCACCGCGCGCGAACACACGGCGTCGACTTCCTCAAGAATATGCGTTGAGATGACGATCGCTTTTTCCGGGCTCATGGCACGGATGAGCTTGCGGACGGCTTGTTTTTGATTGGGGTCTAGGCCGTCGGTGGGCTCGTCCATGATCAGTACCGGTGGGTTGTGCAGGATGGCTTGGGCGAGGCCGACGCGGCGTTTGAATCCCTTGGACAAAGTTTCGATGCGCTGATCCAAAACGCCGTGAAGGCCGGTGCGCGCGACCGCCGCGTCGATGGCCTTTTTTGCCACCTCGTCCTTCAGGCCGCGGACCTGGGCGATGAAATTTAGGAATTGCACAGGCGTCATGTCGGGGTACGCAGGCGCGCCTTCCGGCAGATAGCCGATGGCGCTTTGCGCTTGGAAGGCTTCCTCGACGACGTCGTGGCCGCACACCGAGATGCGGCCTTCGCTCGGCGCGAGGAAGCCGGTGATCATTTTCATCGTAGTCGATTTGCCGGCGCCGTTGGGTCCGAGGAAGCCCAAGACCTCGCCCTTGGCGACGCGAAGCGAGATGCCGCCAACGGCCGTCAAGTTGCGGAACCGGCGGACTAAGCCTTCGATTTCAATCATGGAATTTGAGCGCGGGTCACTTGAATGACTGGATGGAAGGGGGCGCAAGCCAATACGCAAAAGCCGTCACAACCGCAAGTGTCCAGTTGTCCAGAATCCCTACACGCGCAGCGTCAATCCGCCATCGACCGATAGGCCGTGGCCGGTGACGAACGCGCCGTCGTCGGAGGCGAGAAACAACGCGGCCTTGGCCAGGTCCATGGGCTCTCCAAAACGGCGAAGGGCCGATTTCTTCGCCCAAATGTCTGCGACCTCCGGACGCGCATTCCAGAGCGGCATCGTCATGCCCGTCCGAATTGCGCCCGGCAGAAGGTAGTTCGCCGTGATGTTGAATTTTCCAAGTTCCAGCGCCAGCGTGCGCGTCAGTCCGGCGACGCCGGCCTTCGATGCGCAATAGGCGGCGAGTCCGTAGTCCGTTCCCTCGGCCATGACGGAGGCGACGTTGATGATGCGCCCTGCCCCGCTGTTGCGCAGATGGGGGATCGCCTGCTGACAGATGAGGAAGGGCGCCGTGAGGTTGATCGCAAGGGTGCGGTCCCAATCATCCCGCGTCATTTGCTCGGCAAGCGCGTTGGAGCCGACGCCCGCGTTGTTCATCACGATGTCGAGGCGGCCGCATTTGGCAATGGCGGCGTCGACGATTGCCTTCGGCGCCGTCGCATCGGCGACGCTGAGCTCCAAGACCGAAATCGATTTATGGTCGCGGTGAGTTTCTGCAAGTCCCTTGCCGGGCAAGTCGACGGCGAGAACCGTTGCGCCTTCGGTCGCAAAAAGTTGCGCGGTGGCGCGACCGATGCCGGATGCGGCACCGGTGACGATGGCGGCTTTGCCGTTCAGGCGCATAAAAAAACTCCCTCGCGTGGTCTTACGAGGGAGTGTTTCACACTGCGATTTGGGGAGCTAGCCGGTTGGCCCGGGCTCAGAAAAAGCCGCGAGGGGGGCTGGGGGCTGATGGTCCGAGGCACTTTCCGAATTCCCGAGCCAACCGTGAGGAGGAAGTTGGAAGCGCAAAGCGGCGGGTGAGGGGCCGAAATGCGGCGGCGATGTGTTCCGGATTCACGGTTTCGCTATTGGAATATGAACGTCGATTCAGCTTGAGATTTTTTAATGCGGCGACGCCATAGCCAAGCGCTCGGCGATCACACGCATGGCTTGCGGATTTGCGCCCATGATCGTGTGAGGGCTATCGACCTCGATGTTCTCGGACATCGCGCTTTCCTCGATCAGGCAGGATTTCCAAGGCACAATGCCGTCTTTGCGGGAATAGATTGCCGTGACGGGAACCGGCGGGTTACGTGCCAGGTCTGCGGCGCGATTGACGAAGGCATGATCGAAATTGCCCGACACCGCATCGGCGAACGGCGACAACGGGGTGGCGATGGGGAACTTGACGGGTGTGCCGAGTGTGATGACGCGCACAACTTTCTCCGGCGTGTCCTTGGCGAGTTCGCGCGCATAGAGACCGCCGAGGCTGCGACCGATCAGTGTGACGCGGCGCCCAGTGCGTTCGACCGCTTCGTCGAGCAGGGTTTCGCAGCGCTTGATCGCGGCGGCCGAAGGGCCCCAATTCGATCCGGCGCCCCAACCGCGGACCTCGTAACCGACTCTACGCAGCCAAGCGATTAGCTGTTTGGTGGCCCAGTCGCCGGTCATAAATCCGGGAATGACGATCACCGCGTGACCGTCGCCTGCCGGCATGTTTTCGACAGGCGGCGCGCAAGGCGGCCTCAGCGTGCAGGCAACGAAGCTAGCGATGTCTCTGGCCGCGCCATAGGCGGCGTGGATAGGGCGGTCGGTCGGATAGGCGGTCAGATTTGCCGGCGGCATGGCTTGTGACATGGCGATATTCGCGGCTCATTGCAAGCTGGTCGAGCAGGCGTCCCGCCGCTAACTTGCCGCCCAACCAAGACAGGCAAATCCCATGCGCAAATCCGTCAATTTCAGCGACGCCATTCTAGACTATGTCGTCGATGTGGGGGTCCGCGAGCATCCCGTCCTGAAGACCTGCCGCGAAAAGACCGCGGCCATGGGCGGGGTGGCGATCATGCAGATTGCGCCCGAACAAGGCGCGTTCATGGCGATGACCGCGAGGCTGATGAACGCCAAGCGGTACATCGAGGTCGGGACGTTTACCGGCTATAGCGCCTTGAGCATCGCGCTTGCCCTGCCGGACGACGGGCATGTCGATGCGCTCGACATTAGCGAAAAGTATATGGGCGTCGCGCGGGGCTATTGGGCCGAGGCCGGGCAGTCGCGCAAGATCACGGGACATGTTGGGCCAGCCGTCGCCACGCTCGATCGACTGTTGGGCGAGGGTGCGCGAGACAAATACGACTTTGCCTTCATCGATGCCGACAAGACCGGATACGATGCCTATTACGAGCGCATGCTGAAACTGGTGCGGCCGGGCGGGTTGATTGCCATCGACAATGTGTTGTGGTCGGGGCGCGTGGTCGACGCGGGCGACAACTCGGCCGACACCGCGGCGCTGAAGGCGCTCAACGCCCAGATCAAGAACGATCAGCGGGTGGATACGGTGCTGGTGCCGTTCGCGGATGGCATCTTTATGTGCCGCAAGCGCTGAGCCCCAAGAAAAAGCCCCCGAAACTTGCGGTTTCGGGGGCCGAATTCAGAGCGATTTCGCGAGAGCTATTCGCGGTTGCCGAGAAGGCGGAGCAGCATCAAGAACAGGTTTAGGAAGTCGAGATAGAGCGACAGCGCGCCTAGGATCGCCTTCTTTCCCATCGTCTCGCTGTCGTCGGCTTCCAGATACATTTCCTTGATCTTCTGGGTGTCGTAGGCCGTGAGCCCTGCGAAGATCACCACACCGATGACACTGATTGCGAACTCAAGCGCGCTCGATTGCATGAACAGGTTCACGATCGAGGCGATGATGATGCCGACCAAGCCGATGAACAAGAACGAGCCCCAGGCGCTCAAGCTGCGCGAGGTCGTGTAGCCATAAAGGCTAAGCGCGCCGAAGGTCGCCGAGGTGATGAAAAACACCCGCACGATATCGGAGGCGACATAGACCTGGAAAATATAGGCGAGCGAGAGGCCCATGATCGCCGAAAACGCCCAGAACCAGGCTTGAGCCGTGGCCGCCGACATGCGGTCGATCCGACCGAAGGCGAACCAGACGATGCCGAGGGGCGCCAGCATCACAACGAAGGCGAGCGGCGTT
>JANOFM010000023.1:0-17797 GCA_031413635.1 Alphaproteobacteria bacterium | reverse complement strand
GACAGCAGCTTCGCTTCGCCGAGTTTCGGCCCGATCAACTGAAACCCAAGCGGCGCGCCCTCCGCCGTGCGGCCCATCGGCAGCGTCAGCGTCGGCACGCCCGCGAGATTGAACGGCAGGGTGAAGCGCATCACCGGCGCGGCGGCGAGCGGCGGCCCGCCCGCGACGGCGTTCATATCGGCAACCGTCATCGGTGCAATCGGCGCCACCGGCGCGATCAGCATATCCACGCTGCGGAACAGCCGCATCAACTGTCCCCGAAATTCACGGCGCCAGATCGCGACGGCGGCGTAATCTGTCGACGTCGTCGCGCGCCCCACATCCAGCAACATGCAGAAGTGGTCGCTATAGCTCGACCGCTGCATCGGATAGGTCTTGGCATGCGACACCGCCGCCTCGACCAGCGCCGAAGCCGTCGCCCGCTCCAAGATCGCGTCGATGCCGGTCAGACGCACATCGACAAGCACGGCGCCCACCGACGTCAACGCGGCAATAGCGCCGTTCATCGCCTTGGCCGTCGACGGATCGTTGGCGCCCAACGCATAATTCGGATCGATGCCGATGCGAACGCCCTTCAGCGTGCCGCCGCGCGCCGCACCCGCGTAATCATCGAGTGTCTCCTCGCGCGTCGTCACGTCGAGCGGGTCGGCACCCGCGATCGCCTGAAACATCAGCGCGACATCCAGCACCGACCGCGCCATGGGACCCACATGATCGAACGTATCGGCGAGCGGAAACACGCCGTGCCGGCTGACGCGCCCCCATGTCGGCTTCAACCCCACAAGATGATTGCATGACGACGGAAAGCGGATCGACCCCGCCGTGTCGGTGCCGATGGCGCCGTAAGCGAGCCCCGCCGCCACCGAAACACCCGACCCGCTCGACGAAGCGCCAGACCAGCGATCCTCCGCCCACGGATTAACCGGCGAAGGAATGTCGGGATGATGCGTCCCCCAAGCCCCTTCGGTCAGCTGCGCCTTGCCGACGATGATCGCACCCGCCGCTTGCAGCCGCGTCACCACAGTCGCCGTCTCGTCGGCCTTAAACCCTGTCGCAAAGAACCCACCCGCGCGCGTGGCCGTTCCCGCCATCGCGCACAAATCCTTCACCGCAATCGGAACCCCGTGCAAAGGCCCAAGCACCTCACCCCGCGCCCGCCTCGCATCGGCCGCCCGCGCCTCCGCCAACGCCTCGTCCGCCCGCACCGCGGCAAAGGCCCGCAGACGCGGATCAAGCCGCGCAATGCGCTCGATCGTATGCCGCGTCACCTCCTCGGCCGAAAGCGCGCCGGAACGGATGTCGCCCGCCACCTCGGCAAGGTTGCGATAATGCAGGTCTTGTTTCGTTGTCACGGCCGCTCGCCCTTTTCTTTCCCAATTCGACGCCATTCGCTCAAACCGGCACCGTGCTCCCCACCTTATCGCGTGCCATCACTACGCTCGTCGTGAAGCGCCGAATATTCGCGTTGTCGAACAGCAAGCGCCGCGTCACGGCCTCGAAGTCCGCCATGTCGCGCGCCACGACGATCAAAACGAAATCCGCGACGCCAGTCACGTAATAGCATTGCTGCACGTTCGGGTCCGCGCACGCCGCCCGGCGAAACGCATCGAGCACGTCGGCGCGCTCGCGTTCGAGTTCCACCCCCACAATGAACGTCATCGCCTGCCCCACAGCGATCGGATCGATGATCGCAACCTCAGCCACGATCGCTCCCACCTCGCGCAAACGCTTCAAGCGCCGCTGCACTGCCGCCGCCGACAGACCGACTTCCGCGCCGATGACCTCCGCCGTCAGACGCGCGTCACGTTGCACGCGCGCCAGGATGCCGCGGTCGAAATCGTCAAGAACAAGGGGTTCGCTCATGCCGCAACATAACACCCTATGGCGCGGCCAAGCGACGAAAAATGCCACAAAAGAAAGGCCTACCCGCGACGATGGTTGATATCGTGCGCCCCTGCTCCACCGCCGCAAGGGCCATCCATGATCGACCATCTCGAACTGCAAAGCCGCAACGTCGACGCCAACGTCCGCTTTTACGCCGACGTCTTGGCCCCGCTCGGCTACACAAGAAAAGTCGAAGGCCGCGCCAAGGGTTTCGGCGACGGCACCGCTCTCGACCTCTTCATTTCCGAGGGCGAACCCTCAGCCAACGTCCACTTCGCCTTCTCAGCCCCGACGCGTGACCTCGTCGACAAAATCTACGAAACCGCGCGCGCCGCCGGACACAAACTCGACCGGCCGCCGGCCCTGCTTCCCGCCGTGCACGAAAACTACTACGCCGCCTTCCTGCGCGACCCCGACGGACGCCTCGTCGAATTCGCCTGCCACAAGGCGTAAGTGAGCCTTACGTCAACCGCGCCAACCGTCCACGAATAATCTCATCGGCCTGCGCCATAATCCGGTCGATCAGCTCCTTGCACGTCGGGATGTCGTTGATCAGGCCCACCACCATGCCGCACGACCATGCGCCGGCCTCCATCTGGCCTTCCGTCATGACCTTCGGATAAACGCCAGCGACTTCGCCAAAAATGTCTTCGAACTTGATGTTCGCACCCAGCGCCTTTTCCTTCTCAAGCAAACGATCGACCGCCGCGTTCTTCAGCACGCGCTCGGTGTTGCGCAGCGGGCGCATGATGAGCCGCGTGTCGAGTTCGCTCGCGGCCACGATCGCCTCCTTCACGTTCTGATGCACCGGCGCTTCCTTGGTCGCGATGAACCGTGTCCCCATATTCATCCCCTCGGCGCCCATCGCCAGCGCCGCCACGAGAGAGCGCCCATCCGCCATGCCGCCAGACGCCACGAACGGAATCTTCAATTCGTCCGCCGCGCGCGGCAGCAGGATCATGTTCGGGATATCGTCCTCGCCCGGATGCCCGCCGCATTCGAAGCCGTCGACCGACACTGCATCGCACCCCACCGCCTCCGCCTTCAGCGAGTGGCGCACCGACGTGCATTTGTGAATAACCTTGATGCCCGCCTCTTTCAGCGCCGGCAGATACTTCTGCGGATTGTTCCCCGCCGTCTCCACGATCTTCACCCCACCCTCGACGATGGCGCGCATATAAGCGGGATAATCGGGCGGGCTCACCGACGGCAGGAACGTCAAATTCACCCCGAACGGCTTGTCGGTCATCGCCCGGCAACGCGCGATTTCCTTCGCCAGCAACTCCGGCGTCCGCTGCGTCAAGCCGGTGATGATGCCAAGCCCGTCCGCATTGGACACCGCCGCCGCCATCTCGGCAAAGCCGACGAAGTGCATGCCGCCCTGAATGATGGGATGCTTGATGCCGAACATTTCCGTGATGCGGGTTTTCATCTATGGGTCTCCATGGCGAATGTCGCGATGGAAATCTAATGGCACGCGTCCGGCGGGCGTGCAACCGCCGCTCTAGCGCTTCTTCTTCCACCACGGCTTGGGTGGTTTGCGTCCGCCGAGTTCCGGATCGCGCGACACCCGCGTCATCGCTTTCGTATAGGCGGCCAACGCCGCGTCGATCGTCTCGCCGTCTTTGAGCACGCGGTCCATCTGGCCATCGAACACCGCATAGCCCGCCACACCGCAGATCAACCGCATCAAATCCCAAACTTGCGCGAAACACGCCGCCGCCTTGTCGCCGCTATGCCAGAACGGCACGGTCACGAACGCCTCGTCGTCGAACAACTGAATCTGCACGCCGAAACTGTCTTCGCCGAGATCGTTGATCTCGAAACACCGCATGCGCGACGGCTCGCCCCGCCCGTACCCCGCGCGCGATACCTCCAAATCCGGATAGCGCGCGACCAAGGCCTCGGCGATGCGCAACTTCATCGCCTCCTTCGCCGGATCGACAGCCACGAACGCGCCGTCGTCCATCTTGAGCCGCGCCGGCGCACGCAAATCGCCGTCGGCACGCGGGGAAAGAAGGTGGAAGGAATAGCTCATGGGTAGGCAAGCTAACCCATCGGCCGCGAACGCGGAAGCAAGCCAAAGCCGCACACCACTAATTTCCTCGCCTGCCGCGATGCGAGACCTCCATCCAGCGCGCAACGCCGTCGTGATTGGCGCAGGTGCCTTCGCGGCGGGGACTATGGCTGTGCGTCCCGTCCAGGCAGATGGCGATCGGCCACGAAAATTCGACGCTCGCCGGCTCGCCGGCGCAGGCGCTAAGTATCGGGGCGGCCGCACAGATGACGACGGCCACTGCACTTTGGCGTTTTGAATTCAAGCGAGGAACTCCGGGGGAAGAGTTCAAGGTACACATCGCAGTTACGATGCCGGCTGCGGCTCAGTCAATGAGAACAACGCCCCAAAGTGAATTTGCTCGAGCCACGCGCGTGCCAGTTGGCGCAAGGGATCGCGAGCGCGGCGAGGAAGCCCAAGCGGAAATCAAATTGCCCGTGCGCCGGACAATAGGCGCTTTCTCATTTTCCGCTTTCATCCGTTCCCCCTCGACCCTGCTGCGCGATCAGCCTGCGCCAGGTCGCGACGTCGCCGAAGTCGATGCGCTCGGCCTGGCGCAGGCGCAATGGACGGATCACCAACAAATAATACAGCATCCCCGTCGCCGCGCCGCCCAGATGCGCGCCGTGGCCGATGGGCAGGCCGCCGCCTTCGGCTTGCCAGATCAATCCCAAAACGTCCAAGCCGACGAACGCGAGCGCGCCGAACAGCGCCGGCATCGGAATCAAACCGAACAGCAGAATACGCGCGCGCGGGTACATAAACGAAAACAGCAAGATCACGCCCGAGATCGCGCCCGACGCACCAAGCGCGGAAAGCTCCGGCCGTCCGATCACAAAGGCCGATACGCCGGCATGGGCCAACGAAGCAACGATCGAAGCGATCAGATAGAACCCAAGAAAGCGTCCCGACCCGATCGTGTGTTCGACGATGGGCCCAAAACTCGCCAGCACGTACATGTTCAGAATGAAATGCAGCAACAAGATGTGCGAAAATTCCGAGGTCACCAGCGTCCACGTGCGCCCCGCCGCCAACGCATCCCAACTCACCAAGAAATTGTCGGTCATGAACGGGCTCTGCCCGAGCACGAGCCACATGACGAAGACGCCGGTATTGATAGTCAGGAAAATCAGAACGATCGGTCGCATGCGCCAACTCTCGGGACTTGGAATGAAGCATACCTACTCCCGCTGTCCGGCGCGCGTCCAATCGCGATCGGAGCAATCCGCCCGCAAGCGCATTACCCGCCCCGCGCCGTGAATAGAAGCCCTTGCCACCGCCGCGACGCAGCGCCAAATAGACCTGACCTTTGCCATCGCCGAACGGAGTTCCCGCACATGACCGACACCCCAGCCTACGTTCCGCCGAAAGTTTGGGCTTGGAACAAAGAGAAAGACACGGCCAGCCGTTTCGCCGCCATCAATCGCCCGATCGCGGGGCCGACGCACGACAAGGAACTGCCCGTGGGCCGCCACCCGTTCCAGCTCTACTCGCTGGCAACGCCCAACGGCGTGAAGGTGACGATGATGTTCGAGGAGCTGCTGGCGACGGGCCACACGGGTGCGGAGTACGACGCCTGGATCGTGCCCATCAACGCCGGCAATCAGTTCGGTTCGGGCTTCGTCGCGGTCAATCCGAACTCGAAGATCCCGGCCCTGCTCGACCGCTCGACACCCGCCAAGCCCATCCGAATTTTCGAATCCGGGGCCATATTGATATACCTCGCTGAAAAATTCGGCAATGCATTCCTGCCCACCGCACCGGCCAAGCGCGCCGAGTGCCTATCGTGGCTGTTCTGGCAAATGGGCTCGGCGCCTTATCTCGGCGGCGGCTTCGGACATTTCTATGCCTACGCGCCGGAAAAGATCGAATACGCCATCGACCGCTTCGCCATGGAGGTCAAACGCCAACTCGACGTCCTCGACCGCCAACTCGCGGCGAACGAATACATCTCGGGGCCCGACTACACGATCGCCGACATGGCGATCTGGCCCTGGTACGGCGCGCTGGCCAAAGGCCTGCTCTACGAGGCCGGCGATTTCCTCTCCGTCGACGACTACAAAAACGTCCAGCGTTGGACCGACGCGATAGCAAAGCGCCCGGCGGTCCAACGCGGCCGCATGGTCAACCGCGCCTGGGGCGACCCGGAAAGCCAACTGCCGGAACGCCACGACGCAGGGGATTTCGCAAGGGTCAAGGCGGCCGAATAAAGAAGCCGCCCGCCTCAGCCTACATGGTTTGGAGCGTGTTGACCGCGATCTTGCCGCGGTCTTCCTTCGTGTCGAAGGAAACCTTCTGACCTTCGTTGAGCCCGCGCAGGCCCGCGCGCTCCAACGCCGTGGCATGGACAAAGACGTCCTTGCTGCCGTCGTCCGGTTGGATGAAGCCGAAGCCCTTCTGGCTGTTGTAGAATTTCACGGTACCGGTTTTCACTAGAATGCCCTTTCAATAGCGAAGGCTCGATTTCGGCCTCAAGCCCGCGTTGCCTAGGACATGTGGCACCCTCTTGGCAAGCAGCCCCCGCACATGCGCCGGATCCGTGGTTTGTCCGCGCCGCGCGAGGCCTCATCCTGCACACAGTGTTCGTCAAAATAGCCGAAGCGGTAAGCGCGCCTACCGCTTCTCCACCACCAAATTCTGCACGACGCGTCCAAAATACCCCTTGCGGTCCGCCAGCCGTGCCGCCGCGATCCCGCCGCCGTCATTGCCGAGCCAGGTTTGCGCGTTGAGCAGAATCCACTCGCCCTCCGGATTGCGCGACAACGACACGGAAAGATCGGCGTTGATGAACGTCCAGTCGTTGAAGGTCAGCTCCGACGATATGCCGTTCGTAAAGTCGGCCACCCCGGCGGCGAGCATGGCGGGGCTGTTCGCCTGGCCTTCCACCAGCGTGCGGTTGTACTTGAACCAGATCGCGGCCGGACCCGGCGCGCCGAACTCGCCTTTGATCACGCGCAACGTTGCGCCCGCGCCGAAGGACTGGGCGCTGCGTTCGGGCGCGCGACGCTCCACCCCTTGCTCCGGCGGCGCAACGTCGAGCGCATCGGCGCGCTCGATCGCCGTGAATTCGGGCCCGCCCACGCGCACTTTCAAAACGCTGGCACGCGCAACTTCGACGCCGTTCGCCTCCAAATGCACGGCGACGAGCTGAATCTTTTTCCCCTCGCGCAAAATCTCCGATCGCACGCGCAACGGTGCCACCGGCACCGGCCGCAACAGATCGAGCGTCAACCGCGCCACCCGCATGGCCGAGGCCGCCGGAACATGCTCCGCCGCCCACACGCAAAGCGACGCCGGCGCACCGCCATGCTGCATCCCCGGATTCCACGGCCCCGAAGCAAACGGGCTGACGGTGACGATGTCGTTCTCGACGCGAAAGACGGAATCCATGCCAACAGCCTTGAGTTACGGGGACAGAGAAAGCGCGCAACAGCGGCAAGGGGCTCGCTGCTGCGCGCAGCCAGCCACATGTCACGCCGGAATGTCCAGATCGAACGCGCGGAGCGAGACCGGGCGAAACGCTACCTGCCCTTACGGCTTGTCCCCGGCGCCGTCGTGCTCGCCATCCGCCGCCGGATAATTTCCGATCAGAGGCAGCACGAACCCCACGAACAACCCCACCAGGATCACGAGGTTGATCGTGATCTGGGGCGGGTCGGGAAACCAGGGGATCGGGTTCTTCATCAACAGGAACCGCCGGCACAACTGCTCGGCCGCCAAGATCAGAAACATCATCGGGATCATCGCGCGATAGCGGACGAGAGCGATGACCGCGATCGCAGCCAGCGTGAACTGCGCTAGTCCCAAAATCGCGAACAACTCCAAAAACTCCTGCTCGCCGCGCGCGCCGAACGTGCTGACCGGAATCCCGTCGGCCGTCTCGGCGCCAAAACGCGGGTTGAAGATGGCGACCGAACTCATGGCGAGTTTCATGATGAGGATAGGAACCAGCAACAAAATCGCCAGCACGTGCCCGCGATAGACATTGTCGACGACGGACGGAAACAAACGGCTCAACATAAAATACTCCTTACGTTTTAAACGTTTTCGTGAACCAAACGCGCAACAGCCAAAACACCATCAACCCCAACGCCGCAAGAGGTGGTGTGAACACGACCCATGTTCCGCGCACGGACTCCGGGAAGTAATCCGGCTGCCCCAGGAAAAAGGCGGACGCCGCAATGGCAAGCGCCGCGCACATGCGCCACAAATGCCGAGCGATGCGATGCACACCCGCAATGCGGCCCCGGTTGATGACGACGATGTCGAGCAACGCGGCAAGCCCCGCGATACTTCCGAAGACGACAAACGGTTCGGGCGCATTGCCGTCGAGCCCGCCTTCGCCCCCGGCCGCCGCCACGGAGGCCAAGAACATCGCCGAGACGGAAACGGCGAACGCAACGCAGAACGCCCACGTCTCGAACGCATCGATCATCCCGTCCGCGCGCCGCACCGTCACCCACGATGTGGTGACGAGATAGACCGCCAATATCCCGGCCAGAAGCGAAAGCCTGTCGGGTTCCAGCGCGGCGATAATGGCGCCGGTTGAACCCATGATCGACATCGAGATCAAGAACAGGGTTCCGGCCGCGCGATGCACGGCCTTGCCCTTGCGCACCGCCAAGGCGGACGCACCGGACAACAATCCCACCGCCCCGGCGGCGATGTGAACGAGAACCGGCAGGGAAAGCTCGGTCACGATGCCGCCTTCTCACGCGGCGGCCAACACACCACAGCGGCCAACGCGCACGTTGCAGCGAGCATGACGATCACGGCGACGTTCACCCCGCCGATCGCAAGCTCTGTGCCGTCGGCGTGCAGCATGCTGCCGCCATAGGCGCCGCTGAGCGCATAGGCGACCATGAACCCGCCCGTGAGGCACAGCCCGATGCCGGCCGCAAGCCGCAACGCGCCCTTTCGCCAAGCAAGCCAAAGGCAAAGCCCCGCAAGCGCGGTGTTGCTTGCGAGCTGCCAAACCTCGTGCAGGCGCGCATGCCCCGGCCACGCCGCGTTGAACACGTGCGTCGCATTGAACTCGAGCACCGGCACGCCGACGCCGATGATCAGCGCCACCGCCGTGACGACAAGCTGGGTCCGCCGCATCTCCGCCTCGCGCTAAATATTGACACTGTCAATTTACATATCATGTTGTCGATGTCAATATAGCGCCATGACCCGCACCGCCTATCACCATGGCGCGCTTCGCAGCGCGATCCTGAAGCAAGCGACGAAGCTTCTCGACGACGAGGGCGTCGATGCCGTCACGATCCGCGCCGTGGCGCGCAACGCCGGCGTCACCCATGCCGCTCCCGTCAATCACTTTGAGAACCGCAGCGCCCTTCTGACGAGCATGGCCACGGGTTTCTTCTTACAACTCGGCCGCGCGATCGACGCCCGCCTGAAGGCTTCGTCCGTCACGCGGCAACAACGCATTCGTGTGTTTGCCGACGCTCTGCTCGAGTTTGGGTTGCGTTATCCCAACCGGTACCGTTTGCTCTGGCGCCGCGATGTGTTGATCGACGGCGGCGAACTCAACGCGGCCATGGACGCCATCTACGACAAGATGATCGTGGAACTGTCGCAGGCGAGGCTCGCGCCGAGCAAGAGCGCTCACACCGTCGCCGTGGCCATGTGGTCGATGGTGCACGGCTACATCACGCTGCGCATCGACGGCACGTTCGAGGAGCGTGTCGACGAAACCTCCGGCGAGCCGCGATTCCGTGCCATGCTCGACCTTATTCTGCCGGCCTAGAGCGGTATGTCGGCCCCACCCCGGATCGGACGCGCCAGCCGGAGCATCGGTCCTCACAAGAGTGTGAAAACCGCGCGCCCCGCCGCGCTTGGCGAACTGATATGGATGCGAGCGGTTGTTCTCAAAGGGGGCCTCGACGAATGCTGCGATACCCGTTCGTAACTTTGCACCAAGCGATTGTGGTTCTACGGATTGTCACGCCGCTCTTGTTCATGGCGCACGCGGCGGTCCGCATCGTCAACGGCTCGATTCCGCAATTCGGCTCGTTCATGGAATCGGTGGGCTTTCCCAACGGTGTCATGGTGGTTTGGTGCATTTCCATCACCGAACTGGTGGCCGGCGCGCTCATGATCGCGGGCATTGGCGTCAGGTGGATGGCCGCGCCACTGTTTGCGATTGCCGCCGGCGGCATTGTCCTCATTCACCGCAATCTGGGTTGGTTTGTCGGCGAACATGGAACCGGCGGCAGCGAATACAGCGTGGCATTGTTGGTCATGCTCCTCGTCGTCGCCGCATCGGACGGCAAGACGACCACCGCCACGGCGACGTGAGCGCGGGTCCGAACAACTCGCAACCGGGAACCCCTCCATGACAAACAGTCCGCCGCCCCGCATCGGCGTCATCGATGCAGCCGCCGCGCGCGCCGAATCCACGCCCGGCGAGCGCGCGGCCGAGACCTTGCGCGTCGTTGCGGCCGCATCGGACGACGCGCATGCAGTGGTCCGCGTTGTCACAGAGGCTTTCCTCCACGATCCGATCTGGCGTTGGGCCTTTCCCGATCCCGCGGCGCGGGAGAAATGGTGGCGTTTCCTAATCCCGAGCGCGTTTCGATATCCTTGGGTCTTTCGAACAACGGGTTTTGAGGCGGTGTCGGTCTGGATTCCTCCAAACGGAATCGAACTGACGGCCGACGAAGAAGCCCAGGTGCAAGGCCTGCTATCGGAACTCGTTGGCTCACGCGCCCCCGAAGTGACCGAGCTTTTTCGCCGCTTTGCTGAAGCCCACCCTCACCGCGAGCCCCACTACTACCTCAGCCTCCTCGCCACCGCCGATCTGCACCGCGGACGCGGGCTTGGAGTGACGCTGCTCCGTGAAAATCTCGCGCGCATCGATTTGGAGGATGCATCCGCCTATCTCGAATCCAGCAATCCCCGAAACAACGCGCGATACGAGTCGCTCGGCTTCGTTCCGATCGTCTCTTACGAGGCTCCGGGCGGTGGGCCGGTCGTCACCGGAATGTGGCGGCAGGCTCGATAAATTTCCGGCCCGACGCACGCCATGCTCCGCCAATGCTGTGGTAGACCTCAACCCTAATGCCGCGTCCGGATAACCACCGGCAGGCTCTCGTAGCCCTTCACGAACGTCGAATAGACGCGCTTGGGTTCGCCCACGACTTCGATGTTGGGGAAGCGCTTCAAAATCTCTTCCCAGATGATCGTCAGCTGCAACTCGGCCAGCCGGTTGCCGACGCAGCGGTGAATGCCGAAGCCGAACGACAGATGCTGGCGATGGCGCTCGCGATCGATGATATAGGCGTTCGGATTCTCGATCACCTCGTCGTCGCGATTGCCCGAAACGTACCACATGACGACCTTGTCGCCCGCTTTGATCTGCTTGCCTTGGAATTCGAAATCGCGCATCGCGCGCCGGCGCATATGGGCGAGCGGCGTCTGCCAGCGGATCGTCTCCGAAACCATCGACGGAATGAGCGCCGGATTGGCGCGCAGCTTCGCGTATTGATCGGGATTTTGATTGAGCGCCAGGATCGAGCCGGTAATCGTGTTGCGTGTCGTGTCGTTGCCGCCGACGGTCAGCAGCACGATGTTGCCGAAAAACTCGCGCGGCTCCATGTTGCGCGTCGCGGGACTATGCGCCAGCATCGAGATCAAATCGCTGCCGGGTGCCGCATTCACGCGCTGGTTCCACAGCTCCGCGAAATAGGCGTTGTACTCGAGGAAGATCTCCATCTTCTGGTCGAACGTGTCGATCAGCCCGTGGCCGGGCACCGCGGTCACGACGTCCGACCAATAGGTGAGCCGGCGGCGGTCTTGCTGCGGCATGTCGAACAGCGTCGCCAGCGTCATCGCCGTCAACTCCATCGACACCTTATCGACCCAGTCGAACGTCTCCCCGATCGGCAACCCGTCGAGAATTCCCGCCGCGCGCTCGCGAATGACCGGCGCCAGACGTTCCAAATTCATCGGCGACACCGCCGGCGACACCGCCTTACGCTGCACGTCGTGCTTGGGCGGATCCATGGCGATGAACATCGGCAACGGCCCCTGGCCCATCGTCTGATCGACGATCGTAATCGCGGGCTCCGACGAGAACACCTGATGGTTCGTATCGACCGCGACGATGTCGTTGTACTTCGTGATCGACCAATAGGGCCCGTACTCGCTCTCGGCCGTGCGGTGGACGGGGTCTTCTTTGCGCAGCCGTTCGAAGAACGGCCACATCGCGTCGGCCTGGAACAACGCCGGTTGCGCCGGGTTCAACGCCGCCAGCGGCACGTCATAAGCCGCACCGCGCTCACCCGCCGCCACTTTGCCCGCTGCACCGCTCATGCTCACGCTCCGTCCGTTCCGATGTGAATAGGGATGACACCTTTATATAGGTCCCGCCCTCACTTGTCTTCGCCCGAAGAAGCCCCGATAACGGGCGCCAACAACGCGGAGAACACCATGCCATTGCCTGAGAAAGGTCGTCCCATCGACGACGTCATCGCGGAGTTGGAATCGAAACGCGCGCACGACGTACGCTGGCAGGACGGGCGCACCTTCGGCATGGTCTATGACGGAGGCCCCTCGGTGCACGAGGTGGCCGAGCGCGCCGCAAAACTCTACCTGCACGAAAACGCGCTCAACACGAAGGCCTTCCCCTCGCTCGGCGCCATTCAAGCCGAAGTCGTGCGTTGGACGGCGGACCTGCTGCATGGGCCCCAAAGTGCTGCCGGCTTCATGACCAGCGGCGGCACCGAATCCATTCTCTGCGCCGTGCTCGCCGCGCGCGAACGCGGCCGCAAGGAACGAGGGCTCACCCAAACCCACATGATCGTCGCCGAAAGCGCGCATGCCGCCTTCCATAAGGCCGCGCACATCTACGACATCAAACTCTCGAAAACCAAAGTCCGCGCCGACTGGACCGCCGACACGCAAGCCATGGCGAACGCCGTCGGCCCCAACACCGTTCTCATCGTCGGTTCGGCGCCGCAATATCCGCAAGGCGTGCTCGACGATATCCCGGCGATCGCCGCATTGGCGAGCGCCGCGGACGCCAACTGCCACGTCGACGCCTGTATGGGCGGTTTCGTGTTGCCGTTCGTGGAGAAATTGGGCCGCGCCGTGCCGCCGTGGGATTTCCGCGTCGACGGCGTGACCTCGATCTCCGCCGACATTCACAAGCTGGGTTACGCGCCGAAGGGCGCCTCGGTTGTTCTCTATCGCGACAAAAACCTGCGCGCCTATCAGACGTTCGTGTTCGACGATTGGCTCGGTGGATTCTACGCCTCGCCCAACTTGCAAGGCACGCGCTCGGGCCTGCCGATGGCAACCGCCTGGGCCGTGATGCAGCATTTGGGGCTGGAGGGCTATCTGCGCCTCACGACCGCGATGCTGCGCAACGCCGATCAAATGCGCGAAGGCATCGCCGCCATCGACGGCATCCGCGTGCTCGGCGCCGGCACCTACCACCTGGTCGCGATGGCAGCCGACCCCGCCGCAAAGCGCCGCGTCGACATGTTCGCGCTCGGCGACTCGCTGCTCAAACGCGGCTGGTTCCACGACCGCCAAACACCGCCGGACTCGCTGCATTCGACCGTCAGCAACAGCAACACCGGCGTGATGGACCACTATCTGAAAGACCTAAGTGAGTCCGTGGACGAAATCGCCGGCACAAGAGCGACCGACCGCTCGACGAACTACGCCACGCTGGAATGACGCGAGGGCACCGTCCGCCGAACGGCCGCGACCCCTCACACATCCTTATTGGGATTGATCAGAAACTTCTCGCCCGTCGCGCGCTTGTTATAGGCGTTGATCACGTCCGGTTGCAGCGCTTCGGTGAGCGAAATCGTGCGCGTGTAATGGCTGGCGAACGTGGTCTTGATCTCGTTCGCGACCCGCTGGCGCAGGCGCTGCACGTCCGCCGGTGGGGTCTTCATCAGGAACGGCGTCAACAGCCAACCGCCGACCCCCCACGCCATGCCGAACGAACGCGTCAGCTCAGTCGGTCCCGTATCGAGCCCGCCGTAAATATAGACCTGCTTGTGCGTGGTCGAGCCGTAGCGGCTGTAACCGGAAGCAGTTTGGTTCGCCGCCGCCTCCATGCAGCTGAGGATCTGGCTGGCAAGCTTGCCGCCGCCGATCGCGTCGAAGGCAATGGTCGCGCCCGTCTCGGCAAGCGCCCGCGTCAGCGCCTCCATGAATCCCGGCGCTTGCGAATTCAAAACGACCTTCGCGCCGGCATCGCGCAAAATCTTCTCCTGCTCGCCGCTGCGCACGATGTTGACCAACCCCACGCCGTCGGCGAGACAAATCCTGTTGAGCATCTGCCCCAGATTCGAGGCCGCCGCGGTATGCACCAACGCCTTGTGGTTCTCGCGCCGCATCGTCTCGACCATACCGAGCGCCGTCAGCGGATTGACGAAACACGACGCACCTTCCGAAGCCGTCGTGCCCGCATGCAACAGCAACACGTCGGCGGCCTTGGCGGTGCGGTACTGCGAATACATCGACCCGCCGACCATCGCGACCGTCTTGCCGATCAGCGCTTGCGCCGCAGGCGAGGCGCCGGCCTTCACCACCACGCCCGCGCCCTCATTGCCCACCGCCATCGACTGATCGAGCCTCGCCGTCATCATGCGCATGAACTGCGGCGCCACTGGCGCGCTCACGACGGTCTGCTCGCCCTTGCCCGACACGCGCGCGGCTTTCATATCGGCAGGCCCGATCAACAGCCCCAGATCCGACGGATTGATCGGCGTGCCTTCGACGCGCAGCAACACCTCTTCGGCACCCGGCGCCTCCACCGCCACGCGGGCGAGCGAAAGTTGTAACTCGCCGTCTTTTGTCACCAGCGACCGCAACTGCAAAGCCGTTGTCGGAACCTGAACCGTCATGAAAGCCTCCCAAAATTGGCGGCCAACATGCACCACACAGGCACGCGACGCCAGACCCGGCAAACGGTCGACGGGATCGAACCTCAATCGGTGCGAGCGTTGAGCCGCGTCAGAATGCAAACACCGAACACCAGCACCAAAGTCGACGCGATCATCGCAATCGACACGGGCATCGCAACATCGAGCGGCGCCATCGCCCACAGGGCCGCGCACACAAAGCCCGACAGCACGAACGCCCAGCCCGCCAGCCGCCGCGCCGCTCGCGCTTGCGCCGATCGCAGCACCATCTTCGGAATCGCGTTGCCGTAGAAAGCGATCACGAGCCCGGCAATGACCATCGAGATGCGGGTTGGCAGATCGCCGTCCACCGCTCCCGCTTTTGCCGCCCAGACGAGCGCAAGCGATAGCGCAATCATCGCGATCGCCAACCCAAAACTATGCGTGATGCTGTTCGCCTTCATGTCGCGACCTTTCTTTTTGCGGGCGTCCGCACGCGTTCGCGTGCGACGCCCAAACCAAACGTCTGCGCAAAGCCCATCAACCCGTCTTCCAACACCGAGAGATTCAGATGATAGACCAGCGACTTGCCGTCCTTCTCCGCATGCACCAGCCCCGCCTCGCGCAGCACCGCGAAATGCGCCGACATGGTGGGCTTCGACACGTCGAAATGATCGGCCAGATCGCCCGCACTCATCGGCCGCGCGCGCAAAAGCTGCAACACGCGCCGCCGCGTCGGATCGGACAAGGCTTTGAACACACCGCTCATGGATTGATAATTAGCTAACCATCTAAATGATGTCAAGCGTGGCCTGATCGGCAGCAGATTATTGGTCGCCCTCGCCCGTCGCCCATGGGAAAAGGCACCGGAGGCCGGAACCTTCGCCCGTCGACCGCTCGCTCACCCGCCGCAGCAATCGAACACCCCGCGAAGCGTTGCGCCGTGCCGCCACCTTATCGCTTCGCAAGCGGCCCGTACTTTCGCGCTGCCTCGACGACCCGTCGCACCGCGTCGACGACGATCTCGGGCGCGTCCAAGTTGATGTTGTGATTGGCGCGTTCCGCGATCACAAGCTCGCTATTCGACGACAGCGCCGCCAGTCGTTGCTGGCCCTCGCGAAATCTGACCTCAAGCGGTGCGAACATCCCCGGAAAGGGTTGCCCATGGGCGACGACGATCAACGGCAAGTTACCCAAGACGCCGAAACTTCCCGCATGCCGTAGCGCCGGCGGTGCCCGCTCGATAGACGCGAGTTCGTCCGCCGCCGCGTCTAGTGCGGCCGGGCGGAACGCCATCGGCCACATGCGCCGCGCCTCGACCAAGAGAATCGGTTCGTCCTCTTGCTCCGCTCCGGCGAACGTCGACATGATCCGGACGACGCCGGTACGCATCGCAAACGTCGCGGCGGCCAAGATCCATTTACTCTTGAAGATCACCGCCGCGTAGCGTTCGCCGAATAGCAACTCCTCATCCGGCACATCGACCAGCACCAGACCCGCCGTCTCCTGCATGTGATCGCGCGCGAACAGCCGCACGATGGCGCCGCCATATGAATGCGCGACCAGAACGTACGGTCCCGTCACGCCGGCTCGCATTAGCACCTCGCGAAGTTCGCGCGCCCGATCCTCGATACTGCGTTGACCGGCGAACGGCGCGCTCCATTGATAACCAGCCCGGTCATAAGTACACACGCGCGCGAACATCGCGATTTGGTCTTGCACCGACCACCACAGCATCGACGGTTCGCCGGCTCCCGGTTCGATGACGACCGTCGGCCCCGCCGCATCGCCTTTGCACAACAGATGGAGGCTGCGCCCGCCAACATCCACAAGACGACCCGATGGTGGAAAGCGCTCCGCCTCGCGCCCTGCCGCATAATTCTCGTAGCAATAGCCGGCAAGTAGACCCGTGCAACACAGAATGACGACGCTGATGACGACTCGCAGCAGCCAGATCAAGACGACATCCATGCCATTCCCTCCAATAAACTCTCCGGCGGTCGTTCGATGTCGGCGAAGCGACACGAACTTACAGGTGTTTTCGCAACTACTGCGTGGTCGCTGCTTTCGGAGAGATCATCTCCGCTTGTATGATCCGCATGACCCTTGCGACGATGTCGGGACGCCGAACCACCTCCACGGGATGGATCAGATGGGCGACGCCGCCCATCAGCGCGTGCACCTCGGCGTCGTCTTCGATCAGCTTGCGCAAGCCGCGCGAAAACGCGATGCGCATGTCGATGTCGGCCGGGCGCTCGCCCTTGGTGCCCGCATGGCGGTACTCGACATTCCCCAAACCTTCCCAGACGGTCTTCGTGAAGCCATGCACCATTTCGAAGTACGGCTTTGCGATGCCGTCCAATGCACCGCCGCCGGCCGCCCGCTCGGCCAGGATGTTCCACAAGGCCATGGCGTGAGTCGACGCCAGCGTCACGCCTTGACCGAAGATCGGATTGACGTGCGCGAGCGCGTCGCCGAGCGGCAACAGCCGCTCCGGATGGCGTGCGAGTTTCTCGAAACGGCGCCAGCGCGATACCGGCGCCTTGTAAACCTTGATCGGCGAGATTCGTTCGCCCTCGCTGATCCAATCGTAGAAATCGGGCACGCACAGGCTTTGGGCGAACGCCATGAACTTGCCGGGATCACCGGGCGGCTGCTGGTCGAAGCGGCCGGTCAGGCTTGCGAGCCAGCAATCGTTCTCGATCGAAAAGAGGAAGCCGCCTTTGGTGTCGGGATCGCGGTTGGAGATGGAGAGCCCGTCGACCGCGCTGTGCCAGTCGGCCGGCTTCTTGAAGACGGCCGAGGCATAGCCGGTCCCAATTTCGAGTTTCGTCTCTTCCACCGGACTGAACCCGCCCGCTTCGAGCCAGGAGAGGGAATTTCCGCTGCGCCCCGTGGCGTCGATGACGAAATCCGTCGGGATCGTTTCAACCACGTCGCCGCAAGACGCGACCACGCCCGCCAAGACATCGCCGGCAAATGCCCAGCC
>JANOFM010000022.1:0-2711 GCA_031413635.1 Alphaproteobacteria bacterium | reverse complement strand
ATCGAGAGCCCGGTCTGCGCGGCGGCGTCCTGCACGCTCATGCCCTCCAGCTTCACAAGCCCGATCGCGTCCTGCTGCTTCTGCGGCAGCTTGGCGAGCAGGCGCGCCACGTCGCGCTTTGCATCGACCGCCTCGTCCTCGGCGGCGGTGAAGAGTTCATGCGCCTCCACCACCGGGATGTGTTCGCCGCGACGCCCGCGCCGGCGCCAGTGGTCAATCATCCGGTAGCGTGCGATCGCGTAGACCCAGACCATGACGGGGTAGGCAGGGTCGTACGTGTCACGACGGGTGTGGATCGCGACAAGCGTTTCCTGCAGCAGGTCCTCGGCGTCCTCCGGGGCGCTGCGCATGCGGGATCGATAGAAGGCCCGCAGATTGCCGCTGACCGTCGCGAGAAAGGCGCGGTGAGCGACCATGTCGCCGGACAGACCTCGCAGCATCAACGCCTTCAGCTCCGCTTCGCCCCCTATGGCTATCTCTCCCAAGAAATGGATACGTCGGCCCGCCTCAAGCGGTTACACTACAGGCCTGCGGAACGGGAGGGCCTTGACGCTGCCTCCCTAAATCTGTCGGGCAAGAAACTGCAACGCCGCCAGCGGCGGCCGAGCCAAAGCGCAAACGCGCTGTAACCGCGGGCGGCCCATCGACGAACTCTCCTTCAGCCGAGCTTGGGCCGAGAATCAAATAGCCCAACAGGCTTCGTTCAACAGATGGAGATTCGAAAAAATGGCTAGCAATTTCAACAGCATCAGCGCAATCGCTGGGGCCTTGGCCGCAAGCGCGCTGTTCACCGCACCAGCAATTGCGGGCGAGTGCCCGGCGGACAAAGTCGGCGTCGACGTCACCGCTCCTGGTCCGATGGCGCCTAGCGGCGTCACCGACACCGTCATCGCGTCGATCGACCTCGGCCAAGGCTACAACATCCCCGGACGCGCGCTGCGCATGCGCAAGCTTGTCATCCAGCCGGGCGGCGTCGTGCCCTGGCACGCGCACAACGAGCGCCCGGCCAACATCTATGTCGTCAGCGGCGAAGTCACCGAGTACCGGAGCACCTGTTCGGTTCCAATTCTGCATCGCAAGGACGAGGTCGTGGCGGAGTCTGGAGCGACATCGCACTGGTGGCGCAACGATTCGCGCAAACCCGCCGTGCTGATTTCGGCCGACATCCTGCCGCCGCAGGCGCCTGCTGAACAATCGATGTAACCAGCGACTCCCTCGGACGAATATCACCGCAGCCATGTCCGGAAGCGTCGGTTTCCTGCGCTTCCGGATCGTCGTTCAGAACCGAGTGAAACCATGCATTTCGCACCGACGTCAAAGCTTGGATCCGCTGTCGGCAGGCTGCTGCCGAACGCGTGGTTCAATCTGTTTGTCATCGGGCTCACCGCATTTTTGACCGTCGTCGATCTCTTCGCCACACAGGCGATCCTTCCCGCGCTCGCCCTTCGTTATGACGCCACGCCTGCGGCGATGGGGGCCGCGGTCAACGCGTCGACGATTGGCATGGCGGCCGCGGGGCTTATCGTTGCTCTCTACAATGCACGCATCCCCCGCCGTCAGGGAATTATCGCCAGTCTTGTCCTGCTTGCTTTGCCGACAGCATTACTTGCCTTCGCGCCTGATCTCACAACTTTCGCCGTCCTGCGCGTCGCGCAGGGATTGTGCATGTCGGCGGCCTTCACGCTGACGCTGGCGCATTTGGGCGAGCGTTGCACCGTCAGCGCATCACCGGCGGCGTTCGCCGCCTATGTCACAGGCAACGTGGCGAGCAACCTGTTCGGGCGGATGCTCGCAGCGGGCGTCGTCGATGGCTTTGGCGTCGAGACGAATTTTCTTGTTTTCGCAGCTTTAAACCTCGCGGGCGCGCTCCTGGTGGCGTTAACGATTTCAAATGCGCCGCCGAACCCTTCGCTCATGCATCCGCAGCGGTCGCCGGTCGACGCGTTTCGGCTGCACTTTTCGACGCGCGATCTACGCATCTGTTTTGCGATCGGCTTTCTCATCCTTTTCGCGTTCATCGGCGCTTTTTCTTACGTGAACTTTGTGCTCGTGCGCGCGCCGTTCTCGCTGCCGGCCAAGTCGCTTGGGCTTGTCTATCTCGTATTTCTACTCGCCTTGCTGACCACGCCCTTCGCGGGAGAGACGGCGCGGCGCTTGGGCGCCGGTCGCGCCATCGCAGTCGCGCTGCTGGCGGCGGCGTTCGGCTTGGCGCTCACCCTGTCGCCTCAACTGCCGCTCGTGCTCGCGGGCCTTGCCGTACTGGGTGCCGGAACGTTCTTTGCGCAGGCCGCAGCCACGGGCTTTGTCGCGCGCGTTGCACAGACGGACAAGGGCTCGGCGAGCGGCCTTTACCTCACTTTCTACTATCTCGGCGGGCTGGCGGGCGCGCATCTGCTCGGTTTGGCGTTCATGCAATTTGGCTGGACCGGCTGCGTCATCGGCGCAGCGGTCGCGCTTATTCTTGGCGCAGCGCTCGGGGCTTCACTTTCAACCAAAGGCATCGTCAAACATGAAAACCCTTGAAGGAAAAACCGCCATCGTCACCGGATCGACGAGCGGCATCGGCCTCGGCATCGCCGAGGCGCTCTGCGCGGCCGGCGCGCGCGTCATGCTTAACGGCTTTGGCGACAAGACTGAAATCGACCGCCTTCAGAGCCGGTTGGCTGCCGAGCATGGCGTAAAGATCGGCTATCACGGCGCGGACATGTCCA
>JANOFM010000021.1:0-2094 GCA_031413635.1 Alphaproteobacteria bacterium | reverse complement strand
CATGGCCTTCTTCGACGCGGGTGGCACGC
The DNA here is from genome assembly GCA_031413635.1 of Alphaproteobacteria bacterium. Classification (GTDB taxonomy): domain Bacteria; phylum Pseudomonadota; class Alphaproteobacteria; order Micropepsales; family Micropepsaceae; genus SZUA-430. The sequence continues at coordinate 2,065 of JANOFM010000021.1, read as the reverse complement.
GCCTGATGATCGGCCCCGCCCATCACGAAGGCGCGCTTCAAAACAACACCTATATCTACTTCGACGCCGGCGACTGGTACGCGACCGAAGCCGCCCTCACCGCCCGCGGCCTGAAATTCGAACGCAACGCCGAAGTACTTCAACGCGAGGGCGGCAAGGAACACGCCCTGCGCTTCTTCAAGGACCCCGACGGCAACGCGCTGGCCATCATGGGCTGGCGCACGCCAAGATAACCTGTTTTACGCGGAGGCGCGGAGCACGCCGAGAAGGAAGTAAAAGAGTCACGCGAAGCCACGAAGCGATAGAGTCACCCTCGCGCTGAGGATATTTCTTTTTTTTGGGCGCCGCGCGCCCATACTGATCTTCGTGTCTTCGTCCCTTCGTGTGAGTCTTCTCTCTTCTCCACGTACTCCGCGCTTCCGCGTGGAACAATCGCAGCATGCCGATCACGACTTCGTCTTCAACAGCACCAGTTCCTCCGACGCCGACGGATGCAGCGCCACCGTCGCGTCGAAATCGCGCTTCGTCGCCTTCATCTTCACCGCGATTGCGACGCACTGAATGATCTCGGCCGCAGCCTCCCCCATGACATGACAGCCGAGCACGCGATCGCTTAACCCATCGACGACAAGCTTCATGAAGATCAGCGTATCGCGCCCCGACATCGTCGCCCGCATCGGCCGAAACCCCGCCTTGTAGATGTCGACCTTGGCGAACTTGGCGCGCGCCGCCTCTTCCGTCAGCCCCACGACGCCGATTTCGGGTGTCCCGAACACGGCCGTCGGAATGTCCGCGTGATCGATCGCGGTCGGTGCGGTGTTGAACACGGTCTCGGCAAACGCTGCGCCCTCGCGGATGGCTACCGGCGTCAAGTTCACGCGGTTCGTCACATCGCCGACCGCATAGATATTCGCCACCGACGAACGGGAATATCCATCGACCTTCACCGCACCCGCGTCCGATAGCGCAACCCCGCACGCCTCAAGGCCAAGCCCCGTTGTGTTCGGACGCCGACCGACCGCAAACATCACCTCGTCGACGACATGCTCGGTGCCGTCCTTCAACCGCACGCGCTTGCGCCCACCCTCTGCGCGGATGGACGCCACAACCGACTTCAAATGCACATCGATTCCGCGCTTCTGCAACTCGTGGCGCATACGCTCGCGCACCTCGCGATCGAAGCCGCGCAGAATCTCATCGCCGTGATGAACGAGGATCGCCTTGCTGCCCAGCCCTTTGAAAATCCCGGCAAACTCGACCGCAATATAGCCGCCGCCGACCACCATCACGGTCTTCGGTAACGCCGCTAAATGGAACGCCTCGTTCGACGTGATGGCGAGATCGCCGCCCTCGATATCTTCGGGCACGAACGGCCGCCCGCCGGTCGCAATCAAAACGATCTTGGCCGAGATCGTCCGCCCGGCCTTCAACAGATGCACCGTATGCGGATCCTTCAGGACCGCGCGATCGTCGATCGTCACGGCCTTCGCCACCTCGAGATTCTTCCGGTAAAGCCCCTCGAGCCGCGCGATCTCCCGATCCTTGTTGGCGATCAACGTCGCCCAATCGAAGCTGCGATGCGGCACATGCCAGCCGAACCCGGCCGCATCCTCGAAGTCCTCGCCATAGCGGCTGGCATAGACCATCAGCTTCTTGGGCACGCAACCGCGAATGACGCACGTGCCACCGACGCGATACTCCTCCACGACCGCGGCTCTCGCGCCGTAGTTCGCAGCCATCCGCGTCGCCCGCACACCGCCCGAACCTGCGCCGATGGTGACAAGATCGAAGTCGTAGGTCGTCATTTTGGCCTTTCGAACTTTGCTGACCTGGATGCTAATGTCTGCGCGACCCATAACACGGGACTTCGACCCATGCACAACTTCGCCCGCATCCTCGCTCCGCTTCTCGTCGTCGTGATCGTGGCATGCTCGCCCTCGGGCCCCACAACCCCACCCGAAGGCAGCGCCGAGCGAGAAGCGATCTTCGCGGCCATCCGCCAAGGCCGCGAGATCCAAGACCAAGTCTTCGTCCCCAGCCGTTTCAAAGTGCAAGACGATTGGGC
>JANOFM010000020.1:0-4702 GCA_031413635.1 Alphaproteobacteria bacterium | reverse complement strand
ATCGTCGGGACCCATCACCGCCGGGATCATGCGAAAGACGTTGTCCGTCATTGGCTGATAGTATCGCGAATCCGTGCCGCCCGCGACGAGGTTCGGAGCCACGATCACGCCCGGCATGACCGTCTCGATCGTGCGCTTGAGAAACGCGTATTGCGGCCCGTCCACCTTCGACACCGGCGACGCCTCGCGCCCGTTGGCAACGACCTTGATGTCGACCCGATCGTCGTCGATCGCAGCACTCACATGGGCGGCGATGCCCTCGATCGTGTCGCGCGGATGAATGCGGAAATTGATCGAGGCCTTGGCCTCCGGCGGCAACACATTCTCCTTGACCCCGCCGCTGATCATCGTCGGCGCGATCGTCGTATGCAGCGAACTGCCGCCGCCAGGCGAAGCGTTCAAGGACATCAACACGAACGGTTCGAACAGCCAAAGATTTGCGATCGCCATCCGGGTCGCAAACGGCATCGCCGGCATCGACTGCGTCAGCTGATCGCGCGCGATGCCGTCGATCTTGCTCTCGAACGGCGCCTCGCCCACACGCACGATCGCCCTCGCCAAGCGTCCGATCGCGGTCTCGTCGACCGGCGGCGGCAGGGACGAATGGCCGCCAGCACTGTGCGCCGTCAATTCAAGCGTGACGTAACCTTTCTCGGCCACGCCCAACAGCGCCACCGGCGCCGACACACCCGGAATAATGCCGCTGGTTATCACGCCGCCTTCGTCGTCGACGAATTCGAGCTTGATGTCGCGAGATGCGAGAAGGGCGGCAATTTTCTCATTGCCGTCGCGACCGCCCTTTTCTTCGTCGTGGCCGAACGCAAACAAGATCGTGCGCTTAGGACTGAACCCACTGGCCGCAAGCGCCTCCGCCGCCTCCAATATCCCCACCAGGCCACCCTTCGTGTCCATCGTCCCGCGGCCCCAGACGTAGCCGTCGGCGATGTCGCCGGCGAACGGCGCATGCGTCCAGTTCCCTTCGCTGCCCGGCGCTATCGGCACGACATCCATGTGCGACATCAAAAGGATCGGCTTCAGCGACGGATCGGATCCGGCCCACGTGAACAACAAACTATAATCGCTGACGATCTCGCGCGTCGCGGCTTTGGAAAATTGCGGGTAAGTCGTCGCGATCCAATCGCGAAACGCGACGAACGCAGCCTGCGAAGCGGTCACGTCGGCAGGGTCCGCGCCCGCTTGCCACGAAATCGTGCGAAACTTCACTGCCTCGCTCAGATGCAAGGCCATCGCCGCCGCATTGAACTTCGACGCGGGTGCAGCCGCGCTCGACGCTTGATAGGCGGGCACCATCAACGTGCGCCCAACCACGACGCCCGCAAGCACCAACACCGCCAAAACGAGTGCGGCGAAAATCCGAAACATCACTGCCCCCTGCGCGTTCGCGAAACCCAGGGCTAGCAAATCACAAAGTGGTCTTAGTGAACATGTCCGCTCGACGGATACGCATACCGCCGCCACGTCGCCGCGGTGCGGTCGAACGGCTGCCACTCCCGCTCCGGCAGCGCCAAGCGATCGGCGAGCGCGAAAAACACGGTCGGGTTCACGCCCAAGCCGCAATGGCTCGCATAGACCTCGATATTGTCGGTCAGCTTCGAGCGCTTCTCGATGCAGGTGCGCCACGACACGACGCCGTCGCCCTTGGAGAATATTGCGGTCGTTGGAATTCCCTTGGGCGCTTCGGCAAGGTTGTCGAACACGTCGCGCATCGTTTCCGGATCGATTTCCTGACCCGTCACGCTCTGATAGAGCCGCCACACGTAATTCGCGCGCTGATGGCCGGCAAAGGGCGAACCCATCGTGATCACCTGGCGCACCATGTGCGGATACTTCTTGGCAAGCTCTCGCGCCATGATCCCGCCCAGGCTCCAACCGACCAGGCTGACCTTGCGCTTCATCTGACGGTAGATCGCCTCAAGCTTCTGCCCGAGCAATTCGCCTTCCGGCCCGATCGCCAACGGTCCGAGGTTACGCCCCAGGCCCCAGCAAATCGGTTCGTAGTTTTTGGTTTTGAGGAAACGCCGCATCGGCGAGGTCGTTCCCCCGCCCGCCAAGAACCCCGGCAACACCATCACGGGGTGGCCGTCGCCCGACGGCGCGAAATTCAACAGAGGCGACGCCCCTTGGAGCGAAACGAACTCGGTCAGTGCCCGGCCGCCTTCGGTCAGGGCCAACGCAAGTGAGGGTGCCCGGACATCCCGAACGCCAACAGACGCAGCGTCTACTACGGCCATAGATGAGCCCCCGCTCTGGTTGCAACAAGTCGCGAAACTCGATGACTCAACGCTAGGGGCGATTGGTGGTTGTCCACAAGCCCCGTCGCTGGAATGAACAGTTTCAAATCAAGCACTTGCACGCCTCGAAGTTCCCATCATAGAGTCGGCTCCAATGATGGATATGGTACACAACCAGTGCGATTGCGAGGGATGAAGTTAATGTCCGACAGCTATGACCCGGCGGGCTACCCCACGATCTCGCGCCGCGAGCGCAAGAAGCGCGATACGCACCGGCGCATCCTTGATGCTGCGATGGAACTGATGGCCGACACGCCGTTCGATCAGGTTCGGATTGAAGACATCTGCAGTACCGCCGACGTCGCAAACGCTACGTTTTTCCTGCATTTTCCTAACAAATCGGCACTCGTCGCCGCCTTCAACGACGACATCGCCGGCAAGATCGCCGATCAGCTCGCCGGCACGCGCGACGTCGCGGCGGAACGCCTGCGCCAATTGCTTCAAATCTACCTTGCCGAGTGGGGTGCCCACCGTCATTTGATGCGCCAGATCGTGCTTGAGTTCATCGCTCAGCCGACCTCCGAGGTTTCCTTCGCCGAGGTCTCGCCCGGCCTGCTAGGTGTTGTTGCGGGCATCATCCGCGAGGGGCAGAAATCGGAAGAGTTTGCCCATCGAATCGCGCCGGAAACTGCGGGTTTAGCGCTGGTTGCGGCTTGGAACGCCATCGCTATTTCGTGGGCAAAAACGGGCGATACGAACCTGGCCGCGGAGGCTCATCGACAGACGCTGGAGGTCTTTCTGCACGGCCTTTTGGCGAAAGCGTAGCACTGCGCACTTTCGTCGCAGGCGAACTCCAGTCATAAAAAAGAAGGCTTTAGCCACATTTTTCGGCAGAAAATCAACGATGACGGACCGTCATAATAATATTTGTGCACTGCACCATTGATATAAACTCCATTTTCTTATATGCATCTGCGAAATAACCAAACGCGGCGCAAAGCGGCCGTTGCGGCGTTAAGAAATCCGGGGACGGTGAGTTTATTTCCGGGTCGAGAGTCAAAACGGCAACAGACCGGCGAGAGGCAGGGACAGGAAACATGGAACAACTTTCTGGATTGGACTCGGCATTTCTCTATTTGGAAACGCCCCGCACGCCGATGCATATCGGCTCGATCGCAATCTACGACCCATCGACGGCGCCGAATTCCTTCGTGCGCTTCAAAGACATTCTGAGCTTCATCGACTCGCGGATGCATTTGGCGAAAAGCTTTCGCCGCAAGATCGCCAACGTGCCTTTGAGCCTCGACTACCCGTACTGGGTCGACGACGCGGATTTCGATCTCGAATATCATGTCCGTCACATCGCGCTGCCGCAGCCCGGCGACTGGCGCCAGCTGTGCATCCAAGCCTCGCGCCTGCACTCCCGCCCGCTCGACCTGTCGAAGCCGTTGTGGGAATTCACGGTCATTGAGGGATTGAACAACATCCCCGGCGTGCCGAAGGGTTCCTACGCCATCGTTTCGAAAATTCATCACGCCGCGATCGACGGCGTCTCTGGCGTGGACATCGCCAACGCCGTCCACAGCATCGACCCGGCCGGCGCGATCGCTACCCCCGAGCGTCCGTGGATTCCCGAGCGCACCCCGACCTCGGTCGAACTTTTGGCACGTGCTCAAATCAACACATTGAACACGCCGCTGCGTCTCGCGCGCACCGTCGTCAAATCGGCGCCGGGCATCGCCCGCATGATCGGCGGCATCGCGCGCGGCAAGCTGCACACGACGTTCGGCCGCGTTCCGCGCACCCGCTTCAACGGTTCGGTTTCGACCCACCGCGTCGTCGACGGTCGCGATTTCTCGCTCGCCGAAATCAAGGACATCCGCTCGCGTTTGCAGGGTGCGACCGTCAACGACGTCGTCGTCTCCGTCGTCGGCGGCGCGATGCGCAAATATCTCAAGGGCAAGAGCGAACTGCCGCGCGAATCGCTCGTTTGCATGGCGCCGATCTCGGTCCGCCAACCGGGCGAGAAGAATTCGCTCGGCAATCAAGTCTCGGCGATGACGATCCCGATCGGCACCCACATCGCCGATCCGTTCGGCCGCCTGCAATTCGTCCACGAAGAGGCCGAAGCTTCAAAGGCGCTGACCAACGCCGCCGGCGCGCGCCAGATGGCGGAATACTCGAGCTTCATGCCCTCGACGCTGACGGGTCTCGCAGCCCGCCTCTATGTGCGCTTGGGCCTCGCCAACCGTGTCGCGCCGATGTTCAACACGGTCATCACCAACATTCCCGGCCCGCCGATCCCGCTCTACATGAACGGCGCGCGCCTCGTCACCCAATACGGCCTCGGCCCGGTTTTCGAAGGCATGGGCATCATCCATCCCGTGTTCAGCTATTGCGGCCGCATCACGATCTCTTTCACCTCCGATCGCAGCATCGTCCCGGATCCG
>JANOFM010000019.1:0-14401 GCA_031413635.1 Alphaproteobacteria bacterium | reverse complement strand
TTGGCGTTTTGCACCGGCATGGTGCTGGATGCCGCCATCGTCTCGTTCGAAAACATCCTGCGCTTGCGCGAGCACGGCATGCCGGCGGCCGAAGCCGCGCAAAAGGGCACGGATCAGGTGTGGGGCGCGCTGCTGGCCACGACTGCCACCAATGTCGCGATCTTCCTGCCCGTGATCTTCCTCAAAGATGTCGAAGGCCAGCTTTTTGCCGATTTGTCGGTGACCATCGCCGTTGCCGTTTTCGTGTCGTTGATCGTGGCGATTACCGTCGTGCCGATGCTATCGGTGCTGTTCCTGCACACGCGGCCCAAAGTGCCGGAGTTTGCGCATGTTTGGCGCGGCATTTCGGATTTCGTGATGGGCACGACCGATACGCCGCGCAAACGCAAGCTATGGATCGGCGGGTTGATCGGCGGCTCGCTCGCCGGGACCGTGCTCTTGGCGCCGAGTTTGCAGTACCTGCCGCAGGTCAAGCGCGCGGCAATCGACGTGTTCTTTCAGTTGCCGCCGGCGGCAACCATCGGCTTTACCGAAAACGAGGTCGCCAAACCGATTATCGAACGTCTGGCGCCTTATATGAAGGGCGAAAAACAGCCCGCCCTGCTCAACTACTATTTGATCAATTACGGGCCGGGCAATCTGAACATGGCGGTGCGGGTGCTCGACGATTCCGAGCTTGCCGCGACGATGCTGCCGATCGTACGCAACGAGATTTTGAAGGATCTGCCCGACACGCAGGCGTTTTCTTTCGTCGGCAGTCTGTTCGGCGGCTTCGATGCGGGCGGCGGCATTTCGATCAACGTGCAGTCCGCCGATGCGCAAGCCATGCGCGATGCGGCGCGCAAAGGCTTCGAGCTACTGACGAAGAAATTCCCCGAGGCTTCGGTCAACCCGCAGCCCTCGCTCGACTACGACCAGCCGGAATTCAAGATTTTGCCGAACGACCGTGCGATCAGCGAGGCGGGTTGGACGCGGGGCGAGGTCGGCCAGCTTGTGCAGGCGTTCGGCGAAGGGCTTTACGTCGGCCAGCGCTATGACGGGGAGAAGCGGCTTTACATCATCCTGAAGTCCCAACCGCTGCCGTCGACCGACGGGTTGACCAGTGCGCCGGTTGCGACGCCGGGTGCCGGCACGTTGCCGATGAGCCAACTCGTCAACGTGCAAGAAGGGTTGGCGCCGAGCGGGCTCTACCGGCTCGACCGGCGGCGCACGATCGCGCTGAATTTCCAGCCTCCCGAGGGCATGGCCTTGCAGGACGCGCTGAACACGATCCGCACCGAGATCGAGCCCGAGATCAAAAAGCTGTTGCCGGCCGAGGGCCGGGTGTTCTACGGCGCGGCGGCGGACCATCTTGAGGGCGCGTTGTGGACGATGGGCAAGAATTTCGCGCTCGCCGTGTTGCTGTTGTTCTTGATCATGGCGGCGCTGTTCAAATCGGTGACGGACTCGGCGATTGCAACGATCGGCTTGCCGCTCGGCACGGTCGGCGGGGTCGCCGCACTGCAGTTCGTCGGCTTGTTCGTGTTTCAGCCGCTCGACCTTCTCACCATGATCGGGTTCATCATCGTGTTGGGGCTGGTCGTCAACAACACGATCTTGCTGGTCGCGCGCACACGGCAAGCGGAAGCAGAGGGCATGAGCCGCGCCGACGCGGTGCGGTCGAGCCTCGAGACGCGATTGCGTCCCATTTTTTCGAGCACGCTGACGGCGGTGTTCGGCATGTTGCCGCTGGTCGTTATTCCAGGCGCCGGAGCCGAGATTTATCGCGGGCTGGCGGCCGTCATCGTCGGCGGCATTCTCATCAGTCATTTTTTCACGGTCATTCTGATCCCGGCGATGCTGCGGCTCGGCGAGACGAAAGCCGTGCTGTCGAGGGCGCCGATGACACCGCCCTCGCCTTTTAAGGTGGCAGCGGAATGAAACTCGACCGCAAGAGAATCGGCGCCTTGGGCGCGGTGGCGATCACCGTACTCGCGCTGACCTATTGGTTCTGGCCGGGCGGTGGCGAAAGTCCCGCCACGCCGAGCGCCGAAACCGCCGTAAAGCCCGACGAAAGCCAGTGGCCGGCGGTCAGCGTCGCGCAGGTGAAGGCGACCAAGATAGCGCCGCAAGTGACCTATCCCGGCAGCGTGGTCTCGCGCAACGATTCAAGGTTAGCGTCGGAGGTCGAGGGGCGCGTCGAGTGGGTGGCCGAAGTCGGCACGGTTGTCGCGCAAGGCGATGTGGTGGCGCGGCTCGATGGTCACTTGGCGGCGATGCAACTGGACGCGGACAAAGCGAACGTGGCGCGACTTTCGGCGGTGGTGAAGTTCGATCGCGCCCATGCGGCACGTATGCAAGAGCTGCACGAGCGCAAAGTGATGTCGAAGGCGGCGGCCGATCAAGCAGACTCGACGCGCGACAGCAACGAGGCGGCGCTCAAGCAGGCGGATGCCGCACTCAAACGTTCGGCCTATCAGTTGGAGCATACCGAGATTCGCGCGCCGTTTGCCGGCCGCGTCGTGGCGCGTTTGATCAATACGGGCGAATACGCGAACGCGGGCAAGGACGTGGTGCGGTTGGTCGATCTCGGCGCCATCGAGATCAGCACGCAGGTGCCGATCGCCTCGATGCAGTTCCTGAAGGAAGGCATGCGCGTGACGGCGGAGATACAGGGCAAGCCGATCGAGACGACGGTGCGCGTGGTCGTGCCGGTCGGCGACGCGCAAAGCCGGACGGTGGAAATGCGCCTTTCGCTTGCCGCCGACGCCGCCTTCGTGGGCGATGCTGCGAAGGTGATGGTGCCGTCGGCCGAGCCGCGCACGGTACTGGCCGTACCGCGCGATGCGCTCGTGCTGCGCGAGGAGAACACGTATCTGTTCAAGCTCGGCCAGGACAACAAGGCCGAGCGCATCGCGGTGGAGACCGGCGCCAAGGACGGCACGATGGTCGAGGTGCTGGGCCTGCTCAAAGAGGGCGAGCGCGTGATCGTGCGCGGCGCAGAGCGGATCGAGAGCGGGCAGAAGGTTAGGCTGGTGTCTTAGGGGTGGTTGCACGCGTGAATAGTTCACGCACTTCCGCCTGGATTTTGCCTAGTCGCGCTTCGACGTCTTCGAAGGTCGGCAGGTGAGCCGTTCGCGCGACTAGGGAGCGAAGCGACGGAGAAGCGGCGGCGGGGTCGAAGGTTCCTTCCACCGTCAATCGAAGAATTTGGGTGATTGATTGGTAGAGGCGCGTCTTGTCTTCCAACATTCGGGCGTCGCCGTTTGCGATGGCGTCTAGGTCTGCGAGCGCGCGCAGCGCGTCGAGTGTGTTCACATTGAGCACGTCCGGCTTCGCCGGGGCGTGGACCAATTGCAAGCCCTGGACGATAAATTCTACGTCGAACAAACCCCCTTTCGCTTCCTTCAAATCCCATGCGCTCTTCGCGGGGCGGTCGCGGTCCAGCCTTGCGCGCATGTCGGCGACGTCGGCGAGTGTTTTGGCGACGTCGCGTGGGGCGGTGAGCGAGGCGCGGATGGCAGCTTCAACGCGGGCGCGCAGGGTGGGAGGACCTGCGACGACGCGGGCTCTGGTGAGGGCTAGGCGTTCCCAGGTCCAGGCTTCGTCGGCTTGGTATTTCGAGAAGGTTTCAAAGCTGACCGCGACGGGGCCTTTGTTGCCCGAGGGGCGCAGGCGCATGTCGACCTCGTAGAGGCCGCCCTCGCCCGTCATCACGGTCAAGGCCGAGATCAGATGCTGCGAGGCGCGGGCGTAATAGGTGCTGGGCGCGATCGGGCGGGCGCCGTCGGACACGGTGACGCCGGCGGTGTGATCGTAGACGAAAATCAAATCGAGATCGGAGGCGGCAGTCATCTCGCGTCCGCCGAGGCGGCCCATGGCGATGACGACCATCTCGCCGCCGGGGATTTCGCCGTGTGCTGTGACGGCTTGCGCGATGACGGCGCGGTGGAGCGACGCGATCGCGGCTTCGGCGACGTCGGCGAAAGCATAGCCCGCTTTGATGCCGTCGATTTCCAGGCGCAGAAGCTGGAGGCCGACGCGGAATTGCTGGTCCTTGGTCCAGCGCCGCACGACGTCGAGCTTTTCTTCGAGCGTCTTCGTTCCGCGCAAGAGCGCATCAAGGCTTTCCTGCAACTCGGCGAGGTCGGGTTGGTGGCACAGGAAATCTATGTCGATCAAGACGTCGAGCAGGCCGGGGCGCGCGGCCAAGTGATCGGCGAGGCGCGGCGCGGTGCCGACGATCTCTGCGATCAAATCCAACAGGCGCGGGTTCGAATAGAGCAGTGCGAAGACCTGCACTCCCGAGGGCAAGCCGGTCAGGAATTTGTCGAAGCGCGTGAAGGCGATGTCGGGGTTGGCCGTCTTGCCCAGGGCATGGAGCAGCAGCGGCATCAGCGCCGTCAGTTTCTCGCGCGCCTTTTCGCTGCGCGTGGCGCGGATGCGGCCGTGATGCCAGCCGCGGATCGTGGCCGAGAGCGCGCCGGGTTGGGTGAAGCCGAGGTTGCGCAGCGTCTCGACCGTTTCGGGATCCTCGTCGACGCCCGTAAAGACGAGGCTTCCCGTGTCTTCGGAGAGCGAGGGCGCGCTTTCGAACAGTTTGGCGTAGTGACCTTGGACGCGCGCCAGGATTGCACGAAGCTCGGCCGAGAATTTTGCGGTGTCGGCGTACCCCATGAAGCGGGCGACGTTATCGAGGCCCTCGGCGGATTTGGACAGGGTGTGGGTTTGCTCGTCCTCGACCATCTGCAGGCGGTGTTCGAGCGTGCGCAGGTAATCGTAAGCGGAGGCGAGGTCGGCGCGCGTGCCTTCGGCGATGATGCCCTTCTCGGTCAGTGCCGCGAGCGAGCGCATCGACCGTGCGCGTGGAACGCAGAGACGGGATGCGGCCGCCAAGGATGAGTTGCTGGGTTTGGGCGAAGAATTCGATTTCGCGGATGCCGCCACGGCCAAGCTTGATGTTGTGGCCGGCGACGGCGATTTCGCCGTGGCCGCCTTGGGCGTGGATTTGGCGCTTGATCGAATGGATGTCCGAGATCGCGGCGTAGTCGAGATATTTGCGCCAGATGAAAGGCTCCAAATTGGCGAGGAAGGCGGCGGCCACCGCTTTGTCTCCAGCGCAAGCCCGCGCCTTGATCATCGCGGCGCGTTCCCAGTTTTGCCCCATCGTTTCGTAATAACTCTCCGCCGCGCGGGTGGAGACGGCGATCTGGGTCGAGCCCGCGTCCGGGCGCAGGCGCAGGTCGCAGCGGAAGACGTAGCCGTCGCCGGTCGGTTCTTGCATCAGGCCGACCGTCGATTGCGTGAGGCGGACGGCGAGTTCGCGCGGCTCGACTTTCGCGGCAACAGGCAGGCGCGCGGCGTCGAAATAGCAGCTGAAATCGATGTCGCTGGAGTAGTTCAGTTCGTGGGCGCCGTATTTTCCCATCGCGAGGAAGAAGAGCGCGCTGCCGCCTGCGGGGTCGGCCGCATCTAGTGGTGCGAAGCGGCCGCGGTCGATCGATTCTTGCATCGCAAAGCGAAGAGCCGCAGCAAGTGCGATGTCGGCGAGGTTGGTGAGTGCCGCCGTTACTTCGGTGAGATTCCACACACCGCCAAGGTCCGAAAGTGCGATCAGCAGCGCAGCACGGCGCTTGACCGCGCGCAGGCGCTGCATCATTTCGGCGCGGGAGGGCTTTTCCGCGAACGTCAGGCCGGCCAGGAGGTTGGCAAGGGCATCTTCCGGCGCTCCCATCAGGTCGACCGGCAGAGTCTCGGGGTCGCGCAGCATCTGGCGGGCGAGGTAAGGACTGTTCGAGGCCGTGGCGAAGACGAGGTCGCGCAACCGCCCCTGCCCCGCGCGCGCGCCCAACACCTCCAGCGTGCGTTCGGCTTGTGCTCGATCGAAGACTTCGGGGAGGCGGACGATTCGCGCTGCGAGGTCGTTGGTCATCGCACCAGTTCTGCCTCATGTGCGCGGGCAACTCAAAACGCAAAACGGCCCGGGTTACTGGCCCGGGCCGGTACGCTGCACTAAAGCTGGATTATTTCTTCACAGCGGGAACGATGCCGGCAGCGGTTTTCAAGGTCTTTGCAGGACGGAAGCGCAGCTTCTTGGACGCCTTGATCTTGATCGCTTCGCCGGTGCGCGGGTTACGACCCATGCGCGCGGGGCGCTTGGCGACCGTGAACACGCCGAAATTGCCGATCGGGAGCTTTCCGCCGCCCTTCAAGCCCTTCAGGCTGGCTTCGATCGTGCCGAACACAAGTTCGATCACGCGCTTGGCTTCTGCCTTGGGAAGGTCGGCTTTCTTTGCAACGGCGAGGATGAAGTCAGATTTGCTCATTTGGGTTAGGCCCCTCAACTTGGTCTTGGATATGTCACGTCTAACAAAGAGATATTAAGCAATCTACAAAATAACATCGGTTTCCCTGCATTTTTTGCGAGCAGGTTGTCCGGAAGTCAGTGTTTTAGTGGGTTTTGTGCAATCACCCACAAGAAAACTCATAGCCCATATTGCTTTTCTGGCCGGAGCGGCTGCCATTTTCCGCGATTCGTGTGCAAGACGCGATTCGCAGGTGCATTCCGCCATCGCTCTTGCTCTAACAACGACGCAAAAAAGCGCTCTCGACTCAAGCAAATTGGCCGGATCATGAAGCTCGCAACATTCACCGAAGCGCATCGTCGGCGCATCGGCGTCATCGACGGGGAGGCCATTGTCGATCTCGCCACCGGCGCTCCGCATCTGCCGCAGTCAATGATCGCGTTCCTGCGCGGCGGTGCGGAGCCGTTGACGGAGGCGCGGCGCGCCGTCGAGACAGGGCGCCATCGTTTGCCGCTCGCCAATGTCAGGCTCGAGGCGCCGGTGCCGCGGCCGGGCAAGGTGCTGGCCATTGGAATGAACTACGGCGACCATATTCGCGAGACGGGGCGCGCGGCGCCCGAGTATCAAGTGTGGTTCGCGAAACAGGCCACCTGCATCATCGGGCCGAACGACGCGATCGAGATTCCCAAAGTGTCGGAGCAGATCGATTATGAGGCCGAGCTTTGCGTCGTTATCGGACGGCGCTGCCGGCACGTGCCGCGGGCGCGCGCGGTCGAGGTGATTGCGGGCTATATGTGCGGCAACGATGTCAGCGTGCGGGATTGGCAGCAACGCTCGCCGACCATGATGATGGGCAAGGGATTCGACACGCATGGCCCGACGGGGCCTTGGATCGTGACGCCGGATGAAATCTCAGATGTGTCGTCGCTTCGCGTGCGGTGTTTGCTGAACGGTCAGGTGATGCAGGATGCCTCGACCGCCGAAATGATTTTCGACATTCCGGCGCAGATCGAGCATCTGACTGCCGCGTTCACGCTGGAGCCGGGGGACGTGATCTTCACCGGCACGCCGGCCGGCGTCGGTAATTGGCGCAAACCACCGGTGCGGCTGAAACCCACCGATCGGGTGCGCGTCGAAATCGACGGCATCGGCGCAATCGAGAATGTTTGCGAGACCGAGAGCGGCGAGACGAAAATCGTATGAGCGGCGAGGCGAACTCTCAACGCAGCAAGCTTCTCGGCCAACTCGGCTGGGTGCTCTATCAATTCGCAGGCAGCCCTTACTTCGTCATCATCAACATCTTCGTGTTCTCGGCATATTTTCAGAAATCCGTCGTTGGCGATTCGGTTCAGGGGCAGGTGGTTTGGGGCTACACGCAGGCGGCGGCGGGCGCGATCATTGCACTGAGCTCGCCGTTCCTCGGCGCGCTGGCCGATGCCTATGGGCCGCGCAAGCCCGGGCTGATTTTGTTTTCCGCGCTCGCGTTGCCCGCGATGCTGGTGCTGTGGTTCGTGACGCCGGGCAATCTGTGGCTTGGCATCATTGCCATTGTGATCGCGGCCGTGACGATGGAGATCGCGGCCGTCTATCACAACGCGATGCTGACCAGCGTGGCGGGCGAGAGCAATGTCGGGTTCATGAGCGGGCTTGCCTATAGCCTCGACTATATCGGCAGCGTGCTGTTGTTCATCGTGTGGCTCACTCTTCCCGCGCTCGGTTTGCTGACGCTGTTCGAGGGCGAGTTCGTGCACGAACGGTTGTCGGGGCCGTTATCGGCGATATGGCTGGTGGTCTTTTCGATCCCATTCGTCTTGTTCACGCACGACCGACCGCATGCGGGCCTGTCGCTGTTCGGCGCGATGCGCAAGGGGCTTCGCCAACTCGGGCAGACGATCTCGCAGGCCAGGCATTTCCGCAATGTGGCGGCCTATCTGATCGTGCGCGCGATCTACGCCGACGGGATGAGCGCGGTGTTCACGTTTCTGGCGGGCTATCTCAGCGGGATTTTCGGCTGGGGCACGGCCAAGATCGGCTTCTTCGCCTTGATCGTGTTGAGCGTGCCGGTCTTCACCTCATTCATCGGCGGCTGGGTCGACGACCGAGTTGGCTCCAAACGCACGATCCAATTCGCCTTGCTGATGTTTACGATCGGCGTGGCGGGTTCGATCAGTACGACGCCGGACGAATATCTGTTCTTCTTTCAGGTGACCGATGCGTTGCGCGCCGAGCAGCTTCCGGTTTTGGGTCCGATGATGAGCATGTTCGGGTTCACGTTGTTTCCCGAACAGGTGAGCCTGGCCTTCGCGATGCTGGGCGGGGTGTTCGTCGGACCGATCTTGGCATCGAGCCGGACGATGGTGGCGCGCATCGCGCCGCAGGAGATGATTTCGGAGGCTTATGGGCTCTACACCTTGACCGGAAAGGCCACCGCCTTCGCGGCGCCGTTCCTGGTGGCGGTGGTGACGGCGGCGACGCAGAGCCAACGCGCCGGTTTTGCGGTCATCCTTGTATTTCTGGTTCTGGGACTTTTGGGGCTTTCGTGGGTGCGGGAAGAACGCGCCGTGCTTGTGCCGCGATAGGCGGGGCATGCGCGTCTTCCACTTGCGGGAAAGATAAGGTCGCGAGCAGGCCGGGCTTGGCGCTTTCCAGCTTGATCTCGGCTTCGTGCATGCGCGCGACGGCGGCAACGAGGCTGAGACCCAGACCCGAACCCGGCGTATTTCGCGAACGTTCGAGACGCACGAAGCGATCCAGCACGCGGTCGCGGTCGGCCTCGGGGATGCCGGGGCCGGTGTCGCGCACCGAGAATGTGGGGCGGTCGTCGTCGCGCGCGACGAAGGCCGACACCGTCACGGCGCCGCCCTGGGGCGAATATTTGAGTGCGTTCTCGACCAAGTTTGCCGCGGCGCGGGCGAGCAAACTGCGGTTGCCGCGCACGGTAACGCGCGAGGGGGCCGCGAAAATCAGTTTGATACCGCGCTCTTCCGCCGCCGGTTCGTAGAGATCGGCGATGTCGTGGACGACTTCGCTTAGATCGACGAGTTCGAGCGTATCGCGATGGGCGCCGGTTTCGGCCTCGGCGATCAACAGCAACGAGTTGAACGTCGAGATGAGGCCATCGGCTTCTGCGATGGCGCTTTCGAGCGCTTGGGTCGTTTCTTCGCGCGAAGCGTGGCCGATCATGGCGCCTTCGAGCTTGTTGCGCAGCCGGTTCAAGGGCGTGCGCAGATCGTGGGCGATGTTGTCGGCGACCTCGCGCATGCCCATCATCAGACGTTCGATTTGCTCCAACATCTGATTGAGATTGGTCGCCAGATCGTCGAGTTCGTCGCGATTGCCCTGCACGGGAATGCGGCGCGTGAAGTCGCCCGACATGATTTCGCGGCTGGTGCGGTTGATGACCTCCAAGCGCTTGATGACGTTGCGGCTGATCCAGACGCCGCCGGCGATGCCGAAAAAGCCCGTGATCGCAAGCGCCCATAGCAGCGTTGCGCGGATCGTGCTTTCGACGGCGTTGACTTCTTTCATGTCGCGACCGACGAGCAGCTTGAAACCGCCCAGCAGCACGACTTGCACGGCGCGGCCGGGGCGGGTTTCCCGATCGTTTTCAGGGCCGCTTTCGTAAGTGAAGTTGATCCAGTTCGTTGCCGTGATTTCGGTTTCCGGCGGCCATTGCGGGAGATTGCCCGCAAGCGGCGTGCCATCGAACGAGGTCAGTAGATACAGCGTGCGCTGGCCCGGGCGCGACGAACGTTCGATAATGATCGCCCGAAGCCCCGGGAGAAGGCGTCGTTTGTATTGTTCGGCAAGACCTTGAACTTCGGCTTTGATGGTTTCGTCCGACTGTGTCGCCATGAGACCGGCGGTGCGCCAGTAGATGAACCCCAAAAGGACGAGCACCGAAACGGCAAAGAGGCAGAGATAGGCGAACGCCAGCCTGAACGTCGCGGTGCGAAAGACATCAAGGAATCGCACGGAGACTGTATCCAGCGCCTCTGATCGTGTGCAGCAGAGGTTCGGTGAAACCCTTGTCGATCTTGGCGCGCAGGCGCGAGATGTGAACGTCGATCACGTTGGTTTGCGGATCGAAGTGATATTCCCAGACGTTTTCGAGCAGCATCGTGCGCGTGACCACTTGGCCCGCGTGCTTCATCAGATATTCGAGCAGAAGGAACTCGCGCGGTTGCAGGTCTATTTTTTGGGCCGCGCGGGTCGCCGTGCGCGACAACAGGTCGAGTTCGAGATCGCCCACGGCAAGCTTTGTCGTCACCGTGTCGGAGCCGTTGCGGCGGATCAAAGCGTCGATGCGGGCGAGAAGTTCCGAGAAGGCATAGGGCTTGGCCAGATAGTCGTCGCCGCCGGCGCGCAGACCCTTGACGCGATCGTCGACTTCGCCGAGCGCGCTGAGGAACAAGACCGGCGTACGATTGCCTTCCTCGCGCATGCGGCGGACCATCGAAAGGCCGTCGAGGCGGGGCATCATGCGATCGACGACGGCGACATCGTAATTCCCGCCCATCGCCAAATGCAGACCGTCTTGGCCGTCGGGGGCATGGTCGACGATGTGACCGCTTTCTTTCAGACCGCGCGTCAGATAGGCGGCCGCTTCGCGGTCGTCTTCAACAACAAGAACTCTCATGGATGTTTTGTCCTCAAGGGGTTGAGGGACGAGAGGGCGGCCGATGCCGCCCCCAAGCAGTATTCTTCCGATGCCGCGATATTGCGGTTAGCCCTTGGTCAGCTTGACCGGCACATAAGCCTTCGCGCCGCGTTGGGTTTCTACGAAGAGAAGGACCGAGCCGCGCTTTTGCGATTTCGCCGTCGCAATCGCCGAGTTGACCTCCTCGACCGACTTCACCTCGTTGCCGCCGACCGCAACGATGCGGTCGCCCGGACGCAGGCCGCGCTCGGCTGCGTCGCTGTCGGGGTCGATGTCGGTGATCAAGAGGCCGGAGACCTTGCCGTCGAGTTCGTACTCGCTGCGCATGGCCGGCGTTATGGTCGCCAACTCCATTCCCAAGGCCGCGACATCGGCGCCGCTCGACTTGGCGTTATCCTTGCCGCCTTTCGGCGTGGTGTTGCCGGCAATGCGCTCTTCGCCGGGACGCTTGGCAATCGTCACGTTGAACGTCATTTCGCGATTGCCGCGCCAGATCGTGAAGCTTGCGCTCTGGCCGACCTGCAAGGCCGCCACTTTGCGCGACAGGTCCTTGTTGTCCTTGATTTGCGTGCCGTTCATTTTCAGTACGACATCGCCCTGTTTGACACCGGCTTTTTGCGCCGGGCTCGCGTCGATGACTTCACCCACGAGAGCGCCGTTCGTGTTCGGCAGGCCGAGCGCGTCGGCCATGTCGTCATTGACGCTTTGGATTTGTACGCCGAGCCAGCCGCGCGTGACGGCGCCGGATTTCTTCAAGTCGGCAACAACTCGTTGAACCGTGGACGACGGGATGGCAAAACCGATGCCGACGCTACCGCCCGAAGGCGAGAAGATCGCCGTGTTCATGCCGATGACGCGCCCGCTCAAGTCGAAGGTCGGGCCGCCGGAGTTGCCGCGATTGATCGAGGCGTCGATCTGGAGGTAGTCCGTGTACTGCGTGCCGCCGACCTCGTCGCGGCCGCGCGCCGAGACGATGCCCGCCGTCACGGTGCCGCCGAGGCCGAAGGGATTGCCGACCGCCAGGACCCAATCGCCGACGCGCACTTTGCTGTCGTCGGCGAAGGTTACCGACGGCAGGGATGTCTTCGATTCGACTTTCAGCAACGCCACATCGGTGAGCTCGTCGCGGCCGATGAGTTTGGCCTTCAGTTTTCTGCCGTCGGAGAAAGCGATTTCGATTTCCGAGGCATTTGCCACGACATGGTTGTTCGTCACGACATAGCCGGTCGGGTCGATGACGAAACCCGAGCCTTGCACTTCGCCACGCGGACGAGCGCGATTGCCGGGTGCGTTCTTGCGGAATTTTTCGAAGAACTCGCGCAGGCTCGGCGGCACATCTTCGGGGATCTCTTCTTCTTCGCCCTGTGCGCCGGCGGTGACCTTGGCCTTCAAGCTGACCACGGCGGGCGACACGCGTTCGACGATGTCGGCCAACGCCGGAAAGAACGTGGTGGCCGAGGCCGCGCCCGCGACGGCGGGCGCCGTTGAGGCGGCGGCGGAGGCGATTTGCGTGGGTTCGATGGTTGCTTCGGCAACGGCGGCCGGGCCGCCTCCGCTCCATACGAAGCCGAAGACGATGCCCGAGGTCACCGCGAGCGCGAGTGCCGCGGCGCTGGCCATCAGGACGATCGTGCGGGGCTTCTTGGATTGAGGAACTGCGGGCGACGACGCATCGGCGGACATCGACTTCTCCTTGGGGAACTGGTGAAGCACCCGAGCCATGACGGGCACTTTCAAGCCGCACTATATAGCGCAGATCATGTCTAAAAACTGTCCGAATTATTAACTCAGTGTTATCAGGATAACCGGCCGCGCGTTGGCGGAAATCGGCCGCGGGCCGGGCTTATGGCGGCGGCTCGCCCTCTTTCCAGACGCCGCGTGCCTTGAGCGACTTTGCAACCTCCGGGGGCATGTAGTTTTCATCGTGCTTGGCGAGCACGGTGGTAGCCAGGAAAACGCCGTCATCACGAAAAGCGCCCGTGACGACGACGCCCTGGCCTTCGCGAAACAGATCCGGCAGGTCCTTGGAATACGTGACAATCACATTTTCTTGACCGTCGGTGATTTTGAAGCGGACTTCGACGCCGCCGGGCCGATCAATGCTTCCCTTCTCGACAAGGCCGCCCAAGTTGATCGTCTGGCCGGCGGCGACGTTGCGCTCCTTCGCGTCGGCGGGCGAATAGAAATAAAGCACGCGATCGCCCAGCGCGGTGAAGACAAGCACGGTCGCCAGGGTGACGAGGCCTAGGCTCGAGACCAAAAAGACGATGCGGCGTTGGCGGCGGGTCATGATGGGAGCGGACTATAGTTGGCACTGCCGCCGCGGCAAGCGTCAGGGTGCAGCACAATGGAGAACTGCGGCGAAAAAGCCGTCGGTTCCGTCGCGGGCGGGGGTAAGGCGGGTTGAATTCGCGAGGCGCCAGGCTGGGTTGCGGGTGATGAATTGTTCGATTTGTTCGTGGCCTTCCGACGGCAATAGCGAGCACACGACGTAGACGATGCGTCCGCCGGGCTTGGCGAGTTTGGCGGCGCGGTCGAGGAGTTTGGCTTGGGCCGCGCGGAAATTTGCCAGGCGCGCTTCGTCCAACGTCCACTTCGATTCCGGATTGCGGCGCCAAGTGCCGGTGCCCGAACACGGCGCGTCGACGAAGACGATATCGGCGCCCTCGCCCACCGCCGTTGCGACGGCCCCGCCATAGGGATCGCCGACGATGTCGACGATGGTGGCGCCGGCGCGGATGACGCGCGGTTCCATCTTGCGCAAGCGGACGGGTTCGATATCGCAGGCCAGCACCCGGCCTCTGTTTTCCATCGCGGCGGCAAGCGCGAGCGACTTGCCGCCGGCGCCCGCGGCGAGGTCGACCACCGTGTCACCGGGTTTCGCCTCCGCCAGTGCCACGGCGAGTTGCGAGCCTTCGTCTTGGATTTCGATGCGGCCGGCGAGGTAGGCGGCGAGCGAGGAGATCTTGGCGTCGGTGCCGGCGGCGAGGCGAATGCCCTGGGTGGCATGCGGGCAAGGCGCAGGTACGAACCCTTCGCTTTCGAGTTCGCGCAGCATGTCGTCGCGACGGGCGCAGAGCGTGTTGACGCGCAGATCGAGCGGGGCGCGGGCATTCAGTGCGGCCACTTCGGTTTCCAGGTCCTCACCGAACGCGGCCCGGAATTGGTTGTGCAGCCAGACGGGATAGTTGAGCGCGACCCACGGTTGGTCTTGCGGCGGCGTGCGGCGGGCGGCGAGTTGTTCGCGTTCGACGCCGCTTAAAGCGCCGAGCGCGTGCGGTCCGTCCGTACACAGGGTCTCTATGCGTTCGGCATCGAAGGCGTCGACGACGACAAGCGAGCCCAGCACGAGTTCGCGCGGCGTCTGGGCGTCCATCACATAGGCGCATTCGTTGCGGCGGCGCAGCACGGCGTAGACGCGCTCGGCGATGGCGGCGCGATCCTTGGAGCCGGCGAA
>JANOFM010000018.1:0-1586 GCA_031413635.1 Alphaproteobacteria bacterium | reverse complement strand
GTCGCGACGGGTCAGCAAGGGAGCAGCGGTTTCGGTCATGGTTTGCGCCTGTGCAGGGGGCATCCTTCGGTAAGGATGCGCATTCGTTGACCGAACGGTCAGCGAATCGCAATGTAGTCCAGATTCGTGCTTCGATCAAGTCCGAATCGACGCGCACGTGCGAGCGGCGCGCCGCGGAGCTGCGCTATCGAATGACGTCGTCGGCGCGCAGCAGCAGTTCCTTCGGAATCGTCACACCCAGCGCCTGTGCCGACTTCTGGTTGATGACGAACTCGAAGCGCATGGGCTGGTCGATCGGCAAATCCGCAGGCTTGGCGCCACGAATCATCTTCGCGGCGTAGCGTGCCTGTTGCCGTATGCGCTCGGCATTGCTCGCGCCGTAGGCCAAGACACCACCGGCATCGGCAAATTCCCGAAACGCGGCGATGTTAAGCATTCGGTGTTGAGCGGCGAGGCCGACAATGGCGGCCCGATTTCCGAAGGTAAATGCATCTTCGGATATCAACAGAGCTTCCGCCCCGTCGCGACTCAGCGAGGCCATCGCGTCCCCGAGCGCCTCAGGCGAGCTGGCGGTAGCAGTGACAACTCCGAGCCCCAGGCTGCGCGCGACGTCGCGCACCTCGGCCAACTCACGTTCCTTCGGCGTTCGCGGGTCGTAGAGAAAGCCGATGCGCTGTAGGCGCGGCAATGTTTCCTTGAGCAATTGCACGCGCTTCACAGCGAGCTCCGTGCTCAAGCAAGACACGCCGCTGATGTTGCCCCCCGGCCGCGCAAAACTCTCGACCATCGCCTTTACTTCGTTGCCGCAGAAGTAGGCCGCAACGGGGATGCGCCCTCCGCTGGCGTCGCGAGCCGCTGAAATTCCCGGGTAACCGGCGGCTGCGAGCACTTGCGCAGGCTGTCGCATGAGGTCGGCAAACAATTCGGGGTAGCGCTCGAGCCGGCCGGCGGCATAGCGCACGTCAAGCACGACATCGCGGCCATCGATCAACCCTTCGTCGGCGAGCCCGGCACGCATCGCATCGACCAGATGCCGGCCGCCTTCCGCGCTTGTGCTGACGACCCATGCGACGCGCGGCAAATTCTTGACCTGCGCTGCTGCGGTAATGGCCAATGCCAAGGAAACAAGCAGTGCGACCGTACGCCCCACCAAGCAACCCATAGCAACCTCCGATTGAAGTGAGGCCTGCGCGTCAAAATCACGATCGTCGAGCCGGGATCGTGAGCTCAGTCTACGCCGCCGACGGGCCCCGGTCTAGACAAATTCACTCCGTGTCCGCTGCCGCTTCCGCGAAAGTCCGTTGCCGCGATAGTTCGTTGCCGACATTGTGCCGCCGCGCGGCGCCGGCGCGCATCGTCGTGTAGCGGCTCAGGCTTTCCAGGTGAATGGAAACTGCAGCTGCTTGAAGAAGCCGTTGGGCACATAGTCACCCTGCACCCCGTATCGTTCGGGCCACTTGCGGTCGGACTGAACCGCGGTGCCGAACAGGTGGTCGAGGAAGGCGAAGTGGGCGGCGTAGTTCTTGTCGATCGCCTCGTCGTCCTGCGAATGGTGCCAGTGGTGGAAGTTGGGCGTGACGATCAGG
>JANOFM010000017.1:0-4716 GCA_031413635.1 Alphaproteobacteria bacterium | reverse complement strand
GAAATCGATTGCCTGTTCGAATTGGCGCAGGCGTTGTTGCAGCGCGTGGGCCATGTGGTCGAGGAGTTGTCGGACGGCGTCGACGCGCTGGAGGATCAGGTCGTGTCGGGGGAACTCGCCAAGGTGCGCGAGGGGCTGTCGCATGCGCGCAAGCGGGCGATCGCGATCCGGCGGCATCTGGCGCCGCAGCGCGAGGCCTTGGCGCGGCTGCAGGGCGAGAAGCACGAGATGCTGGATGCGATCGACGCGGTGCGTTTCCGCGAGTTGGCGGACGAAACGACGCGCTATATCGAAGAACTGGACAGCGTGCGCGAGCGGGCAAGCGTGGTGCAGGACGAGGTGCTGAACCGGCTGACCGAGCGGCAGAACCGGAACTCGTATGTGCTGACCATCGTGGCCGCGATCATGCTGCCGCTGAGCTTCGTCACATCGCTGTTCGGGGTCAGTGTGGGTGGGATTCCGTTCGCGAACGATCCGAACGCATTCTGGGTGTTGCTCGCGATCCTGATCGGGCTGGTGGTGCTGGAGGTCGCGGTGTTTCGCTGGACGAAATGGTTTTGAGGGGACTAGCTCTTGAATCCAATCCGCGCGTGGGTGCCGTCGCAGAACGGTTTGGCGCTCGATGCGCCGCAGCGGCACAGCCTTGCGTTTTGCGCGCGGGTGATTGTGCGGCCGGTGCCGGAGCAGATCTCGACGTTGCCCATGATTTGCAGCGGGCCGTCGGTGAGCGGGTCGATGGTCAGGCGCCCGGCGCGGAATTCGAGCGGGTCGCTTGCGACGCCCGCGGGTTCGCCGGTGGCCGCGAACTTCGCCGCGATGTGCGAGTTGTCGCAGAACGGTTTGTTCTTGGATTGGCCGCAGCGACAGAGCGTGGCGCGGGTGAACGATGCGCTGTTCATCCCGATGTCGGCGTTCACTGCGTATGGCCCGTTTTCGCGGACGCGGATGACGTTGGCGTCGGGGGCGGCTTCGTTGGGTTCGCCGTCGTGGCGTTCGTAGGTAATGGCGCCCGACGGGCAGTTGTGGGCAACGCGGACGACGTGTTCGGTCGTGGTTGTCTCGGGGTGAATCCAGGCGCCCTTCGTGTTGGCGCGGAAGACGCCGGGCGCCTCCAGCACGCAGTGGCGCGAGTGGATGCAGCGCTTGGTGTCGAATCGAAGGGTAATGTCCTTCGCGTGCGCGACGTTGGGGTCGGAGGTGGTGGCGGGTTCCGGTCGGGGCGGCGACACCTTCGCCATGCGGTCGACATGAACGGAGATGTGCTTTTCGAAGCGGTCATGCAAATCGTCGAAGCGCTTGGCGAGCGTGTTCAGTCTGGCGCCCACGCCCGCGAACGCAGAGTCGCGTTCCAACGCGGATGCCGCAGCCGCCAGCTCAAGAGTGCGTTCGCTCAAAATTTGGCCGGCGCAGGACTGCACGAGTTGGCCGGCGGAGCGCGGCAGCGAGAACGAGAGGCCGGCGGTCGAACGCGCGCCACGCGCGCGCGGCAGTTTGGTCGCGGCTTCGCCGACCATCTGCATGGCGTACATCAGCTCCGTCGAGCCGACGGCCAGACCGACGCGCAGTTCTTGGGGGAGCGGGGCCGGCGAAAACACTTGGGCCAGCGTTCGCATCATCAAGGCGTAGATCGCGTTGCCCAAGTCGACGGTTTTCGCGGCGCGGGTTTCAACTATGTGTGTCAGGTCAGGGCGCTCGAATGCGTCGCTCAGCGTCGGGTTCTCGGCGGCGGCTCGCGCGGGCTCGAACGCTGGGCGCGCTTGGCGCATGCGCACGAGTTCGTCCTTGATGGCGGCAAAGCGCGCGTAGTGCGAGTCGAGGCTGTGGGCGGGCGCGCCCTCGCCTTGGGTGACGATTTCCTCGATGGCGCGCTTGGCCGAGGCGAGGTCGGTGACCTTGAAGAGACCGGGCAGACCGAATTCGGCGCCGGAGACTTGGGATTGGTCGTGGCCGACAAACACTTTGTCCTCGCCCCATTGCTCCGTGAGGCGGACAAGGCCGTTCAGCGCGCCGTGATAGAGATGGCCTTGACTAACGTAGTCCTGCGGCGAGGGCGAGAGCAGATCGGGCCGTGCGGCGCGTTGGTAGTGATCCTTGTGATCGAAGCCCGCGCCGTCGCGAAGGTTCAAGCCCTCGGGCCGCTCGATGTAGAGAAAGTGGTCGAGCGCGCTTTCGGAGAACGGGCTCAAACGCATGATCACGTCGGCCGGGAAGTGGCCGGGGCGAACGGGAAACTCCGGCTTCCACAAATGCGGCGCCGAACCGAGAGCCGAGAGCAGATTGTTGACGAGGCAAAGATGCAGCATCTCTTCGCGGGCGACCTGGCGCAGCGAAGCGCGCCAGCGTTCGATTGCGGCGAGTTCGTCGCGAGTGACGCCTTCGCCTTCGTCGCGCTTGAGCGACCACATGGCGTAGAGATAGGTGCACATGACGGCATGCTCGAACTCGGCCGCCTCGCAGAGGAGGAAGATCAGTTCTTCGCGGTCTTGGACGACGATGTCGGATGTCATGCTATAGGCATGCCACAGCGGCGCGCCGCGCTCCACCCCTTGAGAGATTGTTATGGACCTTTCCCGTTTTCCCCGTGTTGCCCTTGGTCATCTGCCGACGCCGTTTGAGCGGATGGACCGCTTGCGCGCTTTGTTGGGCCCGGACTGTCCGACGCTCTATGTCAAACGCGACGATTGCACTGGGCTCGCCACGGGCGGCAACAAGACGCGCAAGCTCGAGTTCCTAATGGGCGAGGCGTTGGCGCAAGGTGCGAATGCCGTGATCACGTTCGGCGCCGTGCAATCGAACCATGCGCGCCAAACCGCGGCGGCGGCGGCGAAGTTGGGACTTTATTGCGATCTTATTCTGGTCGACATGGTAGAGGGCCGGGGCGCTGAATATCGACGCTCGGGCAACGTGCTGCTCGACGGTATTTTGGGTGCGCGCATTCACGGCGTTGCCGCCAATCAATCGGCGGCCAAGCTGCAAGAGGTGATGGCGGAGCACCCGCGCGCGGGAGGCAAGACCTATGTCGTGCCGATGGGCGGCTCCAATGCGGTCGGATCGCTCAGTTACGTCGCGGCGTTCGGAGAGATCATCACGCAGGCGCGCTTGCTCGACGTGGCGGTCGACGCCATCGTGTTCGGCACGTCGAGCGGCGGCACGCAAGCGGGGCTGATGGTCGGCGCGGCGCTCGCCGACAGCGCCACGCGGATCATGGGCGTCAATGTCTATAAGAAAAACGTCGCTGACGTTGCGGGAACGGTGCATGCCTTGGCTCTTGAGACGATGCAGATGCTCGGCGGCGAGCTAGACGGCATCACGCCGCGGCTGCATGTGATCGACGGCTATCAAGGCGATGCCTACGGCATACCAACCGACAAGATGCTCGAGGCGGTGCTGATGGCGGCGCAAACCGAGGGGTTGCTGCTCGATCCGGTCTATACGGGCAAGGCGATGGCGGGACTGATCGGCCACATCCGCCGAGGCAAGTTCACGCGCGACCAAACTGTCGTGTTCCTGCACACCGGAGGCACGGCGGCGCTGAGCGCTTATTGCGACGATCTAAGTCGAGGTGGGATTTGCTTATCGTGACAAGCGTCGAGTCACGCGCGTTTTCCCGCAGTGCGAATCTCGCGCATCCACAGCTCGGCAACCAGCACGGCATCGGGAGGAATCAATCCGGCAACGCCCTTGTCCCGATAGGCCAAGTGAGGACCGATGCGCACCTTACGATAGCCATCGACGCTCATGCCCGACAGAGCACGTTCGACGCCGGCTATCACCTGCCGACGGCCGAGCGTTACATCGCGATCGATCAATGTCATGTCACCGACGACGCGAAGCAAGCCGGGAGGAACGTTTTCGGCTTGGCGCGCGTTCATCGGCACCTCATCTCCCTTGTTCAAGTGGAGGCGCACATTGAAGACCACGCGGTCGCCTTTGGCGGCCTCAGTGCCCTCGCCTTTCCGCTCCTCCAGGAGTTCGATTCCGCTTAACTTTTTCACGCTCGTCTCGTCCGGCAGGCAAGCCCTGGAACGCTTCTACACCGATTGCGTCTGGGGCGCGCTTGCATTCCCAGCAACAAGGTCAGCGGATCGCTGCAAGGCTCACCGGCGGCCTGGAACTCTCCGGCACGAAGAAATCGAGCATCAGGTCGCGGGTGGGATCGACGCGGTACTTGTCGAAGTCGCGGACGCCAGCGTCCCAGAGCAGCGTGTCGTCGATGCAGAATTGGCCGGTGAAGTCGCGCGCGGACTTGTTGAAGATGACATAGGCGGCGTCCGCCATGATGTCGACGGTGCGGCACATCTTCAGGCCTTCGTCGCCGGCGAGTGCGTTGCGAATCGCGGCGGTGGCGATCCCTGTGCGAGGCCACAGAGCGTTGACGGCGATGCCGTCTAGGCGTAGTTCGCCCGCCATGCCGAGCACGCACATGCTCATGCCGAATTTCGCCATCGTGTAGGCGACGTGATTGGAAAACCACTTTTCGCTCATGTCGAGCGGCGGGGAGAGGTTCAAGATGTGCGGGTTCGCCGCCTTCTTCAGATGCGGGATGCAGTATTTCGACACCATGAACGTGCCGCGCGTGTTGATCTGATGCATCAGATCGTAGCGCTTCATGTCGGTCATGGTGGTCGGCGTCAGCTGAATGGCGCTGGCGTTGTTGACGCAAATGTCGATGCCGCCGAATTTCGCGACGGTTTGTTCGATGGCGCCGATGACGTT
>JANOFM010000016.1:0-10886 GCA_031413635.1 Alphaproteobacteria bacterium | reverse complement strand
CTCTCCTCAGCCCCGGGCTTAGCCCCAAGCCCCGCCATCTGGCTCGGCATCATCGAGCCGTTGGCGAAGTGAAACCAAAACAGATAGTCGGCGAAGTTCGGCTTATCCGGCCCAACCGCAAGCCGCCCATGGCCGTACTTGCCGATGATGTACTCCATGATCGCGCCCGACTCCGCGTGCACGACACTGCCATCGGTGACGATCGGCGCCGTCCCCATCGGATGCAGCGCCTTGTATTCTGCCGGCGCCAACCGCGTGGTCGCATCCCGGTCATAGCGCTTGAGCTCGTAAGGAATCCCCACTTCCTCACACAACCAAACAATGCGCTCCGACTGCGAAATGCCTAGATGATGCACGGTCAACATGCTGCTCTCTCCCTGGATCGTAAACCATCGAGCGCGTCACTACGGCATGTGCGGGGAACACAACAAGTCAGACTCAAAACCATGCAAACCGCTTTCTCGCATCGAGAACCGATTGCATAATCTCTTTGTTCACCGAGCTAGGCACCTTGATGTTTGCGGCAAACCAAGCCGCCACCTTTAGCCCGTCCAAAGCCCAAGCTTCATTGCTGCTCTGAAGAGGCTCTATAATCCGTCGCAGTATCACCGGATTTTCAGATCCAGCGCTCATGTGAGCACTTTCGTGAGGGTAGTCGTCAGGTGCGAACGGAAAGTTGAAATTAAGTAGGGTGTGCCGCTTCGGGTCAGCATTGCGTCCATCGATGAGCTTGTCGAACGGAAGGGACAACCTCGCACCCCGTTTCGGATATTTAGCCAAGAACTCGCGATTTGTAAGAGCCGGTACACCAGGGGCGTTGAACCGATTTTCGTCGAGCCTGCACACGAGCCGACGAACGGCGAAAATGATCTGATCAAGCATGAATACGTTCTCGATGTGCGTTTGATATCCGTAGATCAGATACCGATTGGGCGCGTCTCCATTGTTTTGAAGATGCTGGATGAACTGCTCAGCGGTCCTGTCGCGCCAGAACGGCAAGCCCAGATTTGGTGGCTTGGCCAAATTACCCGGGAGCAACGCACCAGCAATCGCCTTCACCTCAGCATAAAGCCCCACGATATCGTGGCTTTGCTCCTTTGCGCTTTTGCCATTTAGCAGCAACACAGCCTTGAGGTACTTTTCCACGGCGTGCAGTGCCAACCAAAAGAAGTCGACGCGCAAACCGTTCGCCGCACACCATCGACAAGTTATGTAATTCTCGTCGGCGGTGCGGACAAATAGCTGGTGCACAAGATCGGTGGTTGATGCTCTTACCGTCACCCTTCCGTCTCCCACTGGAAACGAGACATTCGCGGCCTTAGGGTACTCCAGCGTGCGCGGCGAGCCGTCTAACGGGCCTGACGCTCAATGCGCCTCTTCAAGAACACCCTGCGCCTGATTTGCCTCGCTTTTGAGGTCCAACAGACGAGCGACTTCCTCTATCTGCTCTCTCGCATCGTCCGCGAATTCAAGGGACATACGACAATCTCAAGTGCCGTCCCTCACGCCACTGCCTGCAGCCCCTTCTTCGCCACCAGCGTCAGCAATTTCAGCGCCGCGCCGCGCGGATGCTTCTCGCCGCGCTCCCACTGACTGATGAGGCCGGTCGTGACGTTGAGATAGCGGGCGAAGACCGCTTGGCTTGCCTTCTCTCGCGTCCTGATCCGCCGGATCTGCACAGCACTGAGGCGCTCGACCTGCGTCAGGCAGAGTTCGTCGAACTCCTTCATCGTCCGCTTGCCGAGGACGCCGGCCTCCTTGAGGCCAAGCGCGGTCTCATGCACTGCCGCCAGCGCGTTGCTGCCATATCGTTTAGCCATCGCACATGATCTCCGTGATCGTTCCATTCTTCGTCGCTGCCGCCAAGGCCGCGTCGTCGAGGACGAGCATGGTCTTGGCGAGTTTGCGAAACGCCGCGAGTTCGTCCCGCTTGATGTTGTCGCGCTCGTTCTTCGCGAAGCCGTAAACGAAGAATGCCCGTTGGCCTTGTCGGAACAACACGACGGTTCTGAACCCACCGGATTTGCCCTGACCCTGCCGCGCGAGCCGCTGTTTGATCACGCCGCCGCCGAGGTCCGCATCGACGAGCCCTTTGTTCGCGCGGTCGACGGCCTCGCAAAACTCCACATCGCTGAGGCCTTCGGCGTTCGCGAAGCGGGTAAACGGCTTGGTCCTGAAGACGCGCATTCGGTTTGAGCGCTAAATCTATAGCCCTAAGAACTATAGCACTGAGTGGTATACTATTCAATATCGTTGCGCCTTGCCGCAAAGCTCGTCGGTCAGCGACGACGCACACTCATTTCCCCAACACCCGCCGCACGGCTGCAGGTTCCTTCCGCGCGATGTGGCTGGCGCCGGTCCCTCGCGCGGGCTGCTAGCACTTGCAGCATACAAATAGAAGTTGTGCGTGGCGGCCGAGACACGTCGTTTGGGCGTATTATGTCGCCTCGTGCAAGAGGGGAGTATCCATGCGCGGCTTACAGTTTTCATCTTGGCTCGCGGTTGTGGTCGCGGCACTTGGCCTGACCTTCGCGCAGCCCACGCCCGCAGCGGCCGACGACGGCGCGCGCGCTTTCACGCAATCCCTGATCGACAACGGCTTTGCCATCCTGCGCGACCGGGGCGCGGACGAGGCCACCCGGGTTCGCCGCTTCGACGATTTCATGATGCAGCACATGGACGCGCGCAAGACGGCGCTATTCACGCTCGGCCACTATCGCCGCGGCGCGCCCGACGGCGTGGTCGAGCCGTTCGTCGCCGCCTTCGCCGACTACTCGACTGCGATCTACGGCGCCCATCTTGTCGACTACAGCCAGGCTACTTTGCGCGTGACCGGCGAGATCGCCAACAAGCCGGGCGACGTCACCGTCATGACGCTGGCCGAAGGCGGCGGCCTGCGCGAGCCGCTGCGCATCGCCTTTCGCTTGGGCGTCGCCGCGGGCGCGTACAAGATCATCGACGTGCAAGTCGCCGGCATTTGGCTTTCGATCGAACAGCGCGATCAATTCACCTCGGTGCTGGCGCAAACCAACGGTGACATCGCCTCGCTCACCGCATCGCTGAGAGATCGCGCCACGCGCTTGCGCACCGGCGGCTGACTCGTTCGCCCCCTTGTCCGCGATGCCCCACGGAAAATGGCGGAAACCAGTCGATCTTCCGAAGTGGGACACTGACATGGGACACTCGATCCCTAACCCACTTGTCCCACTTAAACGTGCTTAGGGTGCGCAGGCCAGGCGTTGACGACCGCACTGCACAAGCCTAGCTTCCCGCCCTCATTTTGAGGGGCCCCCGGCTGCGGTTGAGCGGTCGAGGCGATCACATGAGCTTCACCACTGTTGAGCGCGTACCGCCGAGATTGAACCGGTCGCAGCTATTCGCGCCCGGCGTTCGCCCCGCTTTGTTCGAGAAAGCCGCCGCCGGCGCGGCCGACGTCATCTGCCTCGATCTCGAGGACAGCGTCGCCCCAGCCGACAAACCGCAAGCGCGCGCCAACGTCGTCCAAGCGTTGAAAACCGTGGACTTCGGAACCAAGTCGATTTCCGTGCGCATCAACGGCCTCGACACGCATTATTGCTATCGCGACGTCGTCGACATCATGGAGCAGGGCGGCGAACGCCTTGATCTGATCATGATCCCCAAGGTCGGCGTCCCCGCCGACGTCTACGCCATCGACATGCTGATCACGCAAATCGAAACCGCAATCGGCCGCAAGAAGCCGGTCAAACTCGAAGTCATCATCGAAAGCGTGCAGGGCCTCAACAATGTCGAGGCCATCGCCGGTTCGTCGAAGCGCCTCGAATCGCTGCATTTCGGCTCAGCCGATTACGCCGCTTCCGCCGGCATGCGCACGACCAATATCGGCGGCCCGAACGCCGACTACGTCGTCCTGACCGACAAGGACGCCGCCGGCAAACGCGAAACCCATTGGCCCGACCTCTGGCACTACGCGGCCTTCCGCATGGTGGCGGCGGCCCGCGCCCACGGCTTGCGGCCGATCGACGGCCCCTTCGGGGACTATTCCGATGAAGCGGGCTTCAACGCCCAGGCGCGCCGCACCGCGGTCCTGGGCTGCGAAGGCAAATGGGCGATCCACCCGAGCCAAGTCGCCCTTGCCAATCAAGTCTTTACCCCGCCCGCCGACGAGGTGGCGCGCGCCGAGGCCATCCTGGCCGCCATGAAGGACGGGGCCCAAAAGGGCATGGGCGCCGTCTCGCTTAACGGAAAGCTCATCGACTTGGCCTCTATTCGCCAGGCCGAGGTCATTGTCCGTCAGATGCAATTGATCCGCGAGCGAACCAAGGGCTGAAGCGGCAGGCAGGCCGGGCAAAACCGCGATGGAAGAAGCTCCCGCAAAACATGCGCAAGACTTGGCTGCGCGTCACAAGGCGCTGACGATCGCTGCCGTCGGCGTCGTCTTCGGCGACATCGGCACCAGCCCGCTTTACATGATGAAGGAAACCTTCGGCAAGACAGGCTCGATGGGCCTGGACGAGATGTCGGTCTATGGCGTGCTGTCGCTGGCCTTCTGGTCGCTGATGATTGTCGTCTCGGTGAAGTACTGCATGTTCATCATGCGCGCCGACAACAAGGGCGAGGGCGGCGTGCTGTCGCTCGCCTCGCTCGCCTTGCGTACCGGACACGCCGCGCCGCGCCGGCGTAGAATCATCTGGTTCCTGGCTCTGGCGGGTTTGGCGTTGTTCTACGGCGACGCGCTGATCACACCGTCGGTCTCGGTGCTGTCCGCGGTCGAGGGGCTCAGGGTCGAAGCGCTATTGACCGGTCTTCCGGCCGAGAATTCGTTTTTCGACGGCCTCGTCGTTCCCTTGGCGACGGTCATTCTGATCGCGCTGTTCCTGTTTCAAAGCCGGGGGACGCGCAATGTCGGGCGTCTCTTCGGCCCGATTATGATCCTCTGGTTCGCCACCATCGGACTTCTGGGATTGCTCGAGATTCTAGAGCGCCCGCACATCCTGACGGCGCTGTTCCCCAGCTATGCCTTGGATCTGATCGTCGCGCAGCCTTGGGTTTCGTTTGTCGCCCTGGGTTCGATCGTTCTGTGCGTGACGGGCGCCGAGGCGCTCTATGCCGACATGGGTCATTTCGGCAAAGGACCGATCCGCACCGCCTGGGTCGGTGTCGCCGTCTGTCTGCTGCTCAACTATTTCGGGCAAGGCGCGCTGATCTTGAGCGACGTCAAAACGCTGAGCAATCCGTTCTTTTTTCTGGCGCCGCAATGGGCGCTCTATCCGATGGTGGTGCTCGCGACCTGCGCCGCGGTGATCGCCTCGCAGGCGGTCATCTCCGGCGTGTTCTCGCTCACGCGCCAAGCGATCCAACTCGGCTATCTGCCGCGCATGGACATCCGCCACACCTCGGCCACCGAGATGGGCCAAATCTACATTCCGCAGATCAACTGGCTGTTGATGATCGGCGTCACCATCATCGTCGTCTCGTTCAAGGAATCGAGCGCGCTGACCCACGCTTACGGCTTGGCGGTCACCGGCGCCATGACGATCGACACGATCCTCGCTGCGATCGTCGCCCGTTGGCTTTGGGGTTGGAATCGTTGGCTCGCTTACAGCGTCTTCGGTGCCTTCCTGTTCGTCGATCTCGCCTTTCTCTTTTCGAACACGCTTAAAATTCCAACCGGAGGCTGGCTTCCCATTGTCGTGGCGATCGCGGCCTTCACCGCTTTCTCGGTCTGGAATCGCGGCCGCGAAGCCTTGATCGGAAAGCTCTATCGCGACGCCATGCCGATCCGCGAATTCCTGGATCATTGGGATCGCACCACCGAACGCGTCAGCGGCACCGCGGTCTTCATGACCTCGAACCCCGCCGTGGTCCCAACCGCCTTCTTGCACAATCTCAAGCACAATCACGTCGTGCACGAACGCGTTGTGCTGATGAAAGTCGAGTTCGAGGATTTTCCTCGCATGTCCGACGACAAGCGCATCGCGGTCGAAAAGCTCGGCAAGGGCTTCTACATGGTCTCGGTGCGCTACGGCTTCATGGAACGGCCCGACGTGCCGCGCGCCCTCGAACTTTGCCGCCAATTCGGCCTCTCGTTCGATCTCATGCAAACGACGTTCTTCCTCGGCCGCGAAACTTTGATCCCCGCCAGTCGCTCAGAACTACGCCGCTGGCAGGCGACGCTCTTCATCGCCATGACCGGCACCGCGCTTTCCGCAACGCGCTTCTTCCGCATTCCGGCCAACCGCGTGGTCGAAATGGGCACGCAGGTCGAGATCTAGTTCAGTCTCAAATGCGCAAGCTTGTCCGGATTGCGCACGACATAGATCGCCTGGATGCGATCGTCGGCGATGTCGAACTGCATCGCCGACTCGTGACCCGTCTTGTCGATTGCCCATACCGACGGCACGCCATTGAATATCGCGAATTTGACTTCGGGCGGCCCGCCCTTCACACCCGCCAGATGCAGAATGAGTTGCGCCGCTTCCCCAGCGTTGTGCAGCACACGCAGGGCCGCCGGCCGCTTACCGCCGCCGTCGCTCACGAAGCGCACGTCGGACTTGAATAGGCCCACAAGCTTGGACGCATCGTTCGCGGCCACCGCCGACAGGAACTCCGCCAACAAACGTCGATGCGCCTCCGGCTGGGGTTGAAAGCGCGGCCGCTCGGCCTTCACCCGCTCGCGCGCACGCGACACCAGCTGGCGCACGGCGGTCTCGTTCTTCCCCAAGGCCGAAGCGATCTCGCCGTACGAACTGTCGAATGCCTCGCGCAGGATGAACGCGGCGCGTTCTTCCGGACCCAAACGCTCGAGCACCAACATCAATCCCAGCGACAAATCGTTGGCAAAGGATTCCAACTCGTCCTCGCGCCGCTCGCCGCCTTCGGGCGTCACAATCGGTTCCGGCAACCACGGCCCAACATAGACCTCACGCGACGCCTTCGCCCGCCGCATCCGGTCGAGGCACAGGCGCACGACGACCGTCGTCAACCATGCCGCAGGCCGTTCGACCAAGCTTGTTTCGGCCGCCTGCCAGCGCAAGAACGTGTCCTGCACCGCGTCCTCGGCTTCCGACCAGCGCCCCAACATGCGATAGGCAACGCCGGTCAGGCGCTCGCGCTCGGCCTCAAAGGTCGATGCGGCGCTGGAAGGGCTCATGCGGCCTTCGCCGTTGCTGTCGATCGGTTGTCGATCACAACGCGTTCGCACGATTGCGCATATCCCATACCTCGCTTCACTGCCGGATAGAATCGAGCGACCGCGATCGTGAACGCAAGCTCGATCAAGCCCGGCTCACCCCATTCGGCCCGAATCTGATCGCGCGTCTCGTCGGCGGCCGCGCCTTGCGCCACGGCATCGCCGTAATTGAACGCCAGCGCGACTTCGGCAGGAACGCTTTCCAGTCGCCGTGCCGCAAGCGCGCGCAAAATCCCCGCGTCGACACCGTCCTTCAAAGCAAGGTTGACGTGAATCTGCACGCACGGACCGCAATCCTCCACCATCGCGGCTGCCATCCCCGCCGCATGGTATGCAGCAACCGGCACGAATTTGCGATTGCCCTCCACCACCTTGATCATCGCGTGTCGCCAAAGCCGCCCTGGCGTGACGTCGCGCAGGTGATAGGCGTAGTCCATATTGACGTCGCCGACTTGCGTTTTGGTCCAGTCGATAAGTTTGGTCAGCAGCCAACGCGACATGATCGTTCTCCTCTTAGGTCTGCGCGCGTCTCTGGAAAATTGAAATAACGACGGCGAGCACGGCGGGCAGATGCACGCCGGCGATCTCGTTCAGCAACACGTCGTGATGATGCCCCAGGATCGTCTCGCCGATGTGAAGCAACGAATGTCCACCGATGAACACGGCGGCAAGCGCGCTCGCCCGCCAACCCGCGCCGAGCTCGCTCCACGCCAGCGCAACGCCTGCCGTGATGAAGGCGATACCGATGTCGCGCACGAAATGGAGGTTAAGAGGGCCGGTGTCGGGCACGCCGGGCACCGCGCCGTACCAGCTGGGCGGATCGACGAACATAAACACGCCGTTCCCCGCCGCCATCGCTGCCAGGATAAAAGTCAGTATTTTCATCGGTCTTGGGCCTCCTTCACCCATATGACGCGCGGGCCCCCACGGTTGTGACAGGTGGCCCCAAGTTGACAAGCCCCGGACTCATCGGGCAACTCTCGCGACAGAACGCCGCAAGTTGCCGGTTAACCCTTTGGTTCGCCATCTTCTTTCCAATCGGGCCAACGTGAGTAAAGGCGAGATCGCCCACGTATGACGACCTATCTCGATTTCGAAAAACCCATCGCCGACCTCGAAGGCAAGGTGGAAGAACTGCGCCGCGTCGCGATCCAAGGCGAGCATCCGGTTTCAATCGACGAAGAAGTCTCCCGGCTCGAGGCTAAGGCCCAACAGCTGTTGCGCGACACCTATTCGCGTTTGACGCCGTGGCAAAAAACGCAAGTCGCCCGCCACCCCGAGCGTCCGCATTTTCTCGACTACGTTCACGCGCTAATCCAGGATTTCACGCCGCTCGCCGGCGACCGCTCGTTCGGCGACGACAAGGCGATCTTGGGCGGGCTCGGTAATTTTCGCGGCCGTCCCGTGATGGTGATCGGCCACGAAAAGGGCAACGACACAAAAAGCCGTCTACGTCACAATTTCGGCATGGCCATGCCCGACGGTTATCGCAAAGCCGCACGCCTGATGACGCTGGCCGAGAAGTTCAACCTACCGGTCATCACGCTCATCGACAGCGCCGGCGCCTATCCCGGCATCAGCGCCGAGGAACGCGGCCAAGCCGAAGCCATTGCGCGCGGCACGGAACGTTGTCTGACGCTTGGCGTTCCCTTGGTTTCGCTCATCATCGGCGAAGGCATGTCGGGCGGCGCCATCGCGATTGCCGCCGGCGACCGCGTCATCATGCTCGAACACGCGATCTATTCGGTGATCACGCCCGAAGGCTGTTCCTCGATCCTTTGGCGCAGTGGGGCCAAGGCGCAAGAAGCCGCCGCAGCGTTGAAAATCACCGCCCAGGACCTGTTCCAGCTGCGCATCATCGACTCGATCGTGCCGGAACCCATCGGCGGCGCCCACCGCGGCCGCGAGCGCGCCATGGAAGACGCAGGCGATGCGATCGACCTCGCCCTTACCGAACTCGATCGCATGCCGCCGGAACTCCTACGCAAGACCCGCTGGGACAAATATCTGGCGATGGGCCGGGTGGGGTTGGCCTGAGACCCCGCCTCTTCGCAAGGGGGAGGCTGGTTCTAACCCCGATACGCCCGAAAAAACTCTCGCACATCGTCCGCAAATACTTTTGGCTCTTCCATCGCCGCAAAGTGTCCGCCGGCCTTCATCTCGCGCCAGCGCACGATGTTGTAACTCCGCCGCCCCCACGACTGTGGCGTCGGCGGCAGCACATCCATCGGATAGTCCGAATAGGCGGTGGGCACGTTCACCCGCTCGCCGGGCTTGAGAGCCGCGCTGCGCTCGGCCGGTCCCGCGCGATAGAGCATGTTCGCCGAATTGATCGTGCCCGAATACCAAAAGATCGAGAGCTGCGTGCACATCGTGTGCATCGGAAAGCGCGCTTCCATCCCCTCATAAGGGTGGTCCTTGCGCGTGTCGCCGAGCCGCCAATACTTGTCGGCGAGCCAGCCGGCCAAGCCCACCGGCGAATCCGTCAACCCGAACGTCAGCGCCATCGGCTTGGTCGATTGGATCGACCGGTACCCTTCCTCGCGACCCCACCACGCCTTCATCTTCTCGATCCAAGCAGATTCCTCCGCCGACACCGGCGCCTGCGACGGATGCTTGAGATTGGGCCTCAGCGGCAACATCGTCAGATGGATCGCGATGACGCTCTCCGGGTGCTGCAAGGCGAGCCGCGAGGTGACGAAGCTCCCCCAATCGCCCGCCTGCGCCGCGAATCGCTCGTAACCCAGCACGTCGCACATCAAACGATGCCAAAGCTCGGCGATGGCCGCGGGCCCGATCGGCGTCCTCGGCTTCGACGAAAACCCATAGCCGATCAACGACGGCACGATCACGTCGAACCCGTCCTCGGCATTGCCGCCGAAACGCTCGGGGTGCGCCAACGGTCCGACCACATCCAAAAACTCGCGATAGGTCGACGGCCAGCCATGCGTCAGGATCAGGGGCAGGGGCTTCGCCCCCGAGCCCTTCTCATAGACAAAATGAATCGTATGCGTTTCGCCACCCGCGTCAAGATCGACCGTGAACTGCGGCAACCGGTTCAACTCGGCTTCCGCGCGCCCCCACTCGAATTTATCGCGCCAATAGGCGATCAATCGCTTCATGTAGGCAAGATTCGTTCCCCACTCCCAAGCCTCATTTCCCGAGGGTTCGTTGGGCCAACGCACGCGTCCCAAACGCGCCTTCAGATCGTCGATCTCATACTGCGAAACGGCAACCTTGAACGGCTTCGGGATCGTCACGCTCCGTCCAACTCTCGTCCGAACGCGCGCACGTCTTCGATGAAATCCTGCGGCCGCTCCATCGCCGCGAAGTGACCGCCGCGTTTGAACTCGGTCCAGCGCACAATGTTCAAACTCTTCTCGGCTTGCGAGCGCGGCGGGAAGGGAATCAGATCGACCGGAAAGCGTGCGACGGCAACCGGCCTTTCGATGCGCGACTTTGGTGCGATGGGTATGCCGCCCGGATCCTCGAACAAGCCGCGATACATCCATGTCGCCGTCCCGAACGTGCGCGTCGCGAGATAGAGCATCACATTTGTGAGCAATTGGTCCTTCGTATAGACGGACTCAAGTTTGCCGCCGTCGAGATCGGACCAACCCTTGAATTTCTCGATGATCCACGCCGCAGCCCCCACGGGCGAATCCATCATGCCGTAGGACAGCGTCAACGGCTTCGTCGATTGCTGCCGGAAATA
>JANOFM010000015.1:0-18774 GCA_031413635.1 Alphaproteobacteria bacterium | reverse complement strand
AGCCGGCCCGACAATTTGCCCGACATCGCCAAGAAGCTCGGCGTCGCGCATATCCTGGAAGGCAGCGTGCAACGGGTCGGCGGCGCGGTGCGCATCACCGTGCAGCTGATCCGGGCCGATACCGACAGTCATCTGTGGGCGCAGAGTTTCGATCGCAAGCTCGATGACATTTTTGCGGTGCAGGCGGAAGTCGCGACCGAAGTGGCGGCGGCGTTGAACGCCAAGCTGACCGCCGGCGAAAAGCGCGAGCTGACCGCACGCACGACCGCCAACCCTGAAGCCTATGACGCCTATCTGCGCGCGCTGACGTTGTTCCGGCAGGGTTTCTTCAGAGGATACATAGACGCCGAGGTCCATCTGCAACGCGCCGTCACGCTCGACCCGACCTACGCGCAAGCGTGGGCGTTGTCGACGGTGATTGGAAGCTATCTTTATACGTATGGCTATGAGGCCTCGCCGGCCCGCCGCAACGCGGTGCGCGCTGCGTTGGAGGCCGCGCGCCGATTCGGGCCCGATCTGCTCGAGACGGGAATCGCCGAGGGGTACCTGATGTATCGCGTCGAAGGCGATCTCGATGCGGCCCGCGTTCAATTCGAGAAATTGAAACGCAAATGGCAGAACAATACCGCGATACTCGGCGCGTTGGCGGTGATCGCAAAACGTCAGGGCCGATGGAGCGACAGCCGCGGATATCTCCTTCAGGTGATCGCGCTCGATCCGCTTTCGCCTGCTGAGCGAAACGAACTTTCGATGGTGCATGTCTTTGCCAGAGACTATCCCAAGGCGTTGCAAGCCGTCGATGATGGGCTCGCGATCGCGCCGGCGAATGATTTGTTGCTCGCGCAAAAGGTGAAAATTCTGCAGTCGATGGGCCGGTTGGCCGATGCCGGTGCGCTGCTTGCGCCGCTCAAGCCGAAGTTCTTCGACGATACGTTTTACCCCTACTTTCAACAAGAGTCTTTGACCCGAAACTACGACCATGCGATCGCATTGTTCGCATCGGCGATTGAAACTGCAAAAGCCGACGAGACGGCTCACCCTTATCGTAGTTGGTTGCACCGTAGTCTTGGCGACATCCTAGAGCGGACGAACAGAGCGACGGCGGCGCGGACGCACTATGTCATTGCGCGCGACTTGGCGGTCGCCGAACTTAAGACCCTACCGGACAATCCCGGCACGTTGGTGGATCTTGCGTACGCGTCCGCCGGCCTGGGCGACCGGGACACCGCGATGATCAGCATCGACCGTGCGGTTGCGCTGCGGCCGGCGAAGGACGTCATGAGGAGCGCGCAATTCGAGCTCGACCGGGCGACCCTTCTTGCGCGCATGGGTGATCGCGAGCGCGCCATCCCCGCCTTGGCGCGGCTGCTGAAATTGCCCAGCGGGTTGACGCCGGCGTTGCTGCGGCTCGACCCCGATTTCGACAAGCTGCGCGGCGATCCGCGGTTCGACGCGCTGACGCGCGATCCGACTTGAGGGCGAACCACGGGCGGGCGTTCCTCTCTGTCAATTCAGAATTCAGGGGACATGTGGACGGCCTCCTGTTGGCAAGGTGTTTTTTGGCGATTGGGACGAATTCGGTAGGTGCGGACATGTGTTCGGCCTTTGAGTGCGGCTCACATGTCCGCTGGCCCTGATGAAATCCGCGAGATCGGCTCCCATTCACGTAATCGCGTTCTAAGACGCCAGTCCCCGTAGAGCGGGTTTTGCCGATACCCGGTGTCAACCGTTTCGTCATCAATACCTTAGCACCTCACCAATTCTCTATGCCTTCGATTGCGTTCGATGATTGTGTTCAGATCGCCGGCTGCCGGCGGAACTCCTCTTGCTTGATCATCAGCGCCCACACGATGCGCGCCATCTTATTGGCGAGCGCGACAGCCGCGAGTTTGAAGGGCTTGCGCTCGAGCATCGCGACCGCCCATTTGGTGGACGACGGTTTACCCTTGCGCGCATAACGCAGCACGGCGTGTGCGCCGACAACGAGCAGGCGCCTGAGATAGGCGTCGCCCTTCTTGCTGATGTGCCCGAGCTTCTCCTTTCCACCGCTCGAATTCTGCCTGGGAACCAACCCGATCCAGGCTGCGAGCTCGCGGCCGGAGCGGAACAGCGTGGGGTCGGTGATGGTCGCGGCAAGGGCGCTGGCGGTGATGGGACCGACGCCCGGTATCGTCTCCAGGCGTTGGCTTTGTTCGTTGTTGCGATGCCAGGCTTGGATCTTCTGCTCGATCGCGACGATGCGTGTGTGCGCATCACGCATCTGGCGGATCACGATGTGTAACGCTTCTCTGACGATTTGCGGCACGAGACTATGCTTCGCATCGGCGACGAGGGCGATCAATGCCGAGACACCGGTGCGGCCCTGGATCGACGTAATTCCGAACTCGGCGAGGTGTCCTCGCAGTGCATTGATCAGCATCGTTCGCTGCCGGATCAAGAGCTCGCGGGTTCGGTGCAGCACCAGAATGCCTTGCTGCTCCTCGCCTTTGACGGGCACGAAACGCATTGTCGGCCGGGTGACCGCCTCGCAGATCGCTTCGGCATCGGCAGCATCGTTCTTTTGCCGCTTCACGTACGGCTTCACATAGCTCGGCGGCATCAACTTGACGGTGTGCCCCAATGCCATGATCGAGCGGGCCCAGTAGTGCGCAGTCGCACAGGCTTCAATGCCGACTAGGCAGGGCTCCGTTGCCTTGAAGAAATCCAGAACGTCCGCACGCCGAAGCTTGCGCCGAACAACAACCGCAACAGCTGCATCGACGGCGTGAACTTGAAAAACGTTCTTCGCAATGTCCAAACCGATTGTGATAATCTTGCCCATGGACGGCTCTCCTTGCGTGGCTTTGCAACAACCACACTATGGCACCTAGATGCCGGAAGCGGAGGCCGTCCACTTCATCACGTAAGTGATCGACGGCCGCTGCTGGATCTTCAGTGGCAAGGGCTACCCCTACTATTTATTAGATTCGTGCCAGCGCGTGTGCGGCGTGGATGGTGGCGTCCGCCGAGCGCCGACGAGACGACGATTTCGCGTTCGGTCGTGCGCGTGTCTGGCGCGAGCTTTTTGCTGTTAAAAACGTGCAGTTTCGGTTGATTTTTTGAGACGCACGTTCTATCTATGTTCTCGCCTGTTTCCGGTGCGAATTCGGCGCCCACGGCTGCGACTTGAATCTGCGAGCAACATGCGGCAACCCGTGCCACAAGCGCGAGGCCGGACACAACTGCGTCCGTTCCGATGTTTGAAACGCTTGAAGTAACCTCCCGCAGCAAACACGCTTAATTTGCGCGACGACGGTATCTCTGTCGCGCTGCACCGCATTCGCCCCCCTTCTGATGCCACAAGTGATGGCAATGTGGGGGCAGCGTGATGCAGGAAATGGCTGATTGCCGCCAATGTGATGGCGTGATGGCTCGGATTAGATTTGCGTTGCTGCGGAGTGACAAGCCCGGAGGTCCGTCACACCTGGACCCCGGCTCGCGCTTTGCTTGGCCGGGATGACAGGGTTTTATTGTCGAAAGCCCATCGCCAGCACGTACATCTCCGCCGAATCCGCGCGGCTGGCGGGCGGTTTGACGTGCACGACTTTTGTGAAGCGGCGTTTGAGGGTTTCCAAGAGCGAGCGCTCCGTGCCGCCGCGCAGGACTTTGCAGACGAAGGTGCCGCCGGGTTTCAATACTTCGATCGCGAATTCCAATGCGGCTTCGCAGAGCGCCATCACGCGCAGATGATCGGTCTCGCGGTGGCCGGTGGCGGGAGACGCCATGTCGGAGAGCACGTTGGCGACGGGGCCGTCGAGCATCTCTCTGATCATGGCGGGGGCGCGCGGATTCATGAAGTCGAGAAGTTTGAGCGTGGCGCCGCCCACCGGTTCCATCTCTTGCATGTCGATGCCCACGACGTTGCCTTCGCCGAGGCGCGCGACCAGAACTTGCGTCCAACCGCCGGGGGCCGCGCCCAAATCGACGGCACTCTGTCCCCGTTTCAGAAAGCGGTATTTGTCGTCCATCTCGACCAGTTTGTAGGCCGCGCGCGAGCGGTAACCTTCGGACTTGGCGGCGCGCACGTAGGGGTCGTTGATCTGGCGCTCGAGCCAGGCTTGCGAGGAGACAGTACGTTTTTTTGCCGTCTTCAAACGCTCGTGCAGGGCGCGGGTGGATTTTTGCGGGATCTTGCTTTTCATGGTCAGGTGCCGTTCGGCTTAGTCGTCGCGCGAATGCGGCGGCGGCGCCTTCGCCCGCCGCGGCGCTTGCGTTTGTTCTTGCGCTCGCCGGAATCGTCCGCGCCTTCCATGAGGGCGAGCAACATGCCTTCGCGCAAACCCCGGTCGGCGACGCGCAAACGCGGCGGCGTCCATAGCGAGAAGATCGCCTCGAAGATCGCCAAGCCCGGGATCACCAGTTCGGCGCGATCGACGCCGACGCAAGGGTGCGCGGCACGGGCCTCGAGGTTCATGGTTTTCAGTTGCGCGATAACGCGCAGGATGTCGTCGCGCTTGAGCCATTGACCGTCGACCTTGGCGCGCTCATAGCGTTCTAGCCCTAAGTGGATGCCGGCAATCGTGGTCACGGTGCCCGAGGTTCCCAGCATGTGGAAGACGCCTGCGGGATGAGCACCCGGTGACGCAAGGCCTGGAATCGCCTTGAGCTGTGTTTTGACTTCGGCGGTCATCTCGTCATAGGCGCCGGGCTCGTCGAGGCGGCCGATGAATTTCTCGGCGAGCGTGACGACGCCGAGCGGCATCGAGCCCCAGCGCATGATCCTGGGCGGTCGCGCACGCTCGCGCAGGTCGAGCCAAATCAATTCCGTCGAACCGCCGCCGATGTCGAAGACGAGGGCGCCTGCTTCAGTGCGGTCGAGCAGAGGCGTGACGCCGCGCACGGCAAGGCGCGCTTCTTCGGCGGGCGGGATGATGTCGAAGTGCAGGCCGGTTTCCTCGGCGACGCGCTTGATGAAGTCGGGGCCGTTGCGAGCGGTGCGGCAAGCTTGGGTGGCGATGGCGCGCGCGCTGGTGACCCCGCGTTTGCGCATCTTGATCGCGCAGATGCGGATCGCTTC
Source organism: Alphaproteobacteria bacterium (assembly GCA_031413635.1). Taxonomy (GTDB): domain Bacteria; phylum Pseudomonadota; class Alphaproteobacteria; order Micropepsales; family Micropepsaceae; genus SZUA-430. The sequence continues at coordinate 13,718 of JANOFM010000015.1, read as the reverse complement.
GATGGCGCGCAGGATGGCGGCTTCCGACAGTTCGCCCGATTGGGACAGACCTTCGCCGAGGCGTACCGTGCGTGAAAACGAGTCGAGGACGCGAAAGCCGTGCGCCTCGGGTTTGGCGACCAGTAGCCGGCAGTTGTTCGTGCCGAGATCGAGCGCAGCATAGATATGACCCGGGCGCACGCCCGGCGCCGGGTAGCCTGCCCCGGAAGTCTGGGACGGGCCGTCACGCTGCGCCCCACGCGAATCTTGCGCCACGGGGCAAATCTCACTTGGCTTTAAGACCGGTGCGTCGCCCCGCCCTTCGAGCGCGGCCGCACACAGTCTTTGTGTGTCAGTTCAACAGCCAGTCTAGCACGCATGTGTAAACCGGCAACTGACGGCGTTTCCGGCCCCGCCCCTGTTGCAAATGTGGCGGAAATCAGCGCGTGAAAACCCTGCCGGGGAAGATTTCGCCGGCGGGGCCCAGGCGGCCGGTGTAGCAGCGGTTGAAGGCGCCGCAGCGTGTGTAATACAGCGCCATCGCGGCACCGCGGCGTATGATGTAAAAACAAACCTCAACGCCCCACCCGACCTTCGGGATCGTCTGGCAAAGGTCGCCTTCCTCGTCTACGCGCCAGGTGCCGTACTCGACGTAGTCGAGCTCTTCGATGGGGCCGTGCGGCACCCGGGCGCCGAGTTTGCGGAAATGGGCTTCGAGCTTGCCGTTGGCGGCGTAATAGACCTGCCAGGAATATTCGCTGCGCGATTGAACGTCGGACGGGGCGGAGCCGTCGGCGAAACCTTCGGTGCCGCGAAAGGTGTGGTTGGTCAGCCAATCGCGGATGTTGCCGCGCTGGCCGATGACGGTGACGCGCTCGACCCATTCTTCGCGCGATTTTGGTTTGTCGGAGGTCGGCTTTTTGTCGGCGCCGATCGCTTGACCGGCGACGAAAATGGCGAGCGCCAGACCGAAGGTTGCAATCAGACTCGACGGAACGCGCATGTGCATTTCTCCACGGGTCCGACTTGATCAAATTTTGGGCCGGATGGCAAAGCAGAACTGGGCCACCAGAGGGCGGGGCGATTTGCGATCGTTCAAGTCAGGGCGGGAACCGTTCACTGACACGCGGGCTGGTCTTCGCTTTTCTCGCCGGAGAGCACGGCGCGGTGTTCTGCTTTGACGCAGGCCACGTCGCGGCGGAATTCGGGGACCGTGAGCAGACGATCCACGAGGGCGCCGGCGAGTTTGCGGCTGGCCTCGATATCGCTCGGGAAATGGACGCTGCAGACGACGCGGCTTTCGCCGTAGTCGACGGCGCGTAGGAGCAGCTGTTGCGCGCGAGAGGGCGCGACCTCGATCAGCACCATGACGGTCGCCCAGCCAAGGGCGGCGTGGCCCGAGGGGTAGGACGTGCCGGTCGTGGGGCTTACATCCGGCTTGGGCGGCACGGCATCGCCGCAAACGCGGGCGAGCGCGAAACGCTGAAACGGACGCGGTCGGGGATAAAGTTTCTTCGCGTCGGCGCCGGCCGCGAGCGCGTCGGCCGAGACGCGATTGAGCAAGCGGATCAAACGCGGCAGGTGGCGGCGCGCAAGCGGCAGGCCGAACTCCTTCTCGAAGCGGTCGTAGACGGAGGCATCGTCGGCCAGCGCGCGCGCCCAACGCGCCGGCGCGGCCTGCATCGCCAGCTTCAGCGCGGCGACATCGGCCGCGTCTTGCGGACTGCCGGGTGCGGGAGGCGGGGACATGATGGCGACAAGGTCGAGCGCGCCCGACGCAAGATAGCCCACGGGTTCTTCGTCGAGTTCGGCCGGCGAAAGCCTCGCCGCCGCGGCACCCTCCAGAAGGCGCGCGCGATCGCCGGGGGCGGCGTGGGCGATGGACGTAATGAGAAGCGCACATGTGGCAAGCGCGAGCCAAAAGTCTTTCATGAGGATCCCCGAGGCCTTATCGCCACCACTCTTTCAGTGCGCGGAGCGGTTGCCAAGGGTGACCGGCGGGGAGCTCTTTGTGGAAATATTTCCGCTCCCCAGCCCGCGACGTTCGTGGTGGGCATGGACAGGCGCGTCAAGTAGCGCTTCATCGACCCGGATTATCGCAAGCGCATGGAGATCGAAGGGCCGATCGCCTCGCTGCGCGCCTGATTGATCTTGAGGCCCCGCTCGCGTATCCAGGCGTTCATGCGCGCGCGTTGGCTTTCGACGGTTCCGTTGTTTTTGCTGTTGGTGCTTGCGGCCTATTTTGCGTTCGGTTTGACGCAGGATCCGCGGACGCTGAAGTCCGTCTTGATCGACAGGCCGCTGCCCGCGTTCGACTTACCGGCGTTCGGGCAGGACGGAGCGCGGGTGGCGAGCGGCGCGTTCAAGGGCCGGGTCAGCCTGGTCAACGTGTTTGCCTCGTGGTGCATCACCTGCCGGGTCGAGCATCCGGTGCTGCTGAAACTCGCGGCCGACAAGCGTATGACGATCGTGGGTCTGGCATGGAAGGACAAGCCCGACGAACTGAAGGCGTGGCTCGAGGAGCTCGGAAACCCTTACGCCGTCATCGCCGACGACGCGACAGGGCGCACCGCCATCGACCTCGGCGTCACCGGGGCGCCGGAGACGTTCGTCGTCGACAAACAGGGGCGCATTCGCTTCAAGCATGTGGGCGCGGTCGACGACTACGTGTGGGCGCGGACGCTGGAGCCGCTGGTCGCGAGGCTTGCCGCGGAAGAGTGAGCGCTGGCGCCCGCTGCCGCGATGGCCTATAGCTGGCGCGGTTCGTTGTTGCCGGGCGAAAGACCCGGTCCGAACCAGCACCACAATCGGCAATTGGATAGCGCGACGTAGGCCCCAGCGGCTTTGCGGCACGAACATGTCCGTTGCCGCCTTAGGAGATCAGCCATGACCGACGTCACCGCCCGTTCGCACCGCTTCAAGATCGGCGAGACCGTGAACATGAAGGCCGACATCCATCATCGCGGCACGCCCACGGGGGTCTACAAGGTTACGCGCCAGATGCCGGCGGAGGGCCAAGAGTATCAGTATCGCGTCAAAGACAATCGCGACGGGCGCGAGTTGGTCGTGCGCGAGAGCGAATTATCCTGAGACGATGCGCGCGCGCTTGATCGAGCTTTACGCGCAGCTCGCACGGCACACCGAAGGCGAATGTTCGGGGGCGTGCGCGCGACCGCGCTCGTGCTGCGAAGAGCGGTATTGCTTGATCGCGATCGAGTTCGCCCAGTCGCATTGGCAGGTCGATCTGGCCGCGACGTGGCACCCTGCCTTGCCCCTGATGGGCGACGACGGGTGCACGGCCGCGGCCCATCTTCGTCCGATCTGTACGGCGCACACCTGCGAGATGTGCGCGCACGGCGAGAAGCGCGGCGATGCGGTATGGACCGCGCGCTATCTCGACCTGATGCAGGCAATCGGCGAACTCGAACTTTGCGCGTTCGGAGAAACTGCCTAGCGCTTCTTGGCCGGTGGCTGGGACTTGGCGGGGAACGGCGTGGTTGCCGCGGCTGCCGACTTTTGAGTCTTGGTGGTCGATTTCGGCTTCTTCTTCTCGCGGTTGCTGCGCATTTGACCTTTGGCCATGTGATGCCTCTTTGCGTGGGAGCGGACGCGTGGTTTGCGTCGCGCGGCACGCTACGCGATCAGCGCGCTTGCGTCGATGGTGTCAGGCGCGGACATCGAGCTTTCGTTCGGCGCGGGCGTCGGCGGCCTTGGCGGCAGCGGCGGCCTGGTCGCCGTCGTTCCGGGCGCGGCGTTCCTGAGCTTTGGCGTCGGCGTCGCTGTTCTTAGCGGCGCGAACATCTTGGGCTTGGGTGTAGGCGGCAGCTGCATCGACGTTCATGGGTGCGTCCTTCACCTTCGAGGAACCGGCGAGTCTTGCAGCACGGCGTTAAGGACCCGGTAAGTTTCGTTATAAAATTGTTCGTACTTCGTCTCGCATCGAGACGGCGCGCCGTGCGGTGCCTTGCGCGCGATACGGCGCGGGCTGGTTGGGGAACTAGGATTCGAACCTAGACAGGCAGAGTCAGAGTCTGCAGTCCTACCATTAGACGATTCCCCAATGGCGGGGCCTTATTAACCCCAAGAGATTGCGGGGGCAAGGTCTTGGCTCGCGGGCCGCCGGTCTTGGTTGTAGTGTCGTGCGCCAATCATCTCAACCTTCGGATTCGTCATGGCCGTGCGCGCGGAATCGTTCGATTTCATTTCCAACCTCGATACGCTTGGCGCGATCGTCGCGGGCGCCGTGCTTGCGACCGCGGCCGGGTTTGTCGCTAGCCAAATCGAGCACCGGGTCGATTCCAAGCGGCGCGAGCGGCAAGCGGCGCTGTTCTTCGGCGAGATCATGGCTCTGTTGGGCGTGACCGTGGGTGCGGCCTCCCGCGCGCGCGGCATCGGCGATCCGTTCGGGCCGGTGACGATGCGGCTGCTGCGCATGATCCGGCGCGAACTCGACGTCTACGACCGCAACCGCGAGCGCCTGTTCGAGTTGCGCGATCCCGCCCTGCGCGCGCGCATCCACGTTACGCTGTTGCGCACCACGATGGGGGTCGAAGGCGCGCTCGAATCGGCGGAGGAGGTCGGTCAGATCGAAACGGAACTGAAGATCAATGCCGCGATGCCGCGGGAACAGCGTGACCATCTGGTGGCGCGCAAGAGCGACCAGAGCAGGCTGCGCGACGGCGGGTTCGACGTCTTGGTCGAGGCCTCGGAGCAGGCCGGCAAATTGATCAAGACGCTGGAACCGATCGCGCGGGTCGATTTCGAGACGCTGATCAAGGCGACGCGGAGCGCCTGAGGCGTCTCAGCGCTGGAGCCAATCGTAAGTCCACGTCTTTAGCCCCGACGTCGGATTCGCGCCGGCAGCTGAGCGGCGAAAACCTTGCTTTTCGTAGAAGCGGATGGCGCGGGCATTGTCTTGGTTGACTTCGAGCGTGAGGCGGCCCGGAGCGCCGGCTTTGACGGCGGCGATCAGTTGAGCGGCGGCGCTCGAGCCCCAGTGGTTGGGCGCAACCGCGATTTGGTCGATGTGGCCCGAATTCGGATCGCGCGTGACGAAGCCCGCCATGTCGCCGTTCGTCGTGTCGAAGATGCAGGTGACCGCGACGCCGCCGTCGCGCAGCGCCTGGAGCCGATCGGCGAACCAGATGCGGCGCGTCTCGAAGTCGATCGACGGCATCGCCTTGTTCCATGCGGCGATCCAAAGATCGGCGAGTTCCGGCAAGTGGGCGTGGACGAAGTCGTGAAGACGGTAGCGCGCGTCCGTCACCGACCGAAAATTTTCCGCTGACCGATCGTGATGCGCTCGCCATCGTATTCGCCGCGGCGGGACGTGTCGGGCTCTTCGATATGGCGCACGTGGTCAGGTTCCGCGGCGGGCACTGCTGCCTCGTTTGCCGTTTGACCCGTGTCGGCGTGTTGGGCGGCGGCGATGTCTTCGCGGTGTTGGCGCAGGAACGGCGCGCCGTCCTTGAGAGTGTCGTAGAGGCCGAAGGTGAGGCGTTTGGCGCGCGCGATCAGGTGGCCGTAATCGAATGAGGTAATACGCACATTGCGATGGCGGCCCTCGATGCGCGGGTTGCCGTCCAATTCGTCGACCGCGCCGCCCACGACATAGACGTCGACGGGGTCGCGTTCGCGGATGCTGCCGTCGCGAATAAGTTCGCGCACGTTATTCCAGGCTTGCAGTTGCTGGTCGGCGCCGATGGTCATGCGCGCGCTCTTAAGCTCGACGACAAGCGTCGCTTCGCCTTCCTTGCCTTGTTGGGCCGGCGAGAGGCCCGCGCCGGCTATGGGTTTGGCGATAGCGCCGAAACGCGGATCGACCGAATAGTGCCCCTCGCCGACGACGAATTCTGGTTCGAACGTCCACATCGCGCGCCCGAGCATGAGCGAAGGGTCGCGTTCGACAGTCGCGTGTGGATCGGCCCAAATCATTTCCATCTCTGCGATGGAGGCCAAGCGCTCCTTCAGTTGATCGAGCGCCACCACCACGCCTTGGGCGCCCCAGTCGGCGATCGTTTGCTGAAGGCGGGCGGCGTCCTGCGGGCCGACGCCGAGCAATTGCGCGGCGGCGTCGCCCGGCGCCTTGGCGCCCAGGCGGAGCCATTCGAGCAATATGCCATTTTCGGCGAGCTGAATGGCGAGCGTGTTGATCTCGCGCCGTTCGGCTTCGGTTGATACGGGAAAGTCGCTTCGCGCGCCGAGCGCCAATTTCAACCCACGGTTGTCTTGGGCCAGACGTTCGACGCGCAATTTGAAGTAGGAGCGGCGGCTCTCGTCGATCCAAAGAACGGCGAATGCAGCCGCCAGGGGCGCCGCCACGCCCAACGCGAACAGAATCAGCGATCCCATGACTGGGCCCCCCGGCGCCAATGCAGACTGATCGTCCCCCAAACGGACGTTCCCCTTATAGCAGATTAACCACTGGGGGCGGCAACCGGAAATTGATCTTGCTTAAGCTGCGCCGTCACACCGCGATGGGATTGTGGCGAGCTTAACTCGATTTGGAAACCATTCTCTCACCCGTTCGTGAAACGCCTCTCCGAGATTTAACGGGTGTGTGTCCGCGCCATCGTGCTTGTCTGTACACGGAGGGTTGCGGGGGAAAATGCGCACTCGGTTTTCGTTTGCGTCGCCATGGGCGGCGCTCGCTACAATTGCGTCCGCGTTTTGCGCGGCAAGCGCCGGCGCGGCGGACGATGCGGGGACACCCGCGCGCGATTTCGCGACCTATCAGCCGTCGGCGAAGGCAACGCGCATCGAGGCCGCCCAAGCGCCGAAGCTCGACGGCGATATTTCGGACGCGGTGTGGGCGAAGGCGCCGGTGCTCGACGAGTTCTATCAGCTGGAGCCGACGGAAGGCGCGTCCGCGAGCGAGCGAACGGAGATTCGCGTTCTTTACGACGAGGACAATATCTACTTCTCGATCCATGCCTTCGACCGCGAACCCAATCTGATCAAGGCGTCGGTCAAAGCGCGCGACGGAGATCTGTCCAAAGACGATCTGGTGCGCATTTATCTCGATCCCTACAAGTCGCGGCGCGACGGTTATGTGTTCGAAGTCAACGCGCTCGGCGCGCGCGCCGATGCCTTGGTCGAAAACAACGACAATTTCCTGCTCGAATGGAATACGATCTGGCACGCGCACGGGCGGCTCATCGAGGACGGCTGGACGGCGGAGGTGGCGATCCCGTTTCGCAGCATTTCCTACGACGTGGCGAACGGCGATTGGGGGTTCGACCTCTTTCGCCTGATCCGGCGCAAGGGCGAACGGATCCGCTGGGCGCAAATCGACAACCAGCGTTCGTCGCGAGATATTTCGCGCTCGGGCACGCTGACCGGTATCGCGGGGACGGCCCAGGGCCTCGGGCTCGACATTCAGCCGTTCGTGAACCTGCGCTTCAAGCATGAATGGCAGGCGCCACGCGAAGACGACATCACGCTCGAGCCGTCGGGCAATCTTTTCTATAAAATCACGCCGGCGCTGACGGGGACGCTGACGTTCAACACCGATTTCTCGGACACGCCGCTCGACCAGCGCCAAGTCAATACCGGGCGGTTCGGGTTGTTCTTTCCCGAGTCGCGGGACTTCTTCCTTCAAGATGCGTCCGTCTTCGAGTTCGGCGGCAACAACCTCAACAACGACGTCAACGGACGGCCGTTCTTTTCGCGCAATATCGGGCTGGTGAACGGGTTGCCGGTCGACATCGTCGCGGGCGGTAAACTCTCCGGACAGATCGGCGGTCTGGGGGTCGGCGCCTTGATCGTCGACACGGCCGGCACCGAAACCAGCGACAATCAAATCTTGTCGGCGGCGCGGATCACGCAGGCCATCTTCGACCAATCGGAGATCGGCATCGTGTTCACGAACGGCGATCCGACGGGCGAGACCGAAAACACGGTCGCGGGCGGCGACTTCCAGTACCGCAATTCCACGTGGTTCGACGGCGACACGTTTCAAGCCGACTTCTTCTACGAAAGAAGCTTCTCGAGCGCGTTCGGCGACGACGACACGTTCGGCGCGCAAATCTCCTATCCGAACGAGCCGTTCAGCACACGGTTTCAGTTCAAGGAGGTGGGGGAAAATTTCGCGCCCGCCCTCGGCTTCGTCAACCGGCCGGCCATCCGCTATTACGACGGCAATTTCGTTTGGCGCGGACGTCCGAAGGATTCGTGGGTGCGCTGGTTCGAGGCCGGGACTTGGTACACGTTCGTCACCGACCTCGACGACCGGTTGGAGACGCGCGAGAACGGCGCCTGGTTCGGCGGCATGACGCAGGACACCGACCTCGCGTTCGTCAACATCTTCAACGACTACGAATATGTGCCGGCCCCGTTCTTCTTGCCGCGCAACGTCCTTGTGCCCGCGGGCGAGTACGAGTGGTCCGCGGTGTTCGTCAATTTCGAGACTTCGATCGGGCGGCCGATTTCGGGGACGTTCGAAATTCGCTGCTGCGACTGGTACGACGGCACGATGTTCCGCACCTCCGCCAATGTCACCTGGCGGCCGGATTCGACGTGGGACATCGGCGCGTCGCATCAGTTCTTCAACATCACGCTGCCGACGGGGGACGTCGAGATTCAGATCTATGCGTTGAATTTGACCGTGAACTTCACGCCGGACATGCAACTGCGCACGCAGGTGCAGTACGACAACATCTCGGAGGCGTTCGGCCTGTCGTCGCGCTATCGCTGGGAATTTGCGCCGGGGTCGGAATTGTTCGTGGCGCTGGGCGAAAGCGGCGAGTTGATCAACGGCGATCACTACCGCTCAAGCACGACGCAGATGTCGGTGCGTCTCGGGCACTTGATGCGGTTCTGACCAAATATCGTCATGGCAGGGCTTGACCCTGCCAGCCAGCCGTCGCGTGTCCACGCGACGCAATGGCGCTCTACTTGAAGTAACGCCGAGTCTCGCTGGCGCGAGCCGGCCTTGAGCCGGCTGGGTGGCCGGGTCAAGTGCCCGGCCATGACGAGTTTTTTTGCATTTGAGTTGAACCGAACGGGCGTGCCACGATGAACGGCTTTGACGAGCTGTCGGGCGCGGTTTTTCGGAGGCTCGCGACGTGCGCGACTATGGTGGGTGGGTCTACATCCTCGCCAGCAGGCGCAACGGGACGCTCTATACGGGCGTCACCAACAATCTCATCGGCCGCGTGGCGGATCACAAGGCGGGCGTCGCATCCACATTCACGCGAACGTACGGCGTATGTGTGCTCGTTTGGTGCGAGCCGCACGGTCGAATCGAGAACGCCATTCAGCGCGAAACGTCGATCAAACGCTGGCCGCGCAAGTGGAAGCTCGATCTGATCTAGAAGGACAATCCCGAATGGCGGGATCTGTTCGACGCGTTGACGAAAGCGCCGGCTTTGCCGGATTGGGCGAAGTAACAAAACGGCCCGCACTCACCGGCCTTGAGCCACAGCTGTCGGGTTCAACTCACGTGCAAAAATACTCGTCATGGCAGGGCTCTTGACCCTGCCACCCAGCCGTCGCGCGTCCGCGCGGCGCAATGGCGCTCTGCTTAGAAACGCGAAGAGTCTCTCCGTCTCGCCGACGCGAGTCGGCTGGGTCACCGGCTCAAGGCCGGTGATGACGAAGATTTTGTGTCATCAACCTCAACCGGACAGCCGGACAGCCGGACGATAGTTATTTACCAGCGCGTGCGTAAGCCGGCCGAAACCGTGTGTGTGGTGATGTCCGAGTTCAGGCCGGCGTCGTAGTCGACGAACAGTGTCGTCGAGGCCGACAGCGAGGCGTTAAGTCCTGCACCCAGCACCAGCGTGTCGCGCGAGAACTTCTCGCCCTCCACCGGCGTCCATACGACCGCCCCGCCAACCGGGTCGACGAAGTGCGACGAGCGGTCGTCCATGAATTCGTGCGACCAGAGGATGCGAGCCTCGGGGACGATGCTGCGGCCCGCGCTTGTGGTGAACGAATAGGCGAAGCGCGCGCCGATCATGCTCTTCAGCGCGTCGAGGCTCGCGTCCGATACGTTCAGCAGCGTGCCGGTGCCGGCTTCGGTGTAGGGGTCGGTCTCCAAGTGCGAGTAGCTCACGGCCACCAGCGGCTGAATGCGCAGGCCTCCGTCCGTCTGGAACGACTTGCCGCCCTCGACATAGGCTGAGAACGTGTCGCCGTTGTAGTCGCCGCGCGCACGATTCGGGCCGGTGACGCGGTTGACCTCGAAATCGTGCCAAATGTAGCTGACGTTCGCGTTCACGAACAAACGCGCGTCGCCGTAGGAGGCATAAGCGCCGACCTCAAGGCTGTCGACCGTAGCGTCGCCGGTCGACAAATCGAAGTCGACGTCCGTCGTCGTCCACTGCACCGCGGCGCCCGCGAGCAGCAGCGGCGCGAACACATGATCGACGCCGGCGATGGCGCCGCCGAGCGAGAAGTCGGTGCCCGGGCGCAACGCATCGCCGTCGGTTTGGCCCCAAACGCCGACCGCCCTGCCCCATACCGCCGTCTCGCCGACACGGCGAGAGCCGCTGCGCAGCCATGCGAACGGATCTTCGCCGGGCGTCGCGTCGGTCACGACCGACGTGGCGCCGGGCTCGTTCGCGGCGTATTGGTTGACGCACCACCCGAAGCCCGCCACGCCGCAACCGCCGCCGCTCGCGCGACCGGCGATATTGGCGTCGAACGGATCGCCGGTGTTGACGATGTTGCTGGCCGCGGCGATCGAGCCCAGCGACGAGCGCAGGACGCGCAAGTCGACAGTGTCGCCGTCGATGATGCTGCTGAGCTCGAACAACGAGTTATTCGCGATCAGCGCCGTAAAATCGAAATCGCCCAGGATGCCACCATCCGCGACGATGACGTCGTTGTATTGAACCTCCGTGAGACCGGGGCTCGCCGAGCCGAAGGCGGGGTCGAGGAACGCCGCGATCGTGCCGTCGAGCGTCGCCGTGCCGTCCACAAGGATTTGACCGTAGTCGCCGGAGTCCGCCACTTGCGTGCCCGTCAGATCCTCGAAGCCCTCGCCGCCCGGCGCACCCAAATAAAACATGAGCGTACCACCCGGTTGCTGGGTGTAGTTGCCGTCGACATCGAGCGTCGTCGCTTTGTCGATATAGAGCGTGCCGCCGTTGTTGACGTTCACGTTGTCGACGTTAACGAAGCTGTAGCCCGTGCCATACTCGTCGCCGACCGCCTGCGCGCCCATGACCGCGGTGCCGCCGGAACCTACGTTGAACGAGGTGAAGTTACTCGCGGCGCTCAAGCCTTCGCCGCCGTCATCAACAAAATAGTGGACGCCGCTTTGAACGGTGATGATGTCGTTGTTGATGGTCCCGACCGTTTGACCGATTAAGTCACCTTCGATGCCGCCGCCGGTTCCGACGAAATTGTAAACGGCCGTGGCGCCGTTCAGCCGTACATCCCCGGTTATGGTTCCGTCGTTGGTGAACGTCGTTCCATTGTCGATTTCGAGCAACACCGCCGTTGCGCCGGGGTTAGTCGCCTCGATCGTGCCGGTGTTGGTGTTGACGACCTCGCCGGTCAACGTGCCGATGTCAATGTGCAGCGCATTCGATGGAGCGGAGAGGTAGTTATTGTTCGTGATGTCGCCCACCATGCTGCCGGCGACGATGTGAAGGCCGGTGTCCGTGTCGCCGCCGATGATCGTGCCGTTGTTCGTAATGTTGCCGGTGATGGTGTTCGCGCTGATGACGGCGCCATCGACGCCGCCTTCGATGTAACCGCCGGCGCCGTTGACGAAGTCGCCGGTGATCGAGTCGAACGAAATGCGGAGCCCTGTCGTATCGCCCACGATCCGGCCTGTGTTCGTGATGGTACCTTCGAATGAGCCTTTGTTGGCGAAAATGAAGTCGGTCGACGCGCCTGTGAAAACGACGCCCGTGCCGCCGGTGATCGTGCCGCTGTTGGTGATGTCGCCTTCGAAATCTCCGACGGAAACTAAGAGGCCGACCTCGCCACCATCAATCGAGCCGCTGTTTGTGATCGTACCGTCAAACGATCCGGCAGCCCCGTACATGCATTCCGAGCACTCGCCTGCGTATTCACCGCCAAATCCTTGGACCCGAACGCCGAAATTCCCTCCAGTAATCGTTCCGTCGTTGTCGATGTTGCCCGTGAACGACTCTGCGGTGACATAGAGACCGGTATCGCCGCCAGTGATCTGACCGTTGTTGGTGACCGTGCCGTTAAAGTTGTCCGTGACCGCGTTGAAACCGTCGCCGTTCGTCGCGCCGATCACCATGCCAATGTCGCCACCATGGATCGAACCGTCATTGGTGACGTTTCCAGTCCACGTGCCGTCCGCCGCGAGCAGGACGCCGATGCCGGTGTCCGACGAAATGACGCCCGGCGGCAGAAATCCGGGATCGCTGCTGTTGTTTGTGAAATTTGCGTTGACCGTTCCGCCGATGATCGACAGTGCCGTGGATTGGCCCGTTATGGTCCCCGTGTTGGTGATTGAAGCGATTGAGCCCTCACCACCCAGCCCCTCAAGCGTATTCGTCGCCTCGATGATGAGGCCTTTACCCTCGCCGCCGTCGATCGAACCCGAGTTCGTGACGTTGCCCCGGAAGGAACCCACGAACATTTCGACGCCGGTGTTTCCGCCCGAGAGGTTGCCTGCGTTGATAACACTGCCGTTGAAGGAACTTCCCTCGCCGCCATTGAAGTCAAAGCCGTCATCGGTGCCGGTGACGACACCCTGGTTGTTGAAGTCGCCGGTCCAGTTCGTTTGCGCCCTGACGCCATCTCCGTTCGACCCGACAATCGACGCGCCGTAATTATTATAAAGGCCGCCGCCAAACTGGTCGGCCTGGATGACGATCGCGTCGGTACCGCCCTCGATCACACCGTTGTTCGTAATGCCTTCGCTGAAATTCGTGACGTCGTTGGTGATGACAATCGCCGGACCGTTCGCACTGTCGATGACACCGCTGGAATAGTTGAAAATGCCGCCGCCAAAGGTGACGTTGCCGTCGTCGCCCCCGTCGCCCACCCTGATCGCGGCGTTGGCGCCCGAGATTTGGCCATAATTGCGGATGCCGCCATCCCAGCTTGTGAATGTTCCGGCGATATAGATTGCGGCGGCTCCGCCGCTGATGGTCGATGCCTGATTGTCGAACTGATTGGTGAGTCCGCCCGTCAACGTGCCGTATAGCGCAGCGATCCCATAGCCGCTGCCGGAGGTGATGTTGTTGGTGTTCGTAATTCCGTTCTGAATGTAGCCATCACCACCTTCGCTTCCGTCGCCAATCTGAATGCCGTTTCCAGTGGTTGAGGTGATGACACCGTTATTGAGGATTCCGTTGGTGATCGTCGCGCCTTGACGGATCGTCAGCGCTCCATCTTCGCCGACGCCGCCGAAGATGTTGCCGTCGTTGGTTAGCTGACCGACGATGTCGTTGTAGACTTCGAACGGAATGAAGCCCGCGCCCGGATCGCCAACTAGAGCACTGTTCACGACGTTGCCGGCGACGTCCGCGGAAACAGTCACGCAAGTACTGTCGACGTTGACCGTTGTGCCCTCGACCGGCACGTCGAATGTGCCGGCCGCGCCGCCGCAATCCGCTTGCGCTTGTTGCGTGGCACCGAATGCGCCCGCCGCCGCGATGATTGCGATGCTGGACACGCGCGAGAGGAGGCCCGCTTTGTTACGTTGGTGACCGTTCATGTCGTCTACCCCTTAAATCCCAATACTGTGGCGTGTTTGCGCGATGCGTTGATTACTGGCAGCCTTGAATCTGGCCGCCGCCGAT
>JANOFM010000014.1:0-1653 GCA_031413635.1 Alphaproteobacteria bacterium | reverse complement strand
ATCATGACGGATCGCGCGCACGACATGATCCAGCGTCACATCGACGACGCGGCCAAGGGCAAACTCAAGGTCGTGATCGACAAATCGTTCGCGCTCAAGGACGCGGCAGCGGCGCACGACTATATCGAGAGTCGCAAGGCGGTGGGGCGGGTTCTTCTCATTCCCTGAGCGACGCTAAAACCGCCCACCCGTCCGAAATCCGCCACCCGAGCGGCCGCCGATTTTCGGGAACGAGGATGACGGCAAGCGGAAGCGGGGGCCTGAGCTTGAGCCGCCGCCGAAGCCGCCGCTCCAGTCTTTGTTGCTGCCTTGGCGGTAGCCGCGTTCGTAGGTGCTCCATAGCACGGCGCCTTGGATCGCGCCCTGGATGATGCCGCTGATCAAGTCGCCGACGATGTTCTTGTCGACGTCGAATTGTCGGTCGGGGCCGTCGTATTGCTTGCGGCGGAAATTGTCGCGCACGCCTTCGAGCTCGCCGCGTCGGCGTGCGATTTCGCGGGCTTCGTCGCGAATCTTGCCGATCTCGGCTTCGGCTTTGGCGACGGCGTTTTGGGTCTGCTCGATCTGCTGCACCAGGCGGTCGTCGTCGGGGGTGTGGGTGGTGCGCGCTTCGCGGTACATGGTTTGCAGATTTTCGCGCGCGATCGCTTGGGTCAACACCGCGAGCGCCTCGTCATGGGCGCGACGGTCGCCTTCGTCGACGAGTTTGGTTCGTTCCTGATCGAGAACGGCAAGCGTCGCCTGCGTCTTGGCCAGGGCGTCGGTCGCGGCTTTCAGTTCGGCTTGGGCGGTGACCAGTTTGGTTTCGAGCGGAAGGATGCCAGCCTCCATCAACGCGGTGCGTTCGATTTGTTCGAGTTTTTGGTCCTCGTCTTCGACATGTTTGACCAGTTCGTTCGCGTGTTCGCGCAAGCGCACGGGGATTTCGTTCAGCGACATGTAGTTCGGGCGCGCGGTGTCGTAACCGACTAGTGCTGCCACTTTGCGGTCGAAGAAGCGGGCGAAATTTCCCGCCTTATGTGCGGGCGTCGCGAAGCCGCGCTTCAACAGATACATGAACAGCGGTTCGGCTTCGTAGGGTTTGCGCTTGGCTGCGAGATCGGCCTCGGCTTGGTCAGCCTTGGCATCGCCGGCATTGGCGATCTTGGCGGTTTCGTCGACTCGGGCGCGTTGCGCGGTCCAGCCGGGGTCGGCCGCCATTTGCTTTTCGATTCGAGCTTGCAGGGTTTTGATCGGTTCGCCGGCGGCCTCGACCGCCGCGGTCTTGGCGCGGTGATCGGCCTCTGTGGCGATCACGGCGCTTTGCGCGCCGCCATGGCGGATGAGGAGTTGATCGAGCCGCGCTTTATGCGTGCGCAGGAGGTCGAGGGCGCGGCGTTCGGCGGCGTCGAGTTCGCCCACGACGTCGTTGCGTATCAGCGCGTCGAGGCGCACGAGCGCCAGCGCGCGGAAACTGTCGGCCAGTTGTTTGCGTTGGCGCTCGCCTTCTTGGGTCGCTGACTGCAAAACCGCGGTTAGACGGTTCTCGTTCGTGCGCACATCGTTGATGGCGGTTTCGACAGAGGACAGCGCATCGCGGCCGGAGACGAGCATCAGTTGTCGTCCCACGAGGTAATGGCGCCGCCGAGCACCGTCATGCGATAGCGCGGGTCG
>JANOFM010000013.1:0-3584 GCA_031413635.1 Alphaproteobacteria bacterium | reverse complement strand
ATGACGGCGGCAGCTGTCGCGGTAATGGCGACGGCGGGCGGTGCGATGGCGAAGGTATCGGCGGATCAGGCGGCTCGTTTGGGCAAGGATCTGACGCCGATGGGATCGGAACGTGCGGGTTCGCCTGACGGTATGATCCCGGCGTGGGACGGCGGTTTGTCGGCTCCGCCGGCGGGAGTGAAGTTCAACGCCAAGACGGACAATTTACCCAATCCGTTTCCGGGCGATCAGGCGAAGTTCACGGTGACGGGGGCCAACGCCGGTCAGTACGACCAATATCTGACGGACGGCTACAAGGCCCTTCTGAAGAAGTACGGTTCGTACAAGATGAAGGTCTACCAGTCGCGCCGGACCTGTGCGCTGCCGGAATATGTTTACGCGGCTCTGAAGGCCAACGCGACGAATGCGTCGTTGTCGGCCGACGGCGACGGGATATCGAACTTCACGGTCGGCATGCCGTTCCCGATCGTCAACAACGCCATGGAACTGATCATGGACAAGCGGTTTTCCTACCGCGGCTACAAGACGACGCGTCAGTTTGCGGCGGCTCCTGTTCAATCGAACGGTTCGTACAATCTGATCTCGGTTCAGGACGAGGCGATTTTCCGTTACGCCAATCCGTCCGTGAAGAGCTCCGACACGCTGAACAACATCGGTTTGCTCTACATCGCCAACACGATCTCGCCGGCGCGGTTGGCCGGCAACGTGATTTTGGTTCACGAATCGATCAACTCGGCGGTTGAGCCGCGCAAGGCCTGGTCTTACAGCCCGGGGACGCGCCGTGTCCGCCGCGCGCCCGACATCGCCTACGACAATCCGGGCACGAACACGGACGCCATGTCGACGTCCGATGCGTTTGACGGCTTCAACGGCGCCTTGGACCGTTACGACTGGACGCTCAAGGAGCGTCAGGTGAAGTTCATCGCCTACAACGCCTATGACATTCTGCATACGAAGTATGCCGACATGGTCAAGCCGACGCACTTGAACCAGGACGTCATCCGCTATGAGCCGCATCGCGTTCACGTGGTTGAGGCCAAGCTGAAGTCGGGCACGCGCCACGTTTATGCCCGTCGCGTGATGTACATGGACGAAGACGCCAAGACGGTAAGCCACGCCGAGAACTACGACGGCCGCGGCCAGCTCTGGCGCGTTCAGGAAGTGCCGATGGTCAACGCCTATCACGTACCGCATTGCGGCACGGGCGCGATGGAAGTTGTCTACGACGTTCTTTCGGGTCGTTATCTGGCTTTGTCGATGCGGGCCGAGGAGCCGCCGGTGAACTACTTTGCCGACGAGCTCAACGAAGCGCGTTACACGCCGGAAGCCATTCGTTCGCTTGGCGTCCGTTAAGACGCTGAGACTAGAATGCATGGGGCCGGCCTCCTTCAGTTGGAGGCCGGCCCTATTTTTTGAAGAGAAGCCTTATCTGATCCCTGATACCTGACCTCTGAGGGGCAACGCATGCGACGGACAGTTGGCGTAGTGACGATGATCGTGATGGCGGCGGCCCTGGCGCTGCCGGCTTCCTCGACGGTGGCGCCCCCGAACCTGAACGCGGTCAAGTCCAAGCTTGTCACCGAGGCGTTGCTGTTGGGCGTGACGCGGGCGGGCAAGCGCATCGTGGCGGTGGGCGAGTACGGCAACATCCTGCTCTCCGACGACGACGGCAAGACCTGGCGCCAGGCCCAGAAGGTGCCGACCACGGTGACGCTGACGGCGGTGCACTTCGCCGGCGACAAGACGGGTTGGGCGGTGGGCCACGACACGGTCGTGATCCACACCGCCGACGGCGGCGAGAACTGGGTCAAGCAATATGGCGGCGGCGAGAGCGACAACGCGCTGCTCTCGGTCTACTTCAAGGATGCAAGCCACGGCTGGGCCGTTGGTGCCTTCAACTACACGGTCGAGACGACGAATGCGGGCAAGACCTGGGTCGAGCGCAAGACCCTGATGCCGCCGCCGCCGGCCGGATCCAAGCCCGCGGCGGCCCCGGCGGCCCCGGTCGAGGATGTCACCGCGCCGGTCAAGCCGGTCGAAGGCGCCGATCCCTTTGCCGCGGCCGAAGGTGACGAGAACCACTTGAATGCGATGTTCCAAGGCCCCGATGCGAATACGCTCTTCGTGGCGGCCGAGGCGGGCGCGATCTATCGCTCGCTCGATGCGGGCCAGACCTGGAGCAAGATCCTGACCGGGTATGTCGGCTCGTTCTGGGGCGGTCTGACGGCCAAGGACGGCACGGTCTATGCGACCGGCATGCGCGGCAACATCTGGCGCTCGGCCGACAAGGGCACGACGTGGGCCAGGCTCGACACCCATGGCGCCGACCAGTCGATTGCCGGCGGCCTGCAGTTGCCCGACGGCGGTCTTGTCTTTGTCGGTCTGGGCGGTCAGGTGCTTTACAGCCCCGACGGCCAAACCTTCACCCTCACCTACCGCGCCGACCGCAAGGGCTTGAACGCGGTCATCCAGGACGGCGCCGACAAGCTGCTCGTCTTCGGCGAGGCCGGCGTCAAGGACCAGTCCCTCACCCCAAGACAAGAAGACATCGACGTCCCACTGCCCCCGGCCGCACCCGAAGGCTGATAAAGGGACACTAAAAAGCCGACTGCATCTAACGGGAGCCAAGCGGCTCCCGTTGCCGTTTGTGGCACCCAAAAATTGTGGCGCAAATGATTCAGTCGCCAAAACCTTTGGTTGCGCGCGCGCGAACTGCCACCGCCGGCGTTTGAATTAACCGCCAATTAACCAATTTAACGCGTCCTGGGGTCTACCTCGGGAAAGGCAGGCGACCCCCGGTTGGTGGCCGCCCCTGCCTTGTGAGAGCAGATTCTCGTGCACCGGACGCAAGAGAGACGGCTTGACCCGAATTGAGTCGCGTATCGGATCAAAAGGGGCAGTGCGTTATGACCAAACAAAATATCGTCCGTTGGAGCTTGAACGGTTCGGCGGCAGCCATTGCACTCGTGGGCGCCCTCGCCCCCGCGCAAGCCTACGAAACCAAATTCGGCGACGTCTCGATCGTCTTCGACACCACTGTCTCGATGGGCGCCTCGATGAGGACGGCCGGTCGCAACACCGACTTTCTATCCGAGAGCAACGGCGGCAGTCGCATCGACCAGCGGTTTGTCTCAGGGTTTGGCGAGGCACCAGCCACATCATCGTCCGGCTTGCCGGGAACGATCTCGACGAATTCCATTCTGTCCACTGGCGTCAACCGAGAAGGGTCGGTCAATGGCGATGATGGTCGGCTGAACTATGACTCCGGCGACCTCACAGGCGCGAACGTTAAAGCGAACCACGATCTGCAGATCAGCTGGGAAAATTTTAAGGTGTTTGTTCGCGGCGTTGAGTTTTACGATTTTATTTTAAACGATAGAGGACATACTGAACGAAGCGACCTGTCCGAAAACGTCACGAACGTGGTCGGCCGCGACGCTCAGCTTCTCGACGCGTTTATCAGCGGCGATTTCACCGTTGGCGATCTACCGCTCAACGTCCGGGCGGGAAAGCAGGTGATCAGCTGGGGCGAAGGCACCTTCATACTCAACGGTCTCAACGTCATCAATCCGATCGACGTCTCC
>JANOFM010000012.1:0-2773 GCA_031413635.1 Alphaproteobacteria bacterium | reverse complement strand
TCGCGCCCATCGATGAAGCGTAACATGTTACGGTTTCGTTGCGGCAAAAACGGCGGATGCCAGCCAATGTTACGCTGTTACGGTTTGCTCGGGGGTGTCGATTTTCAAGCCCTTGCACCGCAAAAATCTCACCCCAAATGGATGTGGAATTCGAAACAAAAACAAAAAGACTCGTCATGGCCGGGCTTGACCCGGCCACCCAGCGCGCGCACGCCCGTGCGCGTGGGAGACTCAAAGCGGGGGCCGCGATACGTCGCGGAACGCAACGGTCTCTTCGCCGCGCCGACGCGCGACTGCTGGGTGGCCGGCTTAAGCCCGGCCGCGACGAACTTGGATAAGAGATCGACATGGACCTAGAAAAGTTCACCGAACGCGCCCGCGCGTTTCTGCAAAACGCGCAAGGGCTGGCGCAACGCACCGGCCATCAGCGCCTGACGCCGGAACATTTGCTCAAAGTCCTGCTCGACGACGAGGAAGGTCTCGCCGCCGGTCTCATCAAGCGCGCCGGCGGCGATCCCGTGCGCGCGCTTCAGGCCACCGAAGCAACCCTCGCGAAACTGCCCCGCGTCGAAGGCGCCGGTGCCGGCCAACTCCACATGGCGCCCGAAACCGCGCGCGTGCTCGACGAAGCCGAACAGATCGCCAAGAAAGCGGGCGACAGTTTCGTCACCGTCGAACGCATGCTGCTATCGCTGGCCATCGGCACCGCGCCCGAAGCCACGAAGATTTTGAAAGACGCAGGCGTCACGCCGCAAAAATTGAACGAGGCGATCAACGACCTGCGCAAGGGCCGCACCGCCGACTCGGCCTCCGCCGAGCAAAGCTACGACGCGCTGAAAAAATACGCTCGCGACCTGACCGAGGCCGCGCGCACCGGCAAGCTCGACCCTGTGATCGGACGCGACGAAGAAATCCGCCGCACGATCCAGGTGCTCTCGCGCCGCACCAAGAACAACCCCGTGCTGATCGGCGAGCCCGGCGTCGGCAAGACGGCGATCGTCGAGGGCCTGGCGCTGCGCATCGTCAACGGCGACGTGCCGGAATCGCTGAAAGAGAAAAAACTAATGGCGCTCGACATGGGCGCCTTGATCGCGGGCGCCAAATATCGCGGCGAATTCGAGGAACGCCTCAAGGCCGTCCTCACCGAAGTGATCGCGGCCTCCGGCAACATCATCCTCTTCATCGACGAAATGCACACGCTGGTGGGCGCGGGCAAAGCCGAAGGCGCGATGGACGCCTCGAACCTGCTGAAGCCCGCGCTCGCACGCGGCGAATTGCACTGCGTGGGCGCCACCACGCTCGACGAATACCGCAAGCACGTGGAAAAGGACGCGGCCTTGGCCCGCCGCTTTCAGTCCGTCTTCGTCTCGGAACCCACGGTCGAAGACACGATCTCGATCCTGCGCGGCCTGAAGGAGAAATACGAACTCCACCACGGCGTGCGCATCACCGATAGCGCGATCGTGGCGGCAGCACAGCTCTCCAACCGCTACATCACCGATCGCTTTCTGCCGGATAAGGCGATCGATCTCGTCGATGAATCGGCGAGCCGGCTGCGCATGCAGGTCGATTCCAAGCCCGAAGAACTCGACGAACTCGACCGCCGCGCGATGCAGCTCAAGATCGAACGCGAAGCCCTGAAAAAGGAAACCGACAAGGCGTCGAAAGACCGCCTGATCAAACTCGAAAGCGAAATCGCCGACCTCGATCAAAAATCGGCCTCGCTGACGCAGCGCTGGCGCCAGGAAAAGGCGAAGCTCGGCCAGGCCCAATCGATCAAGGAAAAGCTCGACAAGGCGCGCCACGATTTGGAATTGGCGCAGCGCAAAGGCGACTTGGCCAAGGCCGGCGAAATCGCCTACGGCGTCATCCCCGGTCTCGAAAAAGATCTAAAGAAAATCGAAGAGAACCAGTCGACGGGCCTCGTCACCGAAGCGGTGACCGAAGAGCACATCGCCCAAGTCGTCTCGCGCTGGACCGGCATCCCCGTCGACAAGATGCTTGCCGGCGAACGCGAAAAACTGCTCGGCATGGAAAAGTCGATCGGCGCCCGCGTCGTCGGACAAGACGAAGCCGTGCATGCGATCTCCTCGGCAGTGCGCCGCGCCCGCGCAGGTTTGCAAGACCCCAACCGCCCGATTGGCTCGTTCCTGTTTTTGGGACCGACCGGCGTCGGCAAAACCGAACTGACCAAGGCCTTGGCCGCGTTCTTGTTCAACGACGACAGCGCGCTCATCCGCATCGACATGTCGGAATACATGGAAAAACACTCGGTCGCCCGCCTGATCGGCGCCCCGCCGGGATACGTGGGCTACGAGGAAGGCGGCGCCTTGACCGAAGCCGTTCGCCGCCGTCCCTATCAAGTCATCCTGTTCGACGAAGTCGAAAAGGCTCACCACGACGTCTTCAACGTACTTCTGCAGGTGCTCGACGACGGGCGGCTGACGGACGGGCAGGGGCGAACCGTCGATTTCAAGAACACGGTCATCATCCTGACTTCGAACCTCGGCGGCGATTTGCTGGCGAGCCAAGCCGACGGCGAGGACACCTCGATTGTGCGCGAAGGCGTGATGGAACTCGTGCGCGGGAAATTCCGCCCCGAATTTTTGAACCGCCTCGACGAAATCATCCTGTTCCGCCGCCTGGGCCGCGATCAGATGGACAAGATCGTCGACATCCAAATCGGCCGCCTGATGAAGCTGCTCGCCGACCGCAAGATCACGATCGAACTCGACCGGCCCGCCAAGGAATGGCTGGCCGCCACCGGCTACGA
>JANOFM010000011.1:0-10514 GCA_031413635.1 Alphaproteobacteria bacterium | reverse complement strand
GCGCGGCGCCGAAAGTGAAGGCGCTGCGGTCGGCGGCGGCGGCGCGGCGCGCAAAGTTGCGGCTGGCGGACGCGGCGGCGAGGCGCGCGATTTCTCGGCCGATCCGGATGACGAGATTCCGTTTTGATCTCGATCTGACGATACCTTACGTGGCGCAGGTGCGGCGTTGACGGCGTACGTCGCCCTACTGCGCGCGGTGAATGTCGGCGGGACCGGCAAGTTGCCGATGACGGAACTCAAGGCGATGTGCGTCGCTGCCGGGTTCGCGAAAGTTCAAACCTACATCGCCAGCGGCAATGTCGTGTTCGAGAGCGCGGCGTCGGAAAAACGGATCAAGTCGCTTCTGGAGGAGCGGCTAGCAGCATATGCGGGAAAGCCCGTTGGCCTGGTGGTGCGCACGGCGCGCGAGATGGCGGCCGTGCTCAAAGCGAACCCATTTCCGAAGGCGGCGCCCAACCGGACCGTGGTTATTTTCCTCGATGCAGCGCCTCCGGCCAACGCATTGAAACACGCCGTGGGCGTGGCGAACGAAGAGATGCGGCTCGGAACACGCGAGATCTACGTGCACTACGGCGACGGTATGGCAAATTCGAAGCTGAGACTCCCAGCGGCGAAAAGCGGGACGGCGCGAAACATGCACACTGTCGGTAAGTTGACTCAGATTGCAGCAGGAATTTGAATGTCCGTGACGCACGAGACACTCGTCGTTCACGGTCTCGATCTTTCGTACTTCGCCGGAAAGCTCGAAGCGTATCTGCGCGCCTAGGGCATCGCCTACACGCTCTACGAAATGACGACGCGCAGTTTTCGCGATTGCGGGCGGGCGATCGGCGTTTTGCAAATGCCGCAGGTCGAATGCGCGGACGGGACGTGACTGACCGATACGACGTTGATCATCCGTCATTTCGAGAAAGCTCGCCCCGAGCCCGCGGTTGTGCCGCGCGATCCGGTTGTGCGGTTTGTGCGGCGGCTAATCGACGATTTTGGCGATGAGTCTCTGTGGCGGCCGGCGCTCTGTTATCGTTGGGCGTTCGCCGAAGGTGCGCGGTTGATGAGCGGGCGCATCGCGCGCGGCATGTTGCGGGATGTTCCGCTGCCGTTTTCCTGCGGCGGCAGCAGGGTGTTTATTTGCTTAGGGACGGCGTGACGCGCGCGACCGGGCCTGCGATCGAGAAACTCCGTTTTGAAACGCTTGCCACGATGGAAGCGGCGCTCCAACACCATCCGTTCGCGATGGGCGCGCGGCCGGGCAGAATTCGACGGTCCACCTGCTCGGGCCGAACAATGGCGATGTGTTGCTGCAACCCCGCGGGCCGATGTTGTTTAAGGTAACGAATCTGCCGATCAGGCCAGGGCGGAGCGAGAAGACACGCAACTGCAATTGGGGTTAAGGTTCTCCGCTGCCAGTGTCGGGGGAAGCGTGCGCCAGGTTTCAAGTTGTGTGTTTGCCGTAAGTTTGTTCGTGACCCTGTCGGCGGGCGTTGCGCGCGCGGCCGATGTTCCCTCCAGTGCCGCAATTGACGCGGAGGCGTTGCGGTTGATGACGTCCGAGCAGGTCGTTGGGATGGCGGTTGCAGTGATCGACGACGGAAGGGTCGTGCATGTCGGCGCGTATGGCATGCGCAACGCCGAGCGCAAGCTGCCGCTTGAAACCGACACGGTCATGTATGGCGCGTCGTTCACGAAGGCCGCGTTCGCTTTCATGGTTCTGCAATTGGTCGACGAGGGGCGGTTCGACCTCGATGCTTCGATTGCGAAGTATCTGAAGAAGCCGCTGCCCGAGTACGAGGATTATGCCGATCTTGCGGGCGACGAGCGGTGGCGCAATTTGACGGCGCGCATCATCCTCAATCACGCGACGGGGTTTCCCAATTTTCGGTGGCTCGACGAGGACAAGCGGTTGCGCTTTCATCGCGAGCCGGGCGCGCGTTACGGGTATTCCGCGGAAGGGTTCTACATTCTGCAAACCGTCCTTGAAGAGGGTCTGGGGCTGAACGTCGGCGTCGAGATGCAGCGGCGGGTGTTCGACCGCTTCGGACTCACGCGCACGAGCATGCAATGGCGCGCCGATTTCGCCGGCAATTTAGCCGACGGTTACGGCATGGAGGGAAAATTCGAACCGCACGATGTCCGCGACAACGTCAGCGCGGCCGGGTCCATGGATACGACCATCGCCGATCAAGCGCGGCTGTGGGCGGGCGTGATGCGCGGCGATGGTTTGTCTGCCGCTTTGCGGACCGAGATGGTGCGGGGAAAGCTTCCAATCACTTCGGCGCGTCAGTTTCCGACGCTGTTGGAGGACACAGATGCGCGCGGCGCCGCTATCGCACTTGCGGCGGGTGTCGGCGTCGTCTCGTTCAAGGATGCGAACGGACCAAATTGGTTCAAGGGCGGGCACAACGACACGACCGGCAATATGCTCGTCTGCCAAGAGGCGCGGCGGCGTTGCATTGTGCTGCTGGCCAACAGCGTGCGCGCGGAGCGCATCTATCCGCAGATGGTGAAGTTCGTTCTGGGCGAAACGGCGATGCCGTGGTGGTGGGAGTACGGCGCGCCGTAGGAGCGGGCCGACTTCAAGGCAGCCATTCGCTTTCGGGCAAGCGCCAATAGATGCCCGCTTTGCGCGCTAGCATCTTGTAGCCGACGAGTTCGCGGCGGAACGTTTCGCGGTCGTGGTGGCGGCGTTCGATGAGGGCGTTGACCTCTGCTTCGCTGTAGTCGCGGCCTTCTTCGAATTGGCGCGCGAGCCAGACGAGAATGACGCGGCGCTTTTTGCGGCTGGCCGGAAAGTCCTTCAAGCGGCCTTCCGGCGTCAGGTAGTTGCGCAGGATTTTTTCGTCGGTGCTGAGTTGGGGTTCGATGCCGGCGAGCGACGCGAGTTGTCCCGGCGCGAGGAGCGCGCGCGCTAGGCGCGACAGGGTCTTGGGCTCGAGCGCGTACCAATGCGTCGTTCCGTCGAGGCGAAGGTCGACGAGGCCGACCTCGCGCAACAATGCCAGATGATGCGAGACCGTCGGCTCTTTCAATGCCATGCGCTTGGCTAACTCTTGCACGCTGTGTTCGCGTTCGGACACGAAGGCGAGAAGGCGAAGGCGGCTTTCGTGCGCGAGCGCTTTGAAGAAGTTCAACAGCAGGGTCGGATTTTGCGATGTCATGTCGACGGTCCGGTTAGACTATATTTTGATACCCATCTAAGTTTACACATATCGAAATATTCGACAACACAATCGATCGAAATGGCGGTGTTCGAACGAACATTGACATATCGAAATCTATCGATATATTACTTCGGATGCTCGATCCCGACCGCATTTTCAAAGCCCTAAGCGATCCCGCCCGGGTCAAGATTTTGGAGTTTCTGCGTTCTCCTGGCGCGGGGTGTTGTGTGTTCGAGGATCGGATTTGCGCTTGCGATGTCGAGCGAATTCTCGGCGTGTCGCAGGCCACCGTCAGCCACCACATGAAGTTGCTCATCGATGCCGGCCTCGTCACGGCGGAAAAGCGAGGGCGGTGGATGATGTACCGCGTCAATCCGGCGACGTTCTTGCGGATGTCCGACTGGCTGGCGCCGTTCGCCGCACCCGGATCAGGCGGCGGGTGTTCGCCCCGCGCGGTGAACGCATGAGCGCGCCTCGACGCACCGCGACGTCTCTGATCGACGACTGTGGCGATCCTTTGCACGGTGCGGCGGCGTGCGGCGATCTGGCCGGCAAACGCGCGCAAACCGAGATCGCGGTAAGTTCCAATGACGTCTCGCGCATGAACGATGTCGTGGCCGCGGTGCACGACGTTTTGGAGCGTCCTGCCTATCAAGAGGCTGCTCTTGCTTATGCGCCGGAGATCGCGCGAAGAGCGCCTCAGCGCGTGGCGGGCTTGTTCTCCGGGTTTGATTTCCATCTGACAAGTGCCGGACCCAGGCTGATCGAAATCAACACCAATGCGGGCGGCGCGTTCTACGGAGCGCTGATCGACGACGCGTCCTGGCGGTCCGGCGATGAGCAAGTTCATCCCCAATCGTACTGGTCGCGGATTTTCGTTCGTCATATCCGTCAAGAATGGAAGTTGGCCGGCCGTGGCGCGTTGCGTGCGGTAGCGATCGTCGACGATGGGCCGGACGATCAATTTCTGCGTCTCGAATTTCAACTGGCGGCACGGATGTTGTGCGAGGACGGGATCACCGCCGTGATCGCCGATCCGGGCGCCCTGAGCTATCGCGACGGGCAATTGTGGCGCGGCTCGCTCGCGATCGATCTCGTCTACAATCGGCTGACCAGTTTCGCGCTTGATCGCGACTCCGATCGCGCTCTACGCGAGAGCTATCTCGACGGTACGGCTGTCTTGACCCCCGATCCGCGCAATCACGCATTGTTGGCGTGCAAACAGAACTTAATTCGTTTGAGCGACGACGCGTTTCTGCGCGCCTGCGGGGTTGATGAGCGCGCGCGGGAGATACTTCAAACCTGCGTGCCCAAGACAATCGCGCTGACGGTTGGGAATGAACCGGAACTCTGGTTGGAGCGGTCGAAATATTACTTCAAGCCGTCATCGGGCTTCGGATCGCGCGCCGTCTATGACGGCGCAAAGCTGACGGCGAACACGTGGACGCAGATTGTTCTCGAGGGCAGCTATGTGGCGCAGTCGCGCGTTGATGCGCCGCGTGTCGACGTCAACGACGTGCCGATGCGTTTCGACGTGCGCACCTTCGCTTATGGCCGCGAACCGTTCATGCGGCTTGCGCGCGTCTATCGCGGGCAAACCACGAATTTCCGCACGCCGGGTGGCGGCTTCGCGCCGGTGCGGGTGGTCGTCTAGCGCTTCGGTCTCAAAACGAAATATGCACGCGGCGGTTTTGCGATTCGCGCACTCCGTCGGCGGTTGGCACCAAGGGTTCGCTTTCGCCGCGCCCAGAGATCGAGATCGCGTCCGAAGCCAGACCCTGGTCGATCAGCGCTTGGCGGACCGATTTCGCGCGACGCACGGACAGGGCTTTGTTGTAGGCGATCGAGCCGACGCGGTCGGCGTGGCCGACGACGCGGATCGAGGCACTGCCCGAATCGCGCACGGCGCCGACGGCTTCTTTGATCGTATCGAGCGCCTGGGGGGCGAGGTTCCACCGGTTGAAGCCGAAGAACACCATGAACTCGCGTTCAAGCGGGACGGGCGCCGGCGCCGATGGAGGCGCGGGTGGCGGCGGCACCGCCGGCGCGCTCAAGGCGAAACGCACGCCGGCGGTTGCCGCGTGCTTTTCGAAATCGCCGCCCTCCAATTGCACGAGCGGGGTTGGGTCGAAGCGGATGTCGCTCACATTCGTGAAGCGATAGTTCACGAACACGACGGTCGCCGCGGTCAGCGCGTAGTTCAAGCCCGCCAAGCCTTGATATGCGAAGTGCCAATCGGCCTCGTCGACCGGCGCCCACGGGGTTTCAAGCTCGAAACTGGTGTAGTCGGCGCCGGCGCCCAGGCCGATCGCCAGCGAGAAGCGCTCGAAAATGGGGACATCGTAGATGACGTTGAGCATCAGCGAGGCTTCGGTAAGTTTTCCCGACAGATCGCCTTCGAGAGCCCATAGCTTCCCATTCCAGCCTTCCTTGGCATATGAGTCGATGTCGTTGTGGCGATAACCGCCCTCAAGTTCGATGCGCCATTGGTTCATCGAGTAGCCGGCGGCGCCGAAGGCAGACCAGCCTGTTGAGAAGGTGGCCAGTGCGTCCTTCACCTCCGGGCCGCACCACGTCCACTTCGTGCGCGTGTGTTCCCAATCGGCAACCGCGCTGGCACCGCTTTCGAAACTGAAATGCCAGCCATCGTTGCTTTGAGCCGGCACGGCGGAAAAGAGGGACATGATAATTGCGGCAAGCGCGCGCTTAGTGTTCATCTCAGAACCACCCCATGAGCAACCGCGATTTGCGTGTGGGGCTGATGAGAGGACTGTTTGCCCCGTTGCCCCCACGAATCGTTTTGTTGCTCTGACTCTAAATCCACGCAGCGATGAGCCGTTACGCGCGGCGCGTGAAGCGTGCCGGCGATGAGTTAATCGGCGTGCGCACTGCATTCGTGTGGCGGGCGCGTGTCTCGCCGCAGCGGTTGCGTGATTTGCAATTTGGGAATAACGGCAATGCGAATGCGCAAGAGACCCACAGTTGAAAGCCTGTGGTAAGCAGCGGGGCTTGACGATTATTCTTCGATCTTGAGCGGTGCGGCTCGTTTGCGATCCTATTCGCGGCGGCCTCGGATTGTGCCTTCCGCCGATAGAGGTGTCCCTGCAACACCTGCAAATAGAGTGCTGTGATCCTTATTTGTCGTCATACGCGACTCTTGATCCAGCGCAAAGACGGACCAAGCCCGTCAGGTATCGTTTGTTTCAGTTGCCGCGGGTCAGGCGCGGTGCGGGAGGTCGAGATGAGCGGATGGTTTGACCGCTGGGCGGTCGCTTGGCTGATCCTCAGCTTGGTCTTGGGTGTTCACGTCGCGGAAGAGGCAATCGACGGCGCGTTCGCGTTCTACAACGATATGGCTGATTGGATCGGGGTGTTGTTTCCTTTTATCCAGCTGCCGGCATTTCGCTACAATATTTGGGTGATCAATTTGGGCGGTACCGTTTTGGCGCTGGTTGCGCTGACCTGGTTCGTCGCCAAGCGGCAGGGCCCGATGCGGCTTGCCTCTTATGTGCTGTCGGTCTTCGCGGTGGGGAATGCCGTGCTGCATATTCTGATGTCGTTGGCCGTCGAGCGGATCTTGCCGGGCACGCTCTCTGCGCCACTGGTTCTTGCCGCGGCGCTCTTACTGTTGGTCTCAATTCCCGAGGCATCAACCGAAGGACATACGCCGTCGGCCGCGACTTGAGCCTCCTTAGGCGGTGACAAACCCAATTTGGGAGTGAAAATTGAACTTAATCAATGATTTGGCTATGGTAGCGAGCAGATGGCAGCGAAATTTGAATATGCGACTTGTGGTTGAGTTCGGATTGCTGTTGCAGAGCGCCTGCGACGATGTTTCCCGCGACGGGCGGGGTGTGGAAAAACGGCGGAAATCTGCGCTGAAATAACCGGAAACTCTGCCTAATTTTCCTAGGCTTGGATAGCTTGGATCGCTATGGTCCGCGCTCAATTTCCAATCTGATTGAAATCTCCATTGTCCGGCACCAAAGACACTAAGCCGGCGGCCGGTTCTCCCGGTCAGCCAGGCGGCGAAATTCATCCGATCTCCATCGAAGACGAGATGAAGCGTTCGTATCTCGATTACGCGATGAGCGTGATCGTGAGCCGCGCTTTGCCCGATGCGCGCGACGGTCTGAAGCCCGTGCATCGGCGCATCCTGTATTCGATGCACGAGGCGGGCTACACGCACAACAAGCCCTATCGCAAGTCGGCGCGCGTCGTCGGCGATGTGATCGGTAAGTATCACCCGCACGGCGACCAATCGGTCTACGACGCGCTGGTGCGCATGGCGCAAGAGTTCTCGATGCGCGTGCCGCTGGTCGACGGGCAAGGCAATTTCGGTTCGGTCGACGGCGATCCGCCGGCCGCCATGCGTTACACCGAAGTGCGCATGACGAAGGCGGCCGAGGCGCTGCTTGAAGATCTCGATTTCGAAACGGTCGAATTTCAACCGAACTACGACAGCCAAGACGAAGAGCCGATCGTTCTGCCGGCGCGCATTCCGAACCTGTTGGTCAACGGCTCGTCCGGCATCGCCGTCGGCATGGCGACGAATATTCCGCCGCACAATTTGGGCGAAGTGGTCGACGGCTGTTTAGCCTATATCGCCGACCCCGAGATCGGCATCGAGCAACTTGTCGATATCGTGCCGGGTCCGGACTTTCCGACCTCGGCGCAGATTATGGGGCGCAACGCGGCGCGGCTGGCGCTGGTGCGCGGGCGCGGCGGCGTGGTCGTGCGGGCGCGGACAAGCGTTGAGGAAATCCGCAAGGATCGCCAGGCGATCATCGTCACCGAACTGCCCTACCAGGTGAACAAAGCGCATTTGATCGAGAAGATCTCCGAACTCGTCACCGACAAGCGCATCGAAGGCATTTCGGACGTGCGCGACGAGTCGGACCGCCACGGCATGCGCATGGTGATCGAGCTCAAGCGCGACGCGATGGCCGACGTCGTGCTGAACCAGCTCTATCGCTTCACGGCGCTGCAGTCGTCGTTCGGCGTCAATATGCTGGCGCTCGATCGCGGGCGCCCGATTTTGATGTCCTTGAAGGACATGATCCGCGCTTTCGTGAACCACCGCGAAGAGGTGGTGACGCGGCGAACGAAGTTCTTGCTCAACCAGGCGCGCGACAAGGCGCATGTGTTGGTGGGCTTGGCGATCGCGGTCGCCAATATCGACGAGTTCATTCGCATCATTCGTTCGAGTCCGGATGCCGCCACGGCGCGGGCACGCCTGATCGAGCGCAATTGGCCGGCGATGGATGTCGCGCCTTTGGTGGCGCTGGTCGACGACCCACGCCACGCGTTGCAGGCCGACGGCACCATCCGGTTGTCGGACGAGCAGGCGCGCGCGATCCTGGAATTGCGCCTGCAGCGGTTGACGGCGCTCGGCCGCGACGAGATCGGCGACGAGTTGAAGGGACTTGGGATTTCGATCGCCGACTATCTCGACATCTTGCGATCGCGCGAGCGGTTGATGGGCATCGTGCGCGACGAGTTGGTGGCGGTGAAGGCGGCCTTCGCCACGCCGCGGCGGACGGAGATCGTCGACGTCGATTTCGAGGTCGAAGACGAAGACCTCATCCAGCGCGAAGACATGGTCGTGACCGTCACGCATCAAGGCTATATCAAGCGCGTGCCTCTAAACGCCTACCGTGTGCAGGGCCGCGGCGGGCGCGGGCGCGCTGCGATGTCGACGAAGGACGAGGACTGGGTGACGAACCTGTTCGTCGCCTCGACCCATGCGCCGTTGCTGTTCTTCTCGTCGATCGGCATGGCCTATGTGCTGAAAAATTGGCGCCTGCCGTTGGCCACACCGCAGGGCAAAGGCAAGGCGTTGATCAACTTGTTGCCTCTGAAAGAGGGCGAGACGATCACCAGCATTCTGCCGCTGCCGGAGGCCGAACTCGAATGGGACAAGTTCGAGGTGATGTTCGCGACCAAGTCGGGCGACATCCGCCGCAACGCGCTCAGCGATTTCACGAACGTGAAGGCAAACGGCAAGATCGCCATGAAGATCGAGCCGGGCGATGCCATCGTCGGCGTTTCGATTTCGACCAAGACCGACGACGTGCTGCTGACGACGCGGCTGGGCAAGTGCATCCGTTTCTCGACCGAAGACGTGCGCGTGTTCAAGGGGCGCGATTCTACCGGCGTGCGCGGCATCAAGCTCGCCGAGGGCGACGAGGTCGTGTCGATGGCGATCCTGCGTCACGTCGAGGTGAATGTGGACGAAGCGCGCGCCTTCTTGCGTCAGTCGGCGGCGATGCGGCGGGCGGCGGGCGAAGAAGAAGCGGACGTGCCGGACGCGGCGGCTGAGGAGGCGGAAGAGTCGACCGCGTTGGAGGCTGCGCTATCGACGGAGCGTTATGCGGGGCTTGGCGCCAACGAGCAGTTCGTGCTGACTGTCTCGGAGACGGGCTTCGGCAAGCGATCGAGCGCCTACGAATACCGGGTCATCGGGCGCGGCGGGTCGGGTATCGTCGCCATGGCGATGGCTAAGAAGAACTCGCGTATCGCCGCCTCCTTCCCGGTCGAGAACAGCGACCAGCTGATGCTGATCACCAATCAAGGTCAAACGATCCGCCTTTCCGTAGGGCAAATCCGGGTGGCCGGTCGCGCCACGCAAGGCGTCACCCTGTTCCGATTGGCCGAGGGCGAGCGGGTGGTTTCGGTCGAACGGATCGACGATACCAGGGAGATCGAGGGCGAAGGCGCGGAGGATCCGGGCGCTTGAGTGCGGCATTAACCTCAGGCGGGCGTTGCGCCGCACTCACGCTCAGCTAAACATAGCCCGGCAGAGTCGGTTCAACGCACTGGCGCCACTTGAGGGGCACTCGCTAGATGGCCAAACGCACTGGGCTTTATCCGGGGACTTTCGACCCGATCACCAACGGGCATCTCGATATCATCGCCCGCGCGGTGAAGATGGTCGACCGCCTCGTCATCGGTGTGGCGATCAACGAAGCGAAGGCGCCGTTTTTCACGCTTGAAGAGCGCGTCGAGATGGTGCGCGAAGAGACGGCGGCGATCGCCGCCGACGCGGGCGTCGAAATCTCGGTCCGGCCTTTCGACATTCTTCTCATGCACTTCGCCGAGGAAGTCGGCGCGCAGATGATCATCCGCGGTTTGCGCGCGGTGTCCGACTTCGAATACGAATTCCAGATGGTCGGCATGAACGCGCGCCTGAACGCCGACATCGAAACCGTTTTCTTGATGGCATCGGACAATCACCAATTCATCGCCTCGCGCCTGGTCAAGGAAATCGCCGCGCTGCAGGGCGACGTGTCGCCGTTCCTGCCGCCGCGCGTGCATCAGCGGCTGCTGGCGCGCATCGCAGCCCGACGCGGAGGA
>JANOFM010000010.1:0-4314 GCA_031413635.1 Alphaproteobacteria bacterium | reverse complement strand
GTAAGCGATTTAGCGCCCCCACCTTGTTGTTTAGCGCGCTGATCGGGCAAGTTTCTCGCTGATTTGGCGGGATGGTTTTGCATATATGGTCGAGCATATGGTCGACACGAAGCGCGGCGGCGGGCGCGTCGATATTCGCACGGGCGTGGGCCGGCGGCGGCGCTGGACGGCGCAGGAGAAGGGCCGGATCGTGGCCGAGACGCTGACGCAAGGGGCCGTCGTTTCGCAGATCGCCCAGCGCCATGAGATGAGTCCGCAACATTTGTTCAACTGGATACGCGCAGCCAAGGCGGGACATCTGGTGTTGCCGGAGGGTCCTCGTCGTGCGGCGGACGCGGTGCAGTTCGTTCCGGTCGTCGCCACGACACCAAGCGCGGCGCCTGAGGCTGCGTGTCGCTCGCGGTCTTCGAACACCGCCATCGAGATCGAGGTCGATGGGATGATCCTTCGCTTGCGCCGCGGCGTCGACCTTTGCTTCTTGGGCGATGTGTTGCGCACACTGCGGATATCGAAGTGATTATCCCGCCGGGGCCATTGCGCGTGCTCGTCGCGATGAAGCCGGTCGATTTCCGCAAAGGCGCGGACGGGCTTGCCGCCTTGGCCAAGGCGACGCTGAACTTGGATGCGTACTCCGGCACGCTCATCGTATTTCGTGCCAAACGAGCCGACCGCGTCAAGATTTTGATCTGGGACGGCAGCGGCCTTGCTCTTTTTTGGAAGCGTTTGGAGAGCGGCGCATTCAAATGGCCGCCGGTCGTCGATGGCGTCATGCATCTGACGCCGGCCCAGCTCGCCGCTCTGATCGAAGGTCTGGATTGGCGGCGCGTGCATGCCAACGACACCCCGCGCCCGCAAGCCACGCAATGAGGCGCTGCGGCGAAGTGATTCAGTTGTGTTTTTGCATGCAGCCTAAACCCATCGCCATGTTCAAATGCCGGCGTGACGAACACACCCGAATCGCTGCCCGATGACATCGAGACCCTGCACGCGCTGGTGCGTGCGGCCTGCGCCGAGCGTGATGCGGCTTTCGCCGAACGCGACCGTGCGACGGTGCAAAACGACAGGCTGCGTCATCTTCTGCGCCAGCTTCAGCGTGCCCAGTTCGGCAAGAAATCGGAGAAGCTCGATCCCGATCAGTTCAATCTGGCGCTCGAGGATATCGAGGCGGCGATTGCCGAGAGCGAGGCGCAAGACGACAAGGCCGACAAACAAGGCGCGGTCGCGCGCGCCGCCAAGCGTCGCGCCAATCGCGGCGCATTGCCCGAGCATCTCCCGCGCGTGCATGTGACGATCGCGCCGCAAGACACGGCGTGCCCGTGCTGCAAGAGGGCGATGCATGTGATCGGCGAAGACGAGTCCCAACGTCTCGACGTGATCCCGGCCCAGCTGCAGGTCATTGTCACGCATCGGCCCAAATATGCCTGCCGCGCTTGCGAGGACGGGGTCGTGCAAGCCCCGGCGCCCGAACGCCTGATCAAGGGCGGCATTCCCACCGAAGCTCTGGTCGCCCATGTTCTCGTGAGCAAATACGCCG
Source organism: Alphaproteobacteria bacterium (assembly GCA_031413635.1). Taxonomy (GTDB): domain Bacteria; phylum Pseudomonadota; class Alphaproteobacteria; order Micropepsales; family Micropepsaceae; genus SZUA-430. Next base: position 2,780 of record JANOFM010000010.1, on the reverse strand, counting down.
ACCACCTGCCGCTCTACCGGCAAGCCCAGATCATGGCGCGCCAGGGCCTTGCGATCGACCGCTCGACGCTCGCCTTCTGGGTGGGCTACGCGGCGGCCGAGTTGATGCCGCTCCACGAGCGTCTCAAGGCGATCCTGCTCGCCTCGCCCAAGATCGCCGTCGACGAGACCAAGGCCCCCGTGCTCGATCCCGGACGCGGACGCACCAAGACGGGTTATTTTTGGGCGATCGCGCGCGACGACAGGCCTTGGGGCGGAAGCGATCCGCCGGCCGTCGCCTACACCTACGCACCAGGTCGCGGCGCCGAACATGGGCTCAAGCTGCTTGAGACTTATCGCGGCATCGTGCAGTGCGACGGGTATGCGGTTTACAAAAACCTCGATGCCGACCGGATCGTGCTCGCCTTCTGCTGGGCGCATCTGAGACGCAGGTTTTTTGACATCGCCAAGGGCGGTTCGGCGCCGATCGCAACCCAAGCCTTGGAACGCATCGCTGCCCTCTATGAGATCGAGACTGCGATCCGCGGCACGAGCGCCGGCCAGCGCTGCGCCATGCGCCAGGACAAGAGCAAGCCCTTGGTTCTCGCCTTCAAGGCCTGGCTCGAGGAGCACTTGGCGCTCGTCTCGGCCAAATCCGTCATCGCCGACGCCATCCGCTACGGCTTAAACCATTGGGCCGGGCTCATGCGCTTTCTCGACGACGGACGCATCGAGATGGATACGAACAACGTCGAACGCACGATGCGTCCCATTGCACTTAATCGCAAAAATGCACTCTTCGCAGGCCATGACGAGGGCGCCGCCAACTGGGCCTGCATCGCCTCGCTCGTCGAGACGGCCAAACTCGCAGGCGTCAATCCGCAAGCCTATCTCGCCGACGTGCTCGTCAAGCTCGTCAATCTCTGGCCCGAGGCGCGTCTCGACGAACTCATGCCGTGGGCCTGGGCCGCGTCAAACAATACCCAACACCGCGCCGCCGCTTAAATCCACCGCAGCGTCAAGCCCATGAAGCAGTGGGATCGGTAAATCGCTTACACTAACAAACCAAGCGAGTCGTTATCAAATTGAATTACGCTCCGCGCGACGATGGTGCCGTTGTCAAGGTCGCTGCTAATGATCAGCTGAGAGTCGGTGGTGCCTGGAGCAAGGTGCTGCGAAATGCAGGTGCTACCGCGCGTCGCTATTTCCCGCGGCGTGCCTTGAGTTTGATACACCTCGCTACTAACGGCTGTAAGGTATTCGGCCGCAGTTGCGGCGGTGCTGGAGGCGACCGCGAGCAACGCAGCCAAGACGAGCTTCGTAATCATAAAATCCCTCTGTTTCAAAGGCACCAGCCAAGCTGACCTTTGCAGAAGAAAGATGTGGGGTCAGAGTAGATTTTGGAATTCGTCGATGCCTGACGAATGTATCCGACCTCGAAAACGTCGACCTCGGCTGGTCACTGTTCCCCGAGTTCCAAGGTGGCGCCGACGGTAGTGCTCCGTTCCGAAACGAAGGAGGGTGCCGGTGAGACCGCGCCCTCCTTTCGATTGTCGGCGTGCGTCTCTACGGGACTTGCGCGGGTGCCACGCATTTGAGGGTGCCGCCCTCGTTTGTGATGTCGGGGGCGCCACGGCAGGCGCGTAGGGCGATTGAGGTTTCTTTGTAGGCGCCGGTGGCGTCTTGGCATTCGGCTTTCAGCGTGCCGCGTTCGACGGTGAAGTTGCGGCAGGTCTTTTGATACGAGCCTTCCGGTGGTTGGCGCTGGCCTTGCGGCGGTGAGCCCGCGGGCGGCGGTGGCGCGACTTCTGTAGGTGGCGTCGCATCGGCGGGTGGCGGTGGTGGGCTAACCTCCGTCGGTGGCGGCGGTGGAGATGCCGGTGGTGGCGGTGGAGGTGGCGGCGCCGGCGGGGCCGCTGCGGGCGTCGGGTCGAGGCATTTCAGCGCGCCGTTGTCGTTGGCGATGTCGGCGCCTTGCGGACACTGTCGAATGTTGAGCGATGTCGCGCGCCATTCGCCGTTCGTGGCCTTGCACTCGCCGCTCAACGTGCCGCGCGCGACTTCCATGTTGCGGCAACTCTGTTGATACGAGCCCGCCGGTAGCGGGAAAAAGATCTAGGGTCAGAGTAGATTTTGGAATTCGTCGATACCTGACGAATGCTCCCGACCCGCGAAAACCTCCGTTGACCTCGGCCGGTCACCGTTCCTCGAGTATCGAGGTGGCGCGGACGGCCTCGTGCTCCGTTCGGAAACGAAAGAGGGCGCCGGTGAGACCGGCGCCCTCTTTTCGATCGTCGGCGTGCGTGCGCTACGGGATTTGCGCCGGTGCTGTGCATTTGAGGGTGCCGCCCTCGTTTGTGATGTCGGGGGCGCCGCGGCAGGCGCGTAGGGCGATTGCGGTTTCTTTGTAGGCGCCGGTTGCGTCTTGGCATTCGGCTTTCAACGTGCCGCGCTCGACGGTGAAGTTGCGGCAGGTTTTTTGATACGAGCCTTCCGGCGGCTGGCGCTGGCCTTGCGGCGGTGAACCCGTGGGCGGCGGTGGCGCGACTTCTGTAGGTGGTGTCGCATCGGCGGCCGGCGGTGGTGGGCTGCTTTCCGTCGGCGGAGGTGGTGGGGGCGCAGGCGCAGGCGGTGGTGCAGGCGGCGGCGGCGCTGGTGGGGTCGCTGCGGGCGTCGGGTCGAGGCATTTCAGCGCGCCGTTATCGTTGGCGATGTCGGCTCCTTGCGGACATTGGCGAATGTTGAGCGATGTCGCGCGCCATTCGCCGTTCGTGGCTTTGCACTCGCCGCTCAACGTGCCGC
>JANOFM010000009.1:0-2273 GCA_031413635.1 Alphaproteobacteria bacterium | reverse complement strand
ATGTGAGGCTCGGCGAAGTTCAGATGGATATCGGCGACCCGCGCAACGCGCCCCTGATGGATGAGAGCTCGCGTGTGTTTCGTGTTTTGGTGCACTTGCAAGCCAAGATAAATCAACGACAAGGCAACGGCGGCACTGCTGACTATGCTTGCAACAGTGGCGAGATCGGCGAGGGTCATTTTGTAGTGCTCAGTTGGCTCGGATGATGGGGTAAACGTGCAATTATGCCTGCTGAAATCTCTTTGTCGTTAGCGGACAGGTCAAGTGGCCGTAGCTGTCGAGGCAAGTTCCACGGCTCTATATCAGTTGCATCTCTCGCCCGACCTCGGCGAACTTGCCGACCGCAAGTTCCAAATCCTTGCGCGTGAGCGCTGCCGACATTTGGGTGCGGATGCGCGCCTTTCCTTGTGGCACGACCGGATAGGAAAAGCCGATGACGTAGACGCCCTTCTCGAGCATGCGTTCGGCCATTTGTCCGGCGAGGCTTGCGTCGCCCAGCATGATGGGGGCGATGGGGTGTTCGCCGGGCAGGATGTCGAAGCCGAGTTTCGTCATCGACGTGCGGAAATATTCCGTGTTGTCGCGCAGGCGGTCGATGAGGTCGCTCGATGTCGTTAGAAGATCGAGGGCGGCGATCGAGGCGGCGGCGATCATCGGCGGGAGCGAGTTCGAGAACAGATAGGGCCGCGAGCGTTGGCGCAGCAGATCGATGACTTCCTTGCGGCCGGAGGTGAAGCCACCGCTGGCCCCGCCGAGCGCCTTGCCGAGTGTCCCCGTAAATATATCGATGCGGCCCATGACGCCGGCGCGTTCGTGCGAGCCGCGGCCGGTCTTGCCGGTAAAGCCCGAGGCGTGGCTGTCGTCGACCATGACCAGCGCGTTGTACTTGTCGGCGAGCGCGCAGATGTCGGCGAGCTTGGCGTAGTAGCCGTCCATCGAGAAGACGCCGTCGGTGGCGATCATGCGGAAGCGGGCGCTTGAGGCCTCTTTCAGTTTTGCTTCCAGATCGTCCATGTCTCCGTTGCGATAGCGGGCGCGTTGAGCTTTGCACAGGCGGATGCCGTCGATGATGCTGGCGTGATTTAGTTCGTCGGAGATGACGGCATCCTGTTCGCCCAAAATGGTTTCGAACAAGCCGCCATTGGCATCGAAGCACGACGAATAGAGGATGGTGTCTTCGGTCCCTAAAAACTCGCTGATGCGGCGTTCGAGTTCCTTGTGAATTTCCTGCGTGCCGCAGATGAAGCGCACGGAGGCCATGCCGTAGCCCCAACGGTCGAGTGCTTCGTGCGCGGCTTTGACGATGGCGGGGTGGCTCGCCAGGCCCAGATAGTTGTTGGCGCAGAGGTTGAGCACATCCTGACCGCCGGCGACGCGGATGTGGCCGGCCTGCTTCGTGGCGATGACGCGCTCGGGCTTGTGGAGGCCCGCGGCTTTGATTTCGCCGAGCGTCTTGACGATGTGGTGCTGCAGGGCGCCCAACATCACACGTCGCTCCATTTGAGCACTACCTTGCCCGAATTGCCGGCGCGCATGGCGGCGAAGCCTTTTTCGAAGTCGCTGTAGTGATAGTGGTGCGTGATGAGGGGCGTAAGGTCGAGGCCCGATTGGATCAACACCGACATTTTGTACCAGGTCTCGTACATCTCGCGGCCGTAGATGCCCTTGATGGTCAGCATGTTGAAAATGACTTTGTTCCAGTCGATCGCCATCTCGCCCGACGGAATGCCCAGCATGGCGATGCGTCCGCCGTGGCACATGTTGTTCAGCATTTCGCGGAAGGCTTGCGGATTGCCCGACATTTCGAGGCCGACGTCGAAGCCTTCGTTCATGCCGAGTTTCTTTTGCGCTTCGGCGACGCTCGTTTCCTTGACGTTGATGGCGAGGTCGACTTTCATTTTGCGGGCGATTTCGAGGCGCGGCTCGTTCAAATCCGTGATGACGACGAAGCGCGCGCCGGCTTGGCGCACGACGGCTGCCGCCATGATGCCGATGGGCCCCGCGCCGGTGATCAGCACATCCTCGCCCAAGACCGGGAATTGCAGCGCGGTGTGGACCGCGTTGCCGAACGGATCGAAGATCGAGGCGACATCGAGATCGATGCCGTCGTGGTGGTGCCAGATGTTGGTCATCGGCAGGGCGATGTATTCGGCGAAGGCCCCGGCGCGGTTGACGCCGACGCCGCTGGTGTTGGCGCACATGTGATAGCGCCCCGCCATACAGTTGCGGCAGCGGCCGCAGACGATGTGGCCCTCGCCGCTGACGATTTCGCC
>JANOFM010000008.1:0-9718 GCA_031413635.1 Alphaproteobacteria bacterium | reverse complement strand
GGTGTGGTGACGTTGCCGGAGGGCACCGAGATGGTGATGCCGGGCGACAACGTTGCGATGGATGTCGAACTGATCGTGCCGATCGCGATGGAAGAGAAGTTGCGCTTCGCCATTCGTGAAGGCGGCCGGACCGTCGGTTCCGGAGTCGTCTCGAAGATTGTCAAATAAACCGAATAGAAGATCCGAAGCCGGAAGAAACGGAATAAAGTTCCATGCAAAGCCAAAACATACGCATCAGGCTCAAGGCCTACGATCACCGCGTGCTCGACGTGTCGACCAAGGAGATCGTACAGACGGCCAAGCGCACGGGTGCACGCGTGCGTGGACCGATCCCACTTCCCAATCGGATCGAAAAATTCACCGTGAACCGCTCGCCGCACGTCGACAAGAAGAGTCGCGAGCAGTTCGAAATCCGCACGCACAAGCGGCTTCTCGACATCATCGATCCCACGCCGCAAACGGTTGACGCGCTTATGAAGCTCGACCTTGCGGCCGGGGTCAGTGTCGAAATCAAGCTGCAGTAACGAACAGAGAAGGTGGCGCTCGCCATGCGCACAGGGGTCATAACTCAGAAGATCGGCATGATGCGGCTTTTCACCGATGACGGCAGGCATGTGCCCGTCACGGTGCTCAAGCTCGACGGCTGTCAGGTCGTAGCCCAACGCACGGTCGCCAAAGACGGCTACACCGCGCTTCAGCTGGGCTCGGGTCTCGCCAAGGTCAAGCGCGTCTCGAAGGCCGAGCGTGGCCACTTCGCAAAGGCGCAGGTCGAGCCGAAGCGCAAGGTCGCCGAATTCCGCGTCACGCCGGACAATCTCGTGGACGTCGGCGATTTCATCACCGCCGATCATTTCGTTCCCGGCCAGATCGTGGACGTCTCGGGCATCACGATCGGCAAGGGCTTTGCCGGAACGATGAAGCGCCACAATTACTCAGGCCTCGAAGCCAGTCACGGCGTCTCGATCTCCCATCGCTCGCCCGGCTCGACCGGCAACCGTCAAGATCCCGGCCGCACCTTCAAAGGTAAAAAGATGTCGGGCCACATGGGTCAAGTGCTGGTCACGACGCAGAACGTCGAGATCGCCAAGGTCGATGTCGAGCGCGGCTTGATTATGGTCAAAGGCGGCGTGCCCGGATCGAAGGGCAGCTGGGTGATGGTGCGCGACGCCGTTAAACGCGCGCTGCCGAAAGAAGCACCCAAGCCCGCTGCGGTCCGCAAACCGGCGCCCGCTGCGCAGCAATCGGCCTGAGGAGCGCAACCAAGATGAAACTCAAAGTCCTCACTCTCGACGCCCGCGCCGCCGGCGAAGTCGAACTCAGCGAAGCCGTGTTCGGCGTAGCGCCGCGCGCTGACATTCTGGCGCGCGTCATTCAGTGGCAACAAAATCGCCGCCACAAGGGTCAGCATCGCATCCTTACGCGTCGCGAGGTCGACCGCACGACGAAGAAAATTTACAAGCAAAAGGGCACGGGACAAGCTCGTCACGGCGCGGCCGCGGTCGGACAATTCCGCGGCGGCGCCAAAGCGATGGGCCCGGTGCTGCGATCGCGCGAAACCGATCTTCCCAAGAAGGTGCGCGCACTCGGCCTCAAAATGGCGCTCTCGTCCAAACAAAAAGACGGCGATCTCATTGTTCTCGACGGCGCCAAATCGATCGACGCCAAGACCAAGAAGATGGCGGCGGCGTTCGCGAAGTTGGGTTTAACGTCGGCAATCATTGTCGATGGTCCGGAGTTCGACGTGGGCTTTGAGCGCGCAGCGCGCAACATTCCGCATATCGACCTTCTCCAGGTTCAAGGCATCAACGTCCTCGACGTGCTCCGCCGCCAGAAACTGGTCCTCACGAAAGCGGCCCTCAGCGCCATCGAGGAGCGCCTCAAATGAGCAAACTCGCAGCCTACGCCGCGATCCTGTCGCCGGTAATCACCGAAAAATCGACGAAGCTTTCCGAGCACAACCAGGTTGTGTTCCGCGTCCCGCACGACGCGACCAAGCCGCAGATCAAAAAGGCGGTCGAAGAGTTGTTCAAAGTGAAGGTCAAAGGCGTCAATACGCTTGTGACCAAAGGCAAGAAGAAGATGTTTCGCGGCCGCATGGGCGAACGTAGCGACGTGAAGAAAGCGATCGTGACGCTGCACGAAGGTTCGACGATCGACGTGACGACGGGGCTTTGAGATAAAATGGCACTGAAAAAATACCGTCCGACGACGCCGTCGACCCGCCAGCTGGTCCTGATCGACCGCAGCCAGCTCTTTAAGGGCCGGCCGGTGAAGCATTTGACCGAGCCGCAGAAGGAGTTCGGCGGCCGCAACAACACAGGCCGCATCACGACGCGCTGGCGCGGCGGCGGGCACAAAAAGCTCTACCGCGTCATCGATTTCAAACGCCGCAAGTTCGACGTCGAAGGAACGGTCGAACGTCTTGAGTACGACCCCAACCGCTCGGCCTTTATCGCCCTCATCAACTATCCCGACGGCGAACGCAGCTACATCGTCGCTCCCCAACGTCTGGGCGTAGGCGACAAGGTCATCGCCGGCGCCAAGGCCGACGTGAAGCCGGGCAACGCGATGCCGCTGTCGGCAATGCCGGTCGGTACCATCGTTCATAACGTCGAATTCAAGGCCGGCGCTGGCGGCAAAATCGCGCGTTCGGCCGGCACCTACGTCCAATTCGTCGGCCGCGACCAAGGCTACGGCATTCTACGGTTGAACTCGGGCGAAACCCGCAAAGTCAGGCTTGAGTGCATGGCGACGGTCGGCGCCGTATCGAACCCGGACCACATGAACGAAGTGATCGGCAAGGCAGGCCGTAACGTTTGGAAGGGCAAGCGCCCCTCCGTTCGCGGCACGGCGATGAACCCGATCGACCATCCCCATGGCGGCGGCGAAGGCCGCACCAAGGGCGGTCGCCATCCTGTCACGCCTTGGGGCAAAGGCACGAAAGGCAGCAAGACGCGCACGAACAAGCGTACGTCGAAGCTCATCGTGACCAGCCGTAAATTGAAGAAGGTCTAGAGACGCATGGCACGTTCAGTCTGGAAGGGTCCGTTCGTCGACGGTTATCTGCTCAAAAAAGCGGAAACCGTTCAGAAATCGGGTCGCCGCGAAGTGATCAAGATTTGGAGCCGCCGCTCCACGATCCTGCCCCAATTCGTGGGCCTGACTTTCGGCGTCTACAACGGGCAGAAGCACATTCCCGTCAACGTCACCGAGGAAATGGTCGGCCACAAGTTCGGCGAGTTTTCGCCGACGCGCACGTTTCACGGCCATACCGCCGGCGACAAAAAAGTGAAGAAGGCCGCGAGCTAATGAGTAAGCCCAAGAGAGAGCGCAGCTTGGCAGACACCGAAGCGAAAGCCGTCGGCCGCATGGTCCGTTCGGGGCAATACAAGCTCAACCGCGTCGCCGAACTCATCCGCGGCAAGCGCGTCGAACAGGCGATCGCCGACTTGACGTTCAGTCACAAGCGCATCGCTCACGAAGTGATCAAGATTTTGAAGTCGGCCGTCGCCAACGCCGAAAATAACCACAATCTGGATGTCGACGATCTCGTCGTTGCCCAGGCGTGGACCGGCAAGGACATGATCTTGAAACGCTTTCATGCCCGCGGCCGCGGCAAGGGCTCGCGCGTGGAAAAGTCGTTCAGCGAACTGACGATCGTGGTGCGCGAGCAGCCGCAAGAAGAAAAGAAGGCAAAGGGTAAAGGCGCCAAGGGCAAGCCCGTCGCCCGCGCTAAGTCGGTCGCGCCGAAGAAGGAGGCTGCGTAATGGGTCAAAAGGTCAATCCGATCGGGCTCAGGCTCGGGATCAACCGCACGTGGGATTCGCGCTGGTACGCCGATCGCCATGAATACAGCCAACTGCTGCACGAGGATCTGAAGATACGCGAGTTCCTGAAGGACAAGCTCAAGCAGGCCGGCGTGGCGCGCATCATCATCGAGCGGCCGCACAAGAAGTGCCGCGTCACAATCCACTCGGCACGGCCGGGGGTTGTCATCGGCAAAAAAGGCGCCGACATCGAGAAGCTGAAAAACGATCTTGGCAAGTTCACCAAGAGCGAAGTTCACCTCAACATCGTCGAAATCCGCAAACCGGAAGTCGACGCGCATCTGATCTCCGAAAGCATCGCCCAGCAACTCGAACGCCGCGTCTCTTTCCGTCGCGCCATGAAGCGCGCGGTCCAGTCGGCCATGAAACTCGGCGCGCTCGGCATCCGCATCAACTGCGCCGGCCGTTTGGGCGGCGCCGAGATCGCGCGCGTCGAATGGTACCGCGAGGGCCGCGTGCCGCTTCACACGTTGCGCGCCGACATCGACTTCGGCGTCTCGACGGCAAAGACGGCTTACGGAACGTGCGGCGTCAAGGTCTGGGTGTTTAAGGGCGAAATCCTCGAGCACGACCCGATGGCCCAAGACAAGCGCTTGACCGAGCAGAACGAACAGGGCGGACAGCGCTCGAACCCGCGCGGCGCCGGCCCGCAGGCGGCATAAGGACACTCTGGACCACACACAATGTTGCAACCCAAGCGCACCAAATTCCGCAAGCAGTTCAAGGGCCGCATCCGTGGCCGCGCGACGTCTGCGACGACGCTCGACTACGGCGAGTACGGCCTGAAGGCGCTGGAGCCCGATCGTATCACGGCGCGCCAAATCGAAGCGGCTCGTCGCGCAATCACGCGCGCGATGAAACGCCAAGGCCGCGTCTGGATCAGGCTCTACCCCGATATTCCGGTGACGAAGAAGCCGGCCGAAGTTCGCATGGGTGCGGGCAAGGGCGGTATCGAGTTTTGGGCCTGCCGCGTGAAACCCGGTCGAGTGATGTTCGAAGTCGACGGTGTGAACTCGGCAACGGCGAAGGAGGCCTTGAGCCTCGCCGCGGCCAAGCTCCCGATCCGCACAAAGTTCGTCACCCGCTTAGGCCACACGGATTAGGACTTGGGAACGATGAAAACCGCCGCCGCCTCCGATTTTCGCGCCATGTCGCCCGACCAGCTTAACGACGAGCTCGTGAAGCTGAAGAGGGAGCAATTCAACCTGCGTTTCCAAAAGGCGACGGGCCAGCTGGAAAAGACCGCGCGCGTGCGTGTGTTGCGCCGCACGGTCGCCAAGATCAACACCGTTCTGGGTGAAAAAGCCCGGGCGAAGACGAAGGCCTGAAGGCTTTAGAGAGAACAACAATGCCGAAGAGAATTCTGCAGGGCGTCGTCGTAAGCGACAAGAATAAGAAGACGGTGGTCGTTGAGGTCGAACGCCGCTTTGCCCATCCGTTGTTGGGTAAGACCGTTCGCCGGTCGAAGCGCTACCACGCGCACGACGAACAGGGTCGGTTCAAGTCGGGTGATCCGGTCCGCATTCAGGAATGCCGGCCGATGTCGAAGATGAAGCGTTGGGAAGTCGTCTACGACGCAATCGCGTCGAAGGCTTGAAACAAGAATTAGAGACTTGAGAGAAACGAAGGCGCCACGCCCATGATACAATCGACCACCAACTTGGACGTTGCCGACAATTCCGGTGCGCGTCGCGTCATGTGCATCAAGGTCATCGGCGGCGCGCAGCGCCGCTATGCCTCGGTCGGCGACATCATCGTCGTCTCGATCAAGGAAGCGATCCCGCGCGGCAAGGTGAAAAAGGGCGACGTCATGAAGGCCGTTGTCGTACGCACGGCCAAGGAAGTACGCCGCGCCGACGGCAGCTGCATCCGCTTCGACCGCAACGCCGCCGTGTTGATCAACGCCCAGGGCGAACCGGTCGGCACACGCATCTTCGGACCGGTGACACGCGAATTGCGCGCCAAGAACCACATGAAGATCGTCTCGCTCGCGCCGGAGGTGCTGTGATGGCCGTTAAATTCAAGAAAGGCGATCGCGTCATGGTGATCGCGGGCGAACAAAGGCCGCGCAAGGGCGGCGACGGCAAGAAGAAGCCGGTCATCGGCGAGATTCTGAAAGTGTTCACCGAGGAAAATCGCGTGATCGTGTCCGGCGTGAACATGGTCAAGCGCCATACGAAACAGTCGGCGCGAAGCCAGGGCGGCATCATCAACAAGGAAGCGCCGATCCAAATCGCGAATATCGCGCATGTCGATCCCAAGACGGGTGAAGCCACGCGCGTAGGGTTCAAGACGTTGCAGGACGGCCGCAAGGTTCGCTTTGCCAAGAAGTCTGGGGAAGTGATCGATGTCTGACGATAAGAAAGACGCCAAGCCGAAAAAGGCAAAAGCGGGCGCGGCCACCGAAGCGAAGGGCCCCAAGGGTCCGCCGCCGTCGAAGACCGAGGAAAAGCGCGCTGAGAAAAAGGCCAAGGGCAAGGGCGCCGACGCGGCGACCGGTCCCGCGACCACGACGCAAAGCGAATCGACGCGCGCCAAGGCGCTCTCGCTGAAGGCGGGCGAAAAATTCGTTCCGCGCGCAAAGAAGCGTTACCACGATGTTGTGCGCAAGCAGCTGATCGACAAGTTCGCCTACAAGAACCCGATGCAGGTGCCCAAGCTCGACAAGATCGTCATCAACATGGGCGTCGGCGAAACGACGGCCGACACCAAGAAGATCCAGTCCGCCGTCCGCGACCTTACGATGATCGCCGGCCAAAAGCCGATCGTCACCAAAGCGCGCATCGCGATCTCGAACTTCAAGGTACGCGAGAACATGCCCTTGGGCTGTAAGGTCACCCTGCGCAAGGATCGCATGTACGACTTCATCGACCGCCTGGTCACGATTGCGCTGCCGCGCGTACGCGATTTCCGCGGCGTGTCTCCTAAGAGCTTCGACGGTCGCGGCAACTTCTCGATGGGCTTGAAAGAGCACATCGTCTTCCCCGAGATCGACTACGACAAGATCGAAACGGTCTGGGGCATGGACATCACGATTTGCACCACGGCCAAAACGGACGAGGAGGCTCGCGAGTTGCTGTCGGGTTTCCAGATGCCGTTCACGAAGTGACGAAATCAAGCGTAGGACGTTGACGAAATGGCAAAAAAAAGCTCGGTCGAAAAGAACAAGCGCCGCACGGCGCTGGTAAAGCGCTTTGCGGCCAAACGCGTAAAACTCAAGGACACGGCGAACAATCTGTCGCTGGCGCCCGAGGAACGCTTTGCCGCGCGCCTTAAGCTCGCCGAGCTGCCGCGCAATTCATCGCCGAACCGCATTCGCAATCGTTGCGAGTTGACGGGCCGCTCGCGCGGCAACTATCGCAAGGTCAAAATGTGCCGCATCAAATTGCGCGAACTCGCCAACCACGGATTGATCCCTGGTATGGTCAAGTCGAGCTGGTAAGGGAACAAGAACATGTCAATCAATGATCCCTTGGGCGATATGTTGACCCGCATCCGCAATGCGCAGATGCGTGGCCAATCCAAGGTCGCAACCCCCGCCTCGAACCTGCGCAAGAACGTGCTCGATGTGCTGGTCGGCGAAGGCTACATCCGCGGCTACGCGGAAGTGACTCACACCCAATCGAAGCCCGAGCTCGAAATCGAGCTCAAATATTTCGATGGCAAGCCCGTGATCAAGGAGATCAAGCGCGTCTCGACCCCGGGCCGGCGAGTGTATTCCTCGATCAAGGACTTGAAGCCGGTCCGCAACGGTCTTGGCATTTCGATTATTTCAACGCCCAAGGGCGTGATGTCCGACGCGATCGCGCGCGAACAGAACGTCGGCGGCGAAGTTCTGTGTCACGTGTTCTAACGGACGGACGGGCACGGAATCCAAAGGGAAGTGAATTATGTCGCGAATTGGTAAGAAGCCGGTGCTGCTGCCGACGGGTGTCACCGCCACGGTCAAGAATGGCGAAGTGAAAGTGAAGGGTCCCAAGGGCGAACTTTCGCTGCGCCTCGTCGAAGGCGTCGAAGCCTCGGTCGAAAAGGAAGGCGTGGTGGTCAAGCCGCGCGACCTGACGGACAAGTCGCGCGCCATGTGGGGGTTGCAGCGCACGCTGGTCAACAATCTCGTCCAAGGCGTGTCGAAGGGCTATGCGCAGCAACTCGAAATTGCGGGCGTCGGCTTTCGTGCGGCGGTGCAAGGCAAAAACCTGCAGCTTCAACTCGGCTACAGCCACGACGTGGTCTATCCGATCCCGACCGGCATCGACATCAAATGCGATAAGCCGACGCTGATTTTGGTCTCGGGTTTCGACAAGCAAAAAGTCGGGCAGGTCGCCGCCGAAATTCGCAGCTTCCGCAAGCCGGAGCCCTACAAAGGCAAGGGCATCAAATACGCCGAAGAAAAAATTCGCCGCAAAGAAGGCAAGAAGAAGTAAAGGGTGCCGCCATGGCAATGAAAACGAAAGATCTGTTCGCACGGCGCCAACGGCGCACGCGCTTCAAGCTGCGCAAGGTCTCGGGTTTGCGCCCGCGCCTGTCTGTGTTCCGCTCGTCCAAGCACATCTACGCGCAGATCATCGACGACACGAAAGGCGTGACGGTGGCTTGCGCTTCGACGCTCGACGAAGAGGCCAAGAAGTCGCTCGAAAAGGGCAAAGGCACCGACACGAAGGCAGCAGCCCTCGTCGGCAAGTTGGTCGCCGAACGGGCAAAGAAGGTCGGCATCAAAGAGGTCGTCTTCGATCGCGGCGGTTACATCTATCACGGCCGGGTGAAAGCGCTCGGCGATGCAGCCCGCGAAAGCGGCCTGAGTTTTTAAGAAAAGGATTGTTAGGCGATGGTCGCTGAAGAAAGAGAACAACGGCGCGGACGCGGTGGCGAACGGCGTGATCGCGGTGACCGCCAAGGCGGCCGTGGTGGGGAAGATCGCGGCGAACTGGTCGACAAGCTCGTCCACATCAACCGCGTCGCAAAGGTTGTGAAGGGCGGCAAGCGCTTCGGCTTTGCGGCCCTCGTCGTCGTCGGTGACCAGAAGGGTCGCGTCGGCTTCGGTCACGGCAAGGCGCGCGAAGTGCCGGAAGCGATCCGTAAGGCGACGGAAGCCGCCAAGCGTCAATTGATCCGGGTGCCGCTGCGCGAAGGCCGCACGCTGCATCACGACGTCACCGGCCGTCACGGTGCGGGACTTGTCGTGCTCCGTCCGGCGCCCGCAGGCACCGGCATCATCGCCGGCGGTCCGCTGCGCGCGGTGTTCGACGCGCTCGGCGTCCATGACGTCGTCGCCAAATCGGTCGGCACGTCGAACCCCTACAACATGGTCCGCGCGACGTTCGATGCGCTGAAGGCCGAATATAGTCCTAAAATGATTGCCAACAAGCGCGGCAAGGCCGTCGCCGACATCCTCTCGGCACGCCGTTCAACCGCTGAGATCGCGCCGGAGTAACGAATATGACGATGCGTACGTTCGAAGGGCGTCCGAAGACGAAAACGGTGACGGTCGAGCAGATCGCCAGCCCCGCACGCCGTGCCGAGGTTCAGCGTCAAACGCTGATCGGCCTTGGCTTGGATAAATTGCGCCGCCGCAAGACGCTCGAAAACACGGATGCCGTGTGGGGCATGATTTGCAAGGTGCGGCATATGGTGCGCGTGGTTGACGCGGCACCGCACGCGAAGAAAGCAGGCTGAAGCTCATGAAACTCAACGAAATTCGCGACAACGAAGGCGCCCACAAGCGCTTCAAGCGCATTGGCCGCGGCACCGGCTCCGGCAAGGGTAAAACCGCCGGCCGTGGCGTCAAAGGTCAAAAGGCGCGCACCGGCCATCACGGTATGTTCGGCTTCGAAGGCGGCCAGATGCCGCTCCACATGCGCGTCCCGAAGCGCGGCTTTAACAACATTTTCGCG
>JANOFM010000007.1:0-35867 GCA_031413635.1 Alphaproteobacteria bacterium | reverse complement strand
GGAGAGTACACCATTTAACTGACTCATTCTCTAACATTGATTCGAGCCCGTGGCCCCCACCGTCGCCCGCGAAATGCCGCAAACAACCCTGGTTTGCGACAAAAATCCGTCATGATCGCCAACCAGTGTAACCCAAGCTGCGAACTTGCGTATTTATTTCGATCATGTGCTAACAACGCGCGCAGTGTTTTACTAAAATGATGCCGCCAAACTATTTACCCTGGGGTCCAACTATGCAGCGCTTGGTGATTGTCGCAGCCGTCGTAATCGCACTCGTGTCGGCCGTTTTCCTGTCTGTTCGCTACGTCGGCCAACAGATGCCGCAAGGCCCCTCCGAAGAATTTGAAACCACAAGCACCACCGGGACCCCCGGCACGCCGGCCGGGGACACCAGCGCGACACTGGTCACTTCAAGCCCTGAAAAACCCGCACCGTTCTTTGCCTTCCGCAGGCTGGAAGTCCAAACCTCGGGCGAAGCGCCCGAAGCCTGTTTGGTGTTCACCCGCAAGCTCGATAATTCCGGCGCCACCAAATACGAAGACTATTTGAAATTCGACCCTGAAGTAACGTTCGCCGTACGGGTCACCGAAGATCGTTTGTGCATCCAGGGTCTGGCCTTTGGTCAAGCCTACACGCTGGAACTCAAGGCAGGTCTGCCAGCACTCGCCGGTGAAAAACTGACCAAGGCGGAATCGTTCCCCGTCGAACTGCGTGACAAGCCCGCACTCGTGCGCTTCGGCAACGGTCTGGTCCTTCCGCGTGACACCGCCGGTGGCGTGCCCATTACGACGGTCAATGTCGCCAAGCTCGACATCAAAGTCATTCGCGTTGGCGACCGGTTGTTGTCGCAACTGCAAACCGGCGTCGTCGATCAGCGCGAATTCTACGAATACGAACGCAACAACATCGAAAGCGAGCAAGGTCAGGTCGTATGGACCGGCCAACTGACGGTTCCCAACAACCGCCGCAACGACGAAGCGATCACGCTATTCCCGCTGCGCCGCGCGTTGAAGGAAAAACTCGCCGGCGCCTATATGATCCTGGCGACCGACGCCGCCGACAAATCCTCGACCGACGAAAACGCCTATTGGAAAGCCAAGGCGGCGCAGTTCGTCATCGACACCGATCTGGGCCTGACGACCTTCAAGGGCAAGGACGGATTGAACGTCTTCGTCCGCTCGCTCAAAAGCGCGGAGTCGTTCTCGGGCGTCTCGGTGGCGCTCGTCGCCCGCAACAACGAAGAACTTCTGCGCGTGAAAACTGACCGCGACGGCCGCGCCACCTTTCCCGCCGCGATTACGCGCGGCACTGGCGGCATGGAACCCGTGGTGGTGATGGCCTACGGCGACGGCAACGACTTCGCGTTCCTCGATCTGCGGCGGCCCGCCTTCGATTTGACCGATCGTGGCGTCGAAGGCCGCGCCTCGCCCGGCCTGATCGACGCCTATCTCTACACCGAACGCGGCGTCTATCGCCCGGGCGAAACCGTCAACGTCGTCACCCTGCTACGCGATCAGCAAACCAAGGCGATGGGCGATACGCCGCTCACCTTCGTGCTCTCGCGCCCCGACGGGCTGCAGTCGAAGAAATGGGTTGAGGCAAATCTCGAAGCGGGCGGTGTCTTCACGCCGGTGGCTCTCACCGCCACCGCGCCGCGCGGCCGCTGGCAAGTGGCGGCCTATGTCGATCCCAAGGGCGAGCCCATCGGGCGCGTCGCGTTCGACGTTCAGGATTTCGTGCCGCAAAAGCTGAAGGTCGAACTGAAAGCCACGCAAAAGATTCTGCGTCCGGGAACGACCGCCGCCGTCGAAGTCAACGGCCGCTTCCTTTACGGCGCGCCGGCAGCAGGGCTGGGCGGCGAAGGTACGTTGACCATTACGACGGATTCGACTCCCTTCGCCAATGTCGCGGCATTGAAGAGTTTCCGCTTCGGCAAGGTCGACGAAACCTTCGAAGGCACGCAAGTCACCATGACCGTGCCCGAAACCGATGCGAGCGGCAAAACGCAAGCCACCGCCGCCATCGACCAACTGGCCGAAACCTCGCTGCCGCTCAAGGCAAACATCACGATCGCCATATACGAGCCGGGTGGCCGCACAACATCCGATCAAATCGCGCTGCCCTTGCGCACGCGCGACACGATGATCGGCGTGCGCCCCGCCTTCGATGGGGATTCGATTCAAGAAAACACGCCAGCAAACTTTGAAGTCCTGGCCGTCGACACCGAAGGCAAGCAAAAGCCCGTACGCGGCGTCACCTGGGAACTCGTCAACGAAGACATCGACTATCGCTGGTACCAGGTCGACAACGACTGGAAGTACGAGCGCGTCGTCAACGACCGCATCGTCGACGGCGGCAAGACCGATCTCGACGGCGCGGCTGCGTTCAAGATTTCGAAGTCCTTGCCGTGGGGCTCGTATCGCTTGACGGTTGCCGACCCCGCCGGCGGCGCGACCACCGCCTACCGCTTCTGGTCGGGCTGGGGCTCGGGCGCCGGCAACGACAGGCCGGATCGCGTCGCGGTCGCTGCCGACAAGCAGCAATACGCGTCGGGCGAGACCGCCAAGATCGCGATCAATCCGCCGACCAACGGCAAGGCGCTGATCGTCATCGCCTCCAACAAGATCCACTACACCAAGCTGGTGGACGTCTCGGCGTCCGGCACGACGATCTCGATTCCGGTGTCCTCCGAGTGGGGCTCGGGCGCCTATGCGCTGGTAACCCACTATCGTCCATTGTCGTCGGCCCAAAAACGCGCCCCCGTTCGTTCGATCGGCGTCGCCTGGATCGGCGTCGATCCGGCACCGCGCACCTTGAAGGTGGCCTTGAAAGCGCCGAAGAAAATCGCGCCGAACCGCAAGCTGACCATTCCCGTCGAAGTTACAAACCTCGGCTGGGGCGAAGCGGTTTACGTCACGCTCGCGGCCGTCGACGAGGGCATTCTTCAGCTGACCGACTTCGAAAGCCCCGATCCGACCAAACACTATTTTGGAAAGCGTCGTCTCGGCCTCGACATGCGCGACGACTACGGCCGCCTGATCTCCGCCGAAAACGCCATCGTCGGCGAGTTGCGCACCGGTGGTGACGCCGCCGGCGGACGCTCGCTCGCCGTCGTGCCGCAAAAGACGGTGTCGTTGTTCTCGGGGCTGGTCGCACTCAAGGACGGCGGCAAGGGCGAGATCACGCTCGACATCCCCGACTTCAACGGCGAACTGCGTTTGATGGCGGTCGCCTACACGATCAACAAGCTCGGCCGCGCCGAACAGCCGTTGACCGTGCGCGATCCCGTTGTCGCCGAAGTGGTGCTGCCGCGCTTCTTGGCGCCCGGCGACAAGATCACCGCCGCACTCAACATGCACAACGTCGAGGGTGCCGCCGGCCAATACACCGCGACCGTCAAATCGACCGGCACCACCGCCAGCCCAGGCGGCGAGACGCGCGTCACCACGACTTTGGCTGTTGGCGAACGCAAGCTCTTGGGCGTGCCGGTCAACGCTGGCGGCGCCGGCATCGGCTCGATCGCGCTTAACGTCGAAGGTCCGGGCGGCTTCAAGGTCGACCGCTCGTGGCCGATCGAAGTACGCGAACCGCAGCTGCCGATTTCCACCGAAAGCATTGCCGTCGTCGGCCCCGGCCGCGACGACAAGTTCGGCATCGAGCAACTCGCCTCGTTCAAGCCTGGTACCGCGCAAGTCGCGGTCACGGTCACGGGCGGGCGCGGCTTCGACGACGTGCCCGGATTGCTGCGCTGGCTCGACCGCTATCCTTACGGCTGCCTCGAACAAACCACCAGCCGCGCCTTCCCGCTCGTCTATTACAACGACATGGCGCTGCTCGCGAACGTCAAGCAGGACAAGACCATCAAGGAACGTGTGCAGGACGCGGCCTATCGCGTGCTCGACATGCAAACCTATGGCGGCAGCTTCGGCATGTGGAGTTCGATTTCCGGCGAAGCCGATTCTTATGTCGGCATGTTCGCCACCGACTTCCTGATGCAGGCCAAGCAAAACGGCTTTGTCATCCCCGAAGAAGGCATCGAACGCGCGCTCGGCTGGGCGCGCAAGGCCGCGGGCTCGGAAAGCAACACCGATCTCGCGCGCGCTTATGGCTACTACCTGCTCGCCCGCGCCGGTTCGTTGAACCCAAGCGAGCTGCGCTACTTCGCCGACACGCGCGTCGAAGGCATGACCAATCCCTTCGCCCTCGGCCTGATGGCATCGGCACTTGCCGACATCGGCGACCGTGCGCGCTCGACGCCGGCCTTCGCCAAAGCCCGCGATCTGGCGACCGGCGCCGACCCGAGGAAATACGTCAGCGATACGTCCTATTACGGTTCGTTGCTGCGCGACGTGGCGGGACTAACCGCCATGTCTGCAAAGTCGGGCCGGGCCGAACTCATACCCACGCTCGTCGGTCGCGTTGCCGGATTCGATCCGCGGCTCAACGACACGACCACGCAAGAAAAAGCGTGGATGCTGCTCGCCGCGCACGAGGTCGAAGAGGCAACGCCGCCCGTCAATGTCGCCGTAACGGGCGCGACGATTGCACAAAAAGGAAAAGTCCTTCGCTTCAGTCCGACTTTGGCGCAGATGAACCAAAGCATCTCGCTCAAGAACAACGGTCAGAAAGATGTCTGGCGCATCGTCTCCGCCGAAGGCATTCCGGCAAAGCCGCTGTCGGCAGAGCAAAACGGCGTGACCTTGTCGAAAGCGATACTGACCATGTCGGGCGCCCCGGCGAGCCTTGCCAACGTCAAGCAGAACGACCGCTTCATCGTGCGTCTCTCCGGCGAGATGGCCGACAACCGCGCGCGGCTCATGGCGTTGCTGGACCTCTTGCCGTCGGGCTTCGAGATCGAGGGTGCGGTCCAACGCAAGGACGACGGCTCGACGATGTATCCGTTCTTGCCCGTCCTGGCCCAAGCCAACATCGCCGAGGCCCGCGACGATCGCTTCGTGGTGACGTTTGATATCGGTTCGAACTATCAACCGACCGATCCAAAGGAAATCGCCAAACTGGCGCGCCCCACGTTCCACTTCGCCTACATCGTCCGCGCGACGGTGCCGGGCTCCTACGTGGTACCGGCGGGCGTCGTCGAAGACATGTACGCCCCCGACATCCGCGCGCGCACGAACATGGGCCAGATGACGATTGCCGCGAACTGACCCACCCTGGGAGCGCGGGCGTCCCGCCCGCTTTTCTTCATCGCCTAAGGGCGGGCAATATGCCCGCGCTCCCAGGGGTCCGCGCACTCATTGGATCATCGCGGGCTTCACCTTCCTCGGCCTCGCTTTTGCGCTCGCCGTCGTCGACCGCCTGAACCCGCTCTCGCGCACCCGCGCCGACGATCGCTCCGTCACCGTCACCGCCGCCGACGGCACGCTCTTGCGTACTTTCGTGGCACGCGACGGCGCCTGGCGCTTGCCGGTCAAACTCGACCAAGTCGACGCACGCTATCTGCGTCTGCTGCTCGCCTGGGAGGATCAACGCTTCCGCGATCATCCCGGCGTCGATCCGGTGGCAATGCTGCGCGCTGTTTATCAAATGGCGGCGAAAGCCCGCGTCGTCTCCGGCGCTTCGACGATCACAATGCAAGTGGCAAGGTTGATGGAGCCGCGCCAACGCACATTGTCGGCCAAGCTGCTTCAAGCCGCGCGCGCGCTGCAACTCGACTGGCATCGAGATAAGGACGAGATCCTCGAACTCTATCTGACGCTGGCGCCGTATGGTGGCAACCTCGAAGGCATACGTGCCGCGAGCTTCGCCTGGTTCGGCAGGGAACCCAAGCGCCTGACCATCGGCGAGGCGGCCCTGTTGGTGGCGCTCCCCCAATCGCCTGAGCGCCGCCGTCCGGACCGCCATCCTGAGATCGCCAAGGCCGCGCGCGACCGCGTGATCGCAACTCTCGCCGAACGCGGCGCGATCTCGGCGCGCGAGGCGCAAGAGGCGATGCAGGAACCGATCCCCGCGCGCCGGCAAAAATTCCCTTTCCACGCGCCGCATCTGGCTCAAGATTTGCTGAAAAAAAACGGTGCCGCCGAGCCTGTCATCGTCACCACGATCGACGCCCGAGTGCAGGAAAAACTCGAGGACCTCGGCCACCGCGAACGCGCCTATTTCGACGACGACGCCAACATCGCCGTCATCGCAATCGAAAATGCCACCCGCAACGTCATCGCCTATATGGGTGGTGCGAATTTCTGGAGCCATGCCGGCCAAGTCGATCTCGCCAACGCCTCGCGCTCGCCCGGCTCGACATTGAAGCCCTTCATCTACGCCATCGCCTTCGACGATCTGATCGTCCATCCGCAAACCTTGATCGACGACAAGCCGACCGCGTTCGGCGATTACGAGCCGCGCAACTTCGATCGCGGCTTCCAAGGCACGGTCACGGTGACCGGCGCCCTTCAGCAATCGCTCAACGTGCCGGCGGTAGCCTTGCTCGATCGCATCGGCCCGCTGCGCCTGGCCGCCACCATGCGCAACGCCGGTGCCGAACTCGCCTTCCCCAAGAAAGGCGCGCTTCCGTCATTGCCGATGGCGCTCGGCGGCGTAGGCATGTCGTTGCGCGACTTGACGATGCTCTACACCGGGATCGCCAATGGTGGCGAAGTGCGCGCCTTGCGCTTCACGAAAGACGCGGGCGAGGGCGAGGCGCATCGTCTGTTCGGCGCACCGGCAGCTTGGTACGTCGAGCACATCTTGAAGACCGCCAACTTGCCTGACGGTTGGTCGATGGGCCAAGGCATCGAGCGCGCACGCGAAATCGCTTTCAAGACCGGAACGTCCTACGGCTATCGCGATGCCTGGTCGTTGGGTATTTCTGGACACTATACGGTCGGAATCTGGGTCGGCCGCGCCGACGGCTCGACGCGCGTCGGCCACATAGGTCGCAACGATGCGGCACCGTTGCTGCTCAAGGTCTTCGATCTGCTGCCGCAAGAAGGCCGCGCGCCCGATCCCCCACCCGAAGGGGCCTTCCTCGTGCAGAACGCCGAGCAATTGCCTCGCGCGCTCCAACGATTTCGACCAAGCTCGAAATTGGCTGCGGGCCTTAAGCGCGTCCAGCCGCCGCGCATATCGTTTCCGCCCAATGGCGCCGTCGTAGCGCTCGTAGATCCTAAGAAGCCGCAAGCCCTTCCTTTGAAGGCGCAAGGCGGTCGCGCGCCTTTGCGTTGGGTGATCAATGGGCTCCCGCTGGAACTCGCGCCCGGCGCCGACAGCTGGTGGACGCCCGACGGCGAAGGCTTCGCCCGCGTCACCGTCGTCGACGCAGATGGGCGAAGCGACACGTCGCAAATCAGATTGAAGGCGGAGAACTGAAACGGTTGCCTCTGTTGCGGGACGCTCCACTCTGCGCTAGGCAGGACGCATACGGAGCTCGCCCTATGGATGACGTCGCACCCATTCGCCGCCGCTTTGCCGACGAGCTTGGCGCCAAAGTGCCAGTCAAATCTCGTGTCGTCGTCGAGGCTTTCGCAACGGTCCCGCGTGAACACTTCCTCGATCCAGGGCCGTGGACGCTCAAAACCGAACTCGGACGCTGGCGGACGCCCGATGCCGACCCCGCGCACGTCTACCGCGACGTGCTTGTCCCGCTCGACGAAGAGAAGGATTTAAACAACGGCAGCCCAAGCCTGTGGGCGGAACTGTTCGATGTCCTGAACATCGAATCTGGTGACCGTATCGTCCACGTCGGTGGCGGCAGCGGCTACTATACCGCGATCATGGCTGAGCTTGCCGGCCCCGCGTCGAAAATCACTTGCATCGAAATCGAACCGCGCCTTGCCGGCTGCGCCCGCGCAGCATTAAGGCGCTGGCCGCAAATAGAGGTCGTCGAAGGCGACGGATTTTCCGCAGCGCTTCAAAGTTGCGACATCATCGTGTTGAGCGCCGGGGTTTCGCACTTTCCGGTGACTTGGGTTCATGCGCTACGAACGAACGGTCGCATCATGCTGCCGCTGACCGTCGACGGCGTGTGGCCGGTCCCCGGCGGCGGCGGCGAAACATGGAAGGGGGGTTGGGGGCAAATACTGCTTGTGACGAAACTCGACAGCGATTTCACCGCGCGCTTTGTGCGCCCTTGCGGCTTCACCAATTGCGTGGGCGGTCACGCGGCCGCCATCGACCAAGGGTTGAGCAAAGCGTTCGCGCGCAACGATTCCAAGGACGTGCGATCCCTGCGGCTTGGTGGTGAGCCCCGCGACGATAGCTGTTGGTTTGACTACGGCGATTGGTGGCTCTCCACGGCGCCAGTGGACCGTCTGACGTAGGTGCCGCCCCCGCGAAGTGGTGCGAGGGCGGCTTCCGTTCGATTTCAAGAGACTTACTTGCCCAGCACGCCTGGCCAGTTCTTGTCGGCCTTGACGATGAAACCCGGAATGTCTTTCTCCCACTTCGTCTGCACGTCGCCGTCGTAGTTCAGATAGAGCTTGCCGCCGACGATCTTCCAGAACTGCGGATCGCCCGAAGCGGTATAGCCTTGCGCCACCGCCCAGGCGCAATAGCCGCCATACTGCGGCGCGTAGGCCGCGGGGGTTGCCTTGAACGCGTTCAAGTTGTCTTGGTTCGAGAAGCGCCACGTCGCGCCCTTATACTCTATCGAAAACTGCGCCACGCCTTCGACGGGACGGTTCACCTTGAAGTAGGCGACGGGGTCGTAGCCGCCGGCGGCAAGCGACGAGAACGTCCCAGTATAGACATCCGCGTCGCGCGCATGAACCGGAAGTGTGGCCGCAACGAGCGCGAGGGCGGTCGCGAAAGTTGCAAATATCGATTTGATCATGGTCGCTGCTTTCCCTGATTGAATGGCGGCCAAAGGGATCGGCTGCCTGGTCGCTGCAAGTTACGCGCGCCGCTCGCATTGTCACCGCCTCCAACGCCGATCGTTTCGATAGCTTGCGCGCATTTGTCACGATGCGACGCGCCTCCCGCCTCGTCACAAAGATTGAGAAAGCAGGCATTTCCACATTTCTCACATGCAAAATTCAACGCCGCCCCAACGCTCACCCGGCTGGCTCGAACGCGCACGCTCGGCCTTCGCGCCCGAAGAAGACGGCACGACCAGCGTCGAAGGCCGCCGTCGGGCGATCGCGTTGTTGTTCATGTGTCTGATCGCCAACGGCGTCGGTCAGACGCTGATGTTCGCGATCCTGCCGCCGCTCGCGCGCGATTTGCATCTCAGCGAATTCCAAATCGGCTCGATCTTCGCCGTGTCGGCGACGCTGTGGGTGTTCTCGTCCGCCTATTGGGGCGCCCGCAGCGACGTGTGGGGCAGGCGGCCCGTTCTGCTCATCGGGCTCGCCGCGTTCGGTATTTCGACACTGGCGTTTGCCAGCGTTTTGCTGTTCGGCCTATGGGGCCTCATCGCGCCGACAATCACTTACGCGCTGCTCATCGTCACGCGCTCGGTCTTTGGAATATTCGGATCGGGCGCCTATCCGGCGGCGCAAGCCTACATTGCCGACCGCACCACGGCGCAAGAGCGCACCGAAGGCATGGCGACCTTGAATGCCGCCTTCGGCTTGGGTGCCGCCATCGGTCCCGGCATCGGCGCCGCGCTGATCGTCTTGGGGGTCATCGCGCCGCTGTTCTTCGTGGGAATCCTGGGGCTGCTATCGGCTGCGGCGATATTTCTGTTGCTGCCGGAACGCACCCGCCCGCACAAGCGCGAAGTACTCAAGCCGCTGTCTTGGTTCGATCCGCGCGTGTTGCCGTTCGTGGTCTTTGCCGTGATCCAGGGCACAGCCGGCTCCATCCCCATTCAGACGGTGGCCTTCTTCATTCGCGACACGCTGAGTTCGTCCACAGCCGAAACGCAACAGCTCGCGGGCGTGGCGCTAATGTGCTCGGCGATCGCGGCCCTGTTCGCGCAATTTGTCTTGGTTCAGCGTTTCAAACTGACAACCCGCTTCCTGATCTATGCGGGCATCGCAATCGCTATTCTGTCGAACCTCATGCTCATGTTCGCGCCGAATTACGGCTTGATCGTCTTCGCGTTGATGATGTCGGGCCTTGGCTTCGGCATGCTGCGCCCGGGTTTCGCCGCCGCCGCCTCGCTCGCCGTTTCGCAGGACGAACAGGGCGCCATCGCAGGGCTGACCGGCGGCGCGGGCGCTGCTGGATTCATCTTTGCGCCGTTGGTTGGCAATCTACTCTATTCATGGAGTAGGCCGCTGCCTTACGCACTGGGCGCCGCGCTCTTAATCGGGTTGCTACTTTACGTCTCGCGCAACAAGGTGCTAAAAATAGCGGTAGTACAGGGAAATAGCGATGAGTCTTCATCAATCCCACAGGCGTGACCGCATCTCTCTCACGCGTTCGTGATCGAATATTTAGCTAGAGTTCATCGGCGAGCCCTTCACGAAACCCGTTCGTGACACAATTCAAAGCTATTCAAATGTTGCACTGCGCAATATCGGACGACCAAGAAGGCTCCAAGGGCGAAGGCGCGGCCTTCGTAACGCACTGACGCTGGGACCACCCAGTTCATGCCTTTGCGAGGACACGTGAATGGAATGCATCCCGAATGCGGCGCGCCTTGCGGGTTGCTTGCCGGCTGAATTGTCCAAACCCCAAACCGCGAACACTCTGCGGGAATCGTTCGTTGCAGCGATCGACCAGCTTGAGCGCGCAACCACGGCCGTCCAGGTGTGGACTCCGGTAAAGTCGTTCGCGGCGCTCTTTGGCTTCGACTACATGTTCGTCCTGAAGGGCCGCGAAGATCTGGCGCGCAACGTCGCGTCCGCAGCGCTCTACAACGACATGCCCAAGGGCTTCGCCGAAGAGTTCGACCGCGCCGGCCATTCACCGAATAACCCGCTCGTGCTTCGCGCCTTCACCGATGCGAGGCCCTTCACCGCGAGCGAATTGTGGGCGACCCCACTCAGCGAAAGGCAGAAGCGTGCGCTGGCTCTACTCAGCGTTTCGCTGAATGTCCGCGACGGCTTCATGGTTCCGATCCGCACCTCGATGGAACTCGAAGGGGTTGTCCTGCTTGGCGGCTTGAAGCCCGACATGTCGGCGATCGTGCGTTCGTCGCTGCATCTTCTTGCCTATTGCGCCTTCGAGCGCGCAACCGCTCTGGAGGCGACGCCCAGGCGCAAGGAGCCTGCTCTGCTGTCGCCGCGCGAAACGCAATGCCTGCATTGGGCGGCGCTTGGCAAAACCGACAACGAAATCGGCACGATTTTGACGATCAGTCCGCGTACCGCGCGTTTCCATATCGAGAACGCCAAGAAGAAATTGGGCGTGGCAACCCGCATCCAGGCCGTGACCGAGGCATTGCGCCGAAGAGCAATCGCCGCATAGGCCGCTCGCACCTCGGCAAAATGGGTGACGCAGCGTTCCGCCCTGTCTTTGTTGCCGGGTGGGAAGCGCCTTCGGGTTCCACCATCAGACACTCATCGTCGAAACAAAGTGAACTGCATCGTGATGCACAAGAAAACCAAGCCGTCCCCGAACGACGACGCCGTCGTGTCCGAAACACCGCAAGCTTTGAGTGACTTTATTGCCGCGTTGGAAGATCCGGACATGCGGAACTACTTGAAGACGTCTCTCGGCATTTCCGACGAGCAACTCAAGGCGCACATCCGACGTTTGATCGAAGCGACGGCCGTTCAAATCGATCCGAAGCGAGGCAAAGAATAGGCCGCGTTACGGCGACGGCACTTGCCGCAAGCGTTGCAGAAGTTCGATCGTCGGAAACCCATCGGGCACCATGCCGGTGCTACGCTGAAACGCGCGGATCGCTTCGCGCGTGCGTTTGCCGATGACGCCGTCGGGCTCGCCGACGTCGTACTTGCGCTGCGCCAAAAGCGTCTGCAGCTCGACCCGATCGTTGCGCGATAGGATCGGTTGTTCGCTGCGCGGCCACGGTTTCCGAACTCCGGCGTCGCCTTTGAAACGTTGCGACAACTGGCAAATGGCGAGCGCGTAGGAAATCGCATTGTTATAGGCAAGCACGACTTTGAAATTGGGATAGGCAATCAGTGCCGGTCCCTTGTGACCGGCAGGCAGAAGGATCGCCGCCGGCGCGTCCTTGTCCTGACCCTTGCGCCGACCCAACGCCCGGCCGTCGGCAAGCGTCACCGATAGGTCCGCCCACTCGCGCACTGGCTTTTCGATCGAAATGTCGGCTAGACCGTGATCGAAATTGTCCGGCAACCTCACCTCGTCGAAACACGGCGAGCCGGGTTGCCAGCCCTTCTCGCTCAAATAATTTGCCGTCGACGCGAATACGTCTGCGCGCGTGTCCCACAGATTGCGTTTGCCGTCGCCGTTGCCGTCTTTGGCGTATTGTAGAAACACGGTCGGAATGAACTGCGTCTGGCCCATGGCGCCGGCCCACGATCCGATCATCCGCTCCGGCGTGACGTCGCCTTGCTCCAGAATCTTCAGCGCCGCCAGCAATTGCTCGCGGCCGAATGGCGCGCGCCGTCCCTCGAACCCCAGCGTCGCCAGCGCTTCGACGACGTTAAAGCCGCCCAAATTTTTTCCGAAGTTGCTCTCAAGCCCCCAGATCGCCGTGATGATGCTGGCGGGCACGTCGTATTGGCGCTCGGCGCGTCCCAGCGATTTCCGGTATTGCCGCATCAGCGATCGCCCGCGCGAAACGCGCTCGGACGAAACGGCCCCGTCCATATAGTCCCAAATGGCGCGGCTGAACTCGGGCTGGTTTTCGTTGAGTTCGATCACACGCGCGTTCGGGCGCACGCGCCGAAACGCCGCATCGAGCGTTCGGTTACCGATTCCTTGTTCACGTGCCTCAACCTTCAGCGCTTCAATCCAAGCCGCGAACGCGGGCGGGCGGTCCGGCCCATCCTGGGCCGGTTCATCTGGTATCGGCGTCGACATCCGAACACTGGGGTCGGCTGGCGCGGCGGTGGAGGCGTGGGGCGAGACGACCGAGCCGATGGCCAGGACCGCCAGAAACGGTTGGGCCCGAGCCCACGAAGCGTACGAAAGTGACATGTCATTCGGATCGCATGATGTCGCCCCGAAAGGCAAGGGAATGCCAGTCGCGGCGGCGGTTTTGGTCGTTGACAAGGCGCAATGCCCACACTAATGCTCCGCCCCTCGTAAACCGGCCTTTGGGGTCGCCATATTCGCTGGCCACGGGCCGAACGAGACTGAGCGGGACTGACAATGAAAGTTCGCAATTCGCTGAAATCGTTGAAAGCCCGCGACAAAGACTGCCGTGTCGTCCGCCGCAAAGGCCGCGTCTACGTCATCAACAAAAAGAAACCACGCCTGAAGGCGCGCCAGGGCTGATCCCTTGCTGCTGCCATGACTAGCGCCCAACTTGCGGGCGGCTGATACTGCACGCCTGGATTCCTCACATAACGTGCAGGCAGCACCCCAAATGCGCATGCCGGATATCGACCGCGAAGTCCTCTCGCGCCGACCAACCCTAGTTGCTGGTTTGCGTCGCTTGGTCCCAGACGGTGTTGTGAGCGAAGACGACGCACTCGTCGCCTACGATTGCGATGCGCTCACCGCGTACCGCCAAAAACCCCTTGCCGTTGTCTTGCCCAAATCCTCCGATGAGGTCAGCGCCGTCTTGCGCTTCTGCGCGCGGAACAAACTCAAGATCGTACCGCGCGGCGCCGGCACGTCTTTGTCGGGCGGCGCTTTGCCCTTGGGCGACGGCATCGTCCTGGGCCTGTCGCGGATGAGCCGCATCCTCGAGATCGACCTCGAAAATCGTTGTGCCGTCGTCCAGCCGGGCGTGACCAACCTCGCGATCACCCGCGCCGTTGAAGCCGACGGCTTCTACTACGCCCCCGATCCCTCCAGCCAGATCGCCTGCACCATCGGCGGCAATGTCGCCGAAAATTCCGGCGGCATCCATTGTCTGAAATACGGCCTGACGACGAACAATCTTCTCGGCGTCGAACTCGCTCTGATCGACGGGACGAGGCTGCGCTTCGGTGGCAAGGCGATGGACGCAGGCGGCCTCGATCTCTTGGGCCTTATCACCGGTTCGGAGGGATTGTTGGGCATCGTCACGGAAGTCACCGTGCGCTTGCGCCCCAAGCCGCCGACGGCCAAAGCGATGCTGATCGCATTCCCCTCGACCGAAGCGGCCGGGCAATGCGTCGCGGACGTAATCGCCGCCGGAATTGTTCCTGCCGCAATGGAAATCATGGACCGCTTTGCGATGGACGCGATTGAAGCCTATTGCGCTCCCGGCTATCCCGGCGATGCCGCCGCCGTGCTGATCGCCGAAGTCGATGGCATGGAGGCCGAAGTGACGTCGACCGCGGCGGAGATCGACGCAATCGCGCGCAAGAACGGCGCCCTCTCCTGCGAAAGCAGTCGCACCGATGCCGATCGCGATCGCATCTGGCAAGGCCGCAAGTCAGCCTTCGGTGCCGCCGGCCGCATCGCGCCCGACATGCTGTGCATGGATGGCACGATCCCTCGCCGCACAATGCCCGCCGTATTGAAACGCATCGCGCAAATGTCGTCGGAGTTCGGACTTCCCGTCGCCAACGTTTTCCACGCCGGTGACGGCAACTTGCATCCCCTCATCATGTTCGACGTGATGAAACCCGGCGATCTCGAGAAAGCCGAACAGTTCGGCGCCGATATCCTAAAACTCTGCGTCGAAGTCGGCGGTGTGCTCACCGGCGAACACGGCGTCGGCGTCGAGAAGCGCGATCTGATGCCCTTGATGTTCGACCCCACCGATCTAGCCGTTCAGCAAGCCGTTAAATGCGCCTTCGATCCGGGCTCTCTGCTGAATCCCGGCAAAGTCTTCCCCTCGCTGTCGGCGTGCGTCGAAGGCGGTGCGATGCACGTGCATCAGGGTCGCCTGCCGTTTCCCAGTCTTCCGCGTCTGTGATTGAAGGGACGGCCTTGCGCATTCTCGAACCCGACACCGCAGGCGACGTCCTTGAAGCGATCCGCGATGCCGCGCGCAACGCAACGCCCCTCGCGATAGAAGGCAATGGTTCGAAAGCGGGCTTGGGGCGGCCAGTTGCCGCCGACACGGTCCTCAGACTTTCGGGCCTCACCGGCATCACGATGTACGAGCCCGATGAGATGGTTTTCTCCGCGCGCGCCGGCACGACACTTGAGGAAATCGAAGCGGCCCTGAGCGAACGCGGCCAATGCCTAGGCTTCGAGCCGGGTGAAATTGGGCAACTCTGGTCCGCAGAAACGAAGGCTACCATCGGCGGCACGATAGCGGCCGCGATCAACGGTCCACGCCGCTTCGCAGCCGGTGCCGCGCGCGATCACCTGCTCGGCTTCTCCGCCGTGAACGGCAAAGGAGAGCCATTCAAAGCCGGCGGTCGCGTCGTTAAAAACGTCACCGGCTACGACCTGCCTAAACTCGCCGCGGGATCGTTCGGCACACTGTTCGCCATGACGGAGTTGACCTTGCGCGCCGTTCCGCGCGGCGCCGCAACGATCGTCCTTTCGATCGAATGTCTGACTCCGGCGGACGCATTGCTCCTGTTGCGCACCGTCGCCCGTTCGCCGTTCGAACCCTCTGGCCTGGCGTATGTGCCGGCGGAGATGTCGTCGCGCCTCGGCGCCCGCTCCCAATCGCAGACGCTGATCCGGCTCGAAGGTCAAGCCGAAGGCGTCAAAGCACGCCAAGCCGAACTGACGCAGAGCTTCGCCAAAGGCGCACGCGTGCTCGACGCGAAACTGTTCCGCTTGCTTGCAGACGTACACACGCTCTTTGACTCCACCGCGCCGCTGTTTCGCGTTTCGATTCCGCCGTCGCGCGCGTCCGAAGCCATCGACAAACTATCGCCGTCTTCGTGGTTTGCCGATGGGGCAGGGGCAATCCTCTGGCTTGCGTTCGATGGTCTCGACGTGCGCGGCGTGGACTGCGTGCATCAAACCGTACGCGCTCTCGATGGCCACGCGACGCTCTACCGCGCGCCAGACGCGCTGCGCGAGCGCGACGCGTTTCCTCCGCTCGACAGCGCAACACTGACGCTCACGCAGCAAATCAAGCACGCATTCGACCCGGCGAAAATTCTCAATCCCGCTCGCATGTACAAGGACGTATAGCCTCGCCATGCGAACCGACTTCAGCCCGGCTCAACTCGCCGACCCCACGCTCGCCGCCGCCGAAAAGCAATTGCGTACCTGTGTCCATTGCGGCATTTGCACCGCGACCTGTCCGACCTATGTGCTGCTGGGCGACGAATTGGACGGCCCGCGCGGCCGCATCCAACTCATCCAGCACATGTTGGAAACGGACGCGACCCCCAGCGACAAGGTCGTCACCCACATCGACCGATGCCTGTCGTGCCTGGCCTGCGTTAGCGCCTGCCCGTCGGGCGTCGACTATCCGCGCCTCATCGACACCGCGCGCGCCCACATCGAACGCAAGAATGGTCGCCCACTACCGCAGCGTCTATTGCGCAAAGCGCTCGGCGCGGTTCTGTCGCGACGCTGGTTGTTGCGGCCGCTGCTTCACCTCGCCCGTATCGGCGCGGTGGTCGTGCCGTTGCTTCCCCAGGAACTGCGCCAGGCCGTGAATGTCGCAACTCAAATCGGGAAGCCGCCCCGCGCGCGAAGCCTGTCGAAAAAATACGACGCCGAAACGAAGACCGCGAAACGAGTGGCCTTGCACATCGGTTGCGTCCAAGAAGTGATCGCGCCGCGCGTCACAGCAGCGGCGATCCGCGTCCTAACGCGCCACGGCTTCGAGGTCGCCACCTTGCAAGGCTCGGGCTGTTGCGGCGCGCTCAACCACCACCTCGGCCAAACCGCCGCCGCCGGCCGTCGCGCGACCGCGTTGATCGACGAAGTAACGGCGCTCGAAAAATCTCACCCCTTCGACGCCATCGTCACCACGGCGTCGGGCTGCGGCGCCGTCATGCGCGACTTCGAGTTCCAGCTGCGGCGCCCCGGCGCGAAAGCCTTCGCCACCCGCATCCGCGACATCGCCGACATCCTGCGCGACGTAGACCTGCGCGCGACCGCGGCTCACAAACGAACCCGCGTCGCCTACCACGCCGCCTGTTCCCTCACCCACGCCATGAAACAAGCCCCGGCCGCACCCGACATCTTGCGCAAGCTGGGCTTCGACGTGGTCGAACCGCGCGACGCACTTTGCTGCGGCTCGGCGGGCACCTACAGCATCCTTCAACCGGAAATCGCGGGCAACCTGCAAAGCCGCAAAGCCGCGACATTGATGGCAACCGCCCCGCAGATCATTGCCACCGGCAACATCGGCTGCCTCACCCAGATCGCGGCCGCCGTCCCGGTCCCTGTCGTCCACACGATCGAACTCGTCGACTGGGCGACAGGCGGCCCGGCGCCGTTCGCTCTCTAACCCTTCAACAACTTTAGCACTCGCCGCCCCGCGCGCTGGCCGCTTTCATAGGCACCGTGCACCGTCTGCACGTTTTTGCCGCCGAGCGCTTCGCCGGCTAAAAACACGCGCTCGCCGATCGGCGCGGCCAATGCTGCGCGTGACTTCCAGCGGCCCGGCAACGCCGCGGCGAACGCGCCGAGCGTATTGGGGTTTATCCCCCAGTCAGTCGCGGCGCCGGCCACAAATCCTTGGTCGGCCTTTGAACCCAGCAAAGCGCGCAAGCGATCGCGCGCAAACGCGATGTTGACGCTCTCGACCTGCGTCGACAAATCCCACGCCAACGAACCGCCGGTCAGACAGATCGCCAACGGCGCTCCGAACGGTCGCACCAGAAAACAATGCCCACGTTCGTCGCTTACCTGCGGCACGACAAGCGTGTCTTCGGGAAAACCGAGTGCCGGACTACCCGGCGCGAAGCGCAACGCGATCTTGCTGACGAGACCCATCTGCAACCCGCCTAGTGTCGAGGCGTCGAGCATCGGATCGAACGCGATCGCGCCCGAGGCCAGCACCCCCACCGACGCCGTCACGATCGCTGCTCGCGCCGTCAGCGTTCCGCGCTCGGTTTCCACGCGCACGCGCCCCTGCGAAACCGCGACGCGGCGCGCCCGCGTATTCACCGCAATCGGTACATTCATCCCGAGCCGCGCGACGAGCGTTCCCAACCCCTGACGTACCATCCGGTTCGGCTCGCCGTCGTCGCGCAGGAACCAGTCCTTGACCGACATTTGCTTGAGGTCGACGCCCATGTCCAAAGGTCCAACTGTCGCCGCGACAGTCGCCATCCAGGCGCGTGCACCGTCGTCGAGCACTGGCGGCACCATGTCGCCGGCCGCGATGTCGCCTTCATCTTCGTCCTCGGCCGTGTGCGCCAACGCATCGCTGTACGCAACAAACGCGCGCTCATAGGCCGTGTTCGATTTGCGAGACTGCAATGCGCCATGCGCGAACAGCATCTCGTTCGAATCGTGTGCGCCCAACTCGAACTGGTGCAGCCGAGCGAGGCCCGTCAACGGATTGCGATCGATCCCACGCAGCCAAGCCGCACCTCTGTCGAACGGCACGCCGAACGTCGCCGTATCGGTGAAACACCGCCCGCCAATGCGGGGTCCGGCTTCCACAATCTGCACCCGTCGCCCGCCATTGATCAGCGTTTGCGCGGCGGCAATCCCCGCTGCCCCCGCGCCGACGATCACGACGTCCGGGTCCTGCACCAACGGCGCCGCGACAGCGCCTGCAAACGGCAACGCCGCCGCAAATCCGCCCAATTGACGCCGGGAAATCATCATCGAAAATGCCGCTTGGCCTGAACGCTTGATGACCCTAGCATAACCCGATGCGCTCCATACTGCTCGCACTTGCAGCCTTAACGATCTTTCTCGCGCCGGTTTTCGCCGACCAAAGCGATTCGCGGCTCGACCGTTTGTTCCATCAACTCTCCGCCGTCCGCACCGGGCCGGAGGCCGCAACGATCGAAGCCCAAATCACAGGCATTTGGTTGAAATCGGGCAGCGATACGGTCGACGTCCTGATGTCGCGCGCGCAAATGGCAATCGAGGCTCAAGATTTGGGCACGGCAAAAAAACTGCTCGACGCGGTTGTCGATATGAAACCTGAATACGCCGAAGTCTGGTACCGCCGCGCCGGACTCTTGCTCGCGATGGACAGTCAACAGGAAGCTGCCGCCGATCTCGAGAAAGCCATCGCACTCGAGCCGAGGCATTTCAGAGCGCTGGCCGTCATCGGTCGCCTAGCCGATGTCGCAGGCGACAAGGCCGCAGCCCTCTCTGCCTATCGCAAGGCCGTTCTCATCAATCCGATGCTGGAAGCCGTCGCCCGCCGTGCCGGCCAACTCACCTTCGAAATCGAACGCAACCCGCCGACGTAAGAAATGTCTCGCGAAGCTCTTTCTTAAAGCGGCCGACGGGACTTCGCTATCCCGCGAAGCCGCCGGGCTTGCGCCCCACGAACGCCACACGCAGCAAGTTCGTCGCCCCCGGCATCCGCAACGGCACGCCCGCCGTTACCACAATGCGTTGATTGACCGTGGCAAAGCCCTCCCGATACGCAATCTGGCTCGCGCGCTCGACCATGTCTTCGAAATCTTGCGCATCTTGCGT
Organism: Alphaproteobacteria bacterium; assembly: GCA_031413635.1. GTDB lineage: Bacteria > Pseudomonadota > Alphaproteobacteria > Micropepsales > Micropepsaceae > SZUA-430. The sequence continues at coordinate 16,400 of JANOFM010000007.1, read as the reverse complement.
CACCACACAGTGCAAGCCCCACGCGATCGCAAGCCTTCGCCCAGTCGCCTCGACAGGCGTCAGCACGATGATCGGCGACCCCGGTCGCTCGCGCGCTGCGCGCAACGCCGTCGACCCTGAACTGGTCCAGCACACGATCGCGGCGGCCTTCAACGTTTGCGCCACCTGCCGCGAAGCAGCGGTAATCGCGTCTGCCGTCGTCGCCTCGCCTTCGGAGCGTTGCGCATCCATCATCATGCGATACTGCGCGTCGCCTTCGATTGAGCGCGCCACGCGGTCCATCATGTCGACGGCCTCGACCGGGTATTTGCCCGACGCCGATTCCGCCGACAGCATCACGGCGTCCGCCCCGTCGAACACGGCGGTCGCAACGTCCGACACTTCCGCCCGCGTCGGCATCGGACTCGAAATCATGGATTCGAGCATCTGCGTGGCAACGACGACGGGTTTGCCTGCCGCGCGCGCCGCGCGCGTGATTTGCTTCTGACGCCCCGGCACTTGCTCGATGGGAAGCTCGACCCCCAAATCGCCACGCGCCACCATCAAGGCGTCGGACAATTCGATGATCTCGTGCAAGCGCTCCAACGCCGCCGGCTTCTCGATCTTCGACAACACGCCCGCGCGCCCGGCCACGATCTTGCGCGCTTCCGCCACATCTTCCGGCCGCTGCACGAACGACAGCGCGATCCAATCGACGCCATGCTCCAACGCCCGGTCGAGATCGCCGCGATCCTTCGCCGACAAAGCCGCGATCGGCAAAAGCGCGTCAGGCACGTTGACGCCTTTGCGATCGGTCAATCGTCCGCCGAGTTCCACGCGCGCCATCAAACTGTCGGGCGACGCCTTCTCGATCCGCAACCGCAAGCGCCCGTCGTCGATCAGAAGCAGCCCGCCTTCCTTCAGAACCGCGAACACCTCGCGATGCGGCAGGAACAGATGATGCGCATCGCCCGGCGATGGATCGAGGTCGATCTTGACCGTCGATCCCGCTTCAAGATCGACGCCCCCGCCCGCCATCGCGCCGATGCGCAACTTCGGACCTTGCAAATCGGCGAGGATGCCGATCGGTCGCCCGATCTCGGCCTCGACCGCGCGAATGTTGGCGACGTAATTGGCTAACCCCGCGTGATCGGTATGGCTCATATTGATGCGAAACACGTCGGCGCCCGCTTCGAACAGGCGTTTGATCATGGCGGGTTCGCGCGAGGCAGGGCCCAGAGTCGCGACGATCTTCACATTGCGGCGTCGGCGCATCTTTTACGTCTTTTCGGTGTGAAGCTCAGTCGGAAAGATTTTGTACCCAAGTCGTATATACGCCCGTGTCGATTTCGAAGAACCCGGCCTGGCCGAATCCGCGCTTGCTGCAATTGCTGCGGCCCTTGATCGTGAAGTTGTCGGCGGCGACGCAGAAATAGCGGTTGCCGTCCCACGCCCCATCGACGCCCAAGTGCACCCCGCGAAGATAGTAATACCTAGCCTTCAATGCGCCGCGCAAAATGTCCATGCACCTTTTGGGCTCGACCTTCCACCAGCCTTCGCTGACCCAGACCTTTCCCTTGTAGTATCCGATCGCCGCCGCCATCGCATGGTCGGTCTTGTTGCAGAGGCGAAACTTCGCTTGCGCGGGTGCAGCGACAAGGAGCGGCACGACGACCGCCAAAAGCAAAACGCGCACGAAGGACATGGCCGGATCGAAAACCCGTGAATCACTGAGCAGCGGCGAGTCTTGTCCGTGCGGCACTCCCCCGTCAAACGTCCGGACCGATCAGAATTGCCCGGAAATCGTTGACATTCGTCCGCGTGGGACCCGTCACAACGGTCTGACCTAATGCCGCGAAGAACCCGCCTGAATCATTGCGATCGGCGAATGTCTTGGGATCGAGCCCCAATTGCCGCGCACGCAAAAGCGTTTCCGGGCCAATCCAAGCCCCCGCGGCCTCGTCGCTGCCGTCGATCCCGTCGCTGTCGGCGGCAAAGGCCCAGAGATGCGGCGCACCGTTGAACGCCTGCATCAGTGCCAACAAATATTCCCGGTTAGGTCCGCCCGAACCGTCGCCCTTGACCTGAAGCGTCAACTCGCCGCCCGACAACAGCACGAGCGGCCGGCCCCCGCGCGACATGGCAAGCGCGATTTCGGCATGCGCGCGTGCGGCCTGGCGCGCATTGCCTTCGACGTTGACGCCGATGATTTTCGTCGCCCAGCCCATCCGGTGCGCTTCGTCGGCGCCGGCCGCCAGCGCATCGCTCGCCCGCGCAACGACCCGGCACGTCGACACCGATAGACGCCTATCGCCAGGCTTCACCGATTCGAACATCGGCGCCGTCAACACATGCATGGCGTTCGCCGGAACATCGATCGCATGTTTCGCAAGGATCGCGCGCGCATCGCCTTGCGTCGTCGCATCGCCGCTGCACGGCCCCGAAGCGATCGTCGAAAGATCGTCGCCGGCGACATCCGAAATCGCGAGCGCCAACACGCGCGCCGGATGGGCCGCAGCCGCAAGCCTGCCGCCTTTGATCGCCGACAAATGCTTGCGCACGCAATTGATCTCGTGAATGGATGCAGCCGACAGAACCAACGCCCGCGTCACCGCTTGCTTCTCGGCCAATGTCAGCGGCGACAACGGCGCGCTCCACAAAGCCGACCCGCCACCCGACAACAGCGCCAACACGAAGTCCTCGCCGGTCAATCCCGATACAAGCTCGAGAACGCGCTGGGCCGCATCGACGCCGGCACCATCCGGCAACGGATGTCCGGCCTCGACGACCTCGACGTACTTTGTCGCAACGCCGTGCCCATATCGCGTCACCACAAGTCCGGACAAAGGCGGCCCCCACACCGCTTCGACAGCCTCCGCCATCGCCGCCGAAGCCTTTCCCGCACCTACGACAATCACGCGCCCCGACGGCCGCGCGGGCAGGGCAGAAGCTACCACGCGCGCCGGATGGCACACCGAAACGGCGGCATCGAACAAACGGCGAAGATCTGTGGGCGCGGTGTGCACGCGAAACCTCCAAGTAAATTCTATCGCATAGTTCTCGGCTGCTGTCGTTGTTGCAACGCCGGCCGGAAGCATTCCCTTTTTAAGTAGCCGCGACACGCATGCGCCCATTGCAAAGCCGACCGGCATCCCTATCTTCGCCGCGACAGTGGGGATCAACGATGCCACCCGGCGAGCCGCAAGCCTACGAAATCCTCAACGCCGACGCCGCGCCGAACTTGATCTTCGTCTGCGACCACGCCTCGAATGCGCTGCACCCGCTCTACGGCTCGCTCGGCCTATCCCCCGACGCTTTCGAGCGTCACATCGCGTACGATATCGGCGCCGCAGATGTTACGCGTGCGATGGCGCAGGCCTTCGACGCGCCCGCGATCTTGGGTCGCTATTCGCGTCTGCTGATCGATCTTAATCGCGGCGCCGACGATCCGACCTTGGTGATGAAGCTGTCCGACGGCGCGATCATTCCCGGCAACGCCAAGGCCGGTTTCGAAGAAGTCGCCACCCGCATCGCCCGCTTCTACCGCCCCTATCACGACGCGATCGAGGCCCAAATCGCCCGCGCGCGAAACGCCCAAATCGCACCCATCGTCGTTTCCATCCACTCGTTCACCCCCGAATGGCGTGGCACGAAGCGCCCCTGGCAGATCGGCGTATTGTGGGATCGCAGGGACGGCCGCCTCGCAAAACCCCTGATGGAAGAACTGCGCCGCGAAAACGATCTGACCGTCGGCGACAACCAGCCTTATTCCGGCGAACTCGAAAACGATTGCATGGCCCAGCACGCCCTAAAGCACGGCTTCGCCCACGTGCTCATCGAAATCCGCCAGGATTTGATCGCCGAAGCCAAGGGTATTCGTGCCTGGGCTGCACGCCTCGTTCCCATTTTGAGAAAAGCGCTCGCGCGCATAGAGTAGGCGCCGAACTTGGACATTGCCATGAACGAAACCACACGCACCGAAATCGAAGCCGCCGTATTCCGCCGCCTCGTCGCCCATCTGCAAGCTCGCACCGATGTGCAGAACATCGACCTGATGAACCTCGCCGGCTTTTGCCGCAATTGCCTGGGCGATTGGTTCAAGGATGCCGCGGCCGAACGCGGCCTCGACATTGTCAAGGACGAAGCGCGCGGCAAAATCTACGGCATGCCGCAAGCCGAATGGAAAGCCCGCTACCAGAAGGAGGCATCCGCCGAACAAAAGGCGAGTTTCGAAAAAGCCCACAAGAATCATGGCTGACCGCGATTGATCGCGCCAAAAGCCGGAGTTATGGTCCGCGCCCTTTTCCGCCTTTTCCACATATCGCAACCGGGTGCGCCGCCATGTCCAAAACCAATTTCGCCAAGGATCAATTGAAATCGCTTGTCGAACGCGTGGAGCGTCTCGAGGAAGAAAAATCGGCGCTGTCGGGCGACATCAAGGAGGTCTACGCCGAAGCCAAGGGCAACGGCTTCGACACCAAAATCATCCGCCAAGTCGTGCGCATCCGAAAAATGGATTCCGCCGAACGCGAAGAACGCGACGCCCTGCTCGACCTCTATATGTCGGCGCTGGGGATGGCGAGCTGACTTGCGGCTCTCGAGCGATCGGAAGTGCAGCGGTGACATGCCCCTCGAATTGCGCGTAACCTGCGCGCGCAACGAAGGAAACGCGCATGCCCGCACGCAAGGCCGAAGCCGGCGATAAACGCTACGACGTCGTCCTCGTCGGCGCCACCGGCTATGTCGGTGCGTTGATCGCGCAATATCTAGCCAAGGCCTATGGCGACAACGAACTGCGCTGGGCGATGGCCGGGCGCAACGCGGCCAAACTCGACGCGTTGAAAGCGACGCTCGGCAAACGCGGCGCACGCGTTGCCACCATCGTGATCGACGCTGCCGATGCGAAGGCGTTGGACGCGCTCGTCGCCGATACGAAAGTCGTGCTCACGACGGTGGGCCCTTACGCGAAATACGGATCCGAAGTCGTCGCTGCGTGCGCCCGCGCCGGTACCGACTACTGCGACCTCGCCGGTGAAGCGCCCTGGATTCAGCGCATGATCGACACGCATCAAACGGTGGCCGAGGCGAGCGGCGCCCGCATCGTGCCGTGTTGCGGCTTTGACTCGATCCCCTCCGACCTCGGCGTCCTGTTCCTGAACGACGAAGTCGAAAAACGCACCGGCCACCCGTGCACGTCGATCCGCATGCGCGTGAAGACGATGAAGGGCGGCGCCAGCGGCGGCACGATCGCCAGTATGATGAACATGGTGGAAGAGGCGGCGCGCGACGCCTCGGTCCTGCGCGCGCTCGCAAACCCCTACGCGCTGAACCCGAAGGGCGAGCGCCAAGGTCCGCGTCAGCCGGGCCTGATGCCCGTCGCCTACGATGCGGACGCAAAATCTTGGACGGCGCCCTTCGTGATGGCTGCCATCAACACGCGCGTCGTCCATCGCAGCAACGCATTGATGAACTACGCCTACGGCCGCGACTTCAAATACGACGAGGCGATGATGACGGGTGCGGGGCTCATCGGCGCGCCGGCGGCGCTCGCGCTCGTCGGCGGCATGGGCACGTTCGGCCTCGCCGCCGCGTTCTGGCCGACCCGCGCATTGCTCAACCGCTTCGTCCTGCCGAAAGCGGGCGAGGGTCCCACCGAGGCCCAGCGCGAAAGCGGCATGTACGACCTGCTCTTCATCGGCACGGCGAAGGACGGCCGCACCTTCAAGGCCCGCGTCACCGGCGATCGCGATCCCGGCTACGGCTCGACCGCGAAGATGATCGCCGAAGCCGCCATCTGTCTTGCCGAAACCGATCGCGCGCAGGTTCCGGGCGGCTTCTGGACGCCGGCCTCCGCCATGGGCCGACGCCTCATCCCGCGCTTGATCGAAAACGCGGGACTGACGTTCGACATGCTGGACTGACGCCGGGCGGCATCGTCAGTACGCGGGCTTTTCAACGGTCCCCGGCTGCGCCGTCCACACCGATAGGAAGTCGCGGTCGATCGCGTGGCTGAGGCCGCGGATCAAGCGTCCGTCCACAAACTCGCCCGAATGATGATAAGCACCCCCGCCGCCGTCGCGCGTAACGAACGCGAACCGCACGCTGCCCCAGCTGCGATTGATGCGTCCCTTTTCCATCGCGCTGCCGTAGAACGTGCCCTTGATGCGGTTGCCTTCGACGGAGGTGATCTCCATGTCGGTGTAAGACCGCCCGCTTTTGCCCTCCTCGGGCGAAGCGGTCAGGTCGACGCGCCAAGCACCCAACAGCGGCTCCGCCGCAATCGGCGCCGGGTCGGCGATTACCGCTGCACTCAAGACGGCAAAAACAAACCCGCCCAAAATAAATTGGTTCGAATGCCGCATGCGAAGTGTCCCCATTATTGCAATTCTGCGTCTTCAGTACGACGCCGCCCGAGAATTGGATCATTGCTCTTGGTTGAACAGGCTGCGGCTCGTTTCCATGCGCTTGGCCATAGCGCTTTTGGTCAGCTTTTGTTTCTTCATTCCCTCGGCCAATTGCCAGGCGAGCACCCGCTTGATGGCGACCGCTTACGTCTGCGCATCGGTGCCCTGTTCGCGCGGAAAGTCGTCGAAGCGCGAACCGATCTTGGCCCTTGGCCGGGGTCTTTTGAACTTTTGCCGCCGCGCCGCAATCCACGCAAGACTTTGCGCGTGCAGGATTTTCGCCGCCGCGGTTCAAGCACTTCACGGATGTATCCTCATCGAGCGCTACGCTTGCGCCATCGCAAGTCCCAGATCGGCCGCGATGCTATGCAGTCGCTTGTCGCGCGTCCAGAACGCAGCACCGGCGCTCAGCGTAACCGCGGCCAGCAAGTGACTATCGATAAAGCCGATACCGCGTCCGAACAGCTTGCGCGCGTCGATGAAGCGGAGCACTTCGCTGTCGGTTGCGACGATCGCTTTCGGCAGGTTCGACAACATGCGCAAGATCTTGTCTCGCGGGTGGAGGTGCCCCAGGGCGATCTCGCCGACAACGAACGGATGCGTGACAACCGATCCGCCATCAAGCAGTCCCGCGAGCCGCTTGTCGCCTTCGCGCAGATGATCGACCCACACGGTGGTATCCACCAGGATCATACGCGGATCATCGCTTCACGCCCGGCGGCGCGGCGGCGCTTTCAGTTTGGGCTGACTGCCGCCGAGGCGTGCGAGCCGCCGCGCGGCTTCGCGCTCGATCAGCGCTTTCAGCGCCTCGCGTACCAAGCTCGACTTCTCCATCAAGCCGGTAAAGCTTTGGGCTTCGGCGACGAGATCGTCGTCAAGGGCTATCGTCGTACGCATCGCGTGGGTCTCCCGTAGAGGCACGAAATTAGCATCGTTTGATGTCGTACTCAATGCTGACGGAACTTGTACGGCCACCGCGCGAGACCCGAAAACACTTGTTTTCCGAACAGACCAGTTCTATATTTGTTCCTTCGGCGGCGCGCCTGAATGCGCGGGCGCCGCTGCGACTTGATATTCGAATATGACTCGAAATCCCGTCTTGCGCCTCAAGCGCGTGTCGGGCGCACGAAGTCCGTCCGCGATCCATCCCGAATGACGCCGCTTGTGGCGGCAGGTGATGGCATGTGACGGCAATGTGGCGGCATTTTTGGCGCACATCCGCCAATGTGATGGCGTGATGGCACGGATTAGATTTGCGATCCGATCACGCCGGCCGCCAGCACCGCTTACGCCACTTTCTCGTCGTCCACGCCCATCTCGCGCAGCTTGCGGTACAGCGTCGATCGCCCGATGCCCAAGCGCCGCGCCACTTCCGACATGTGGCCTTCGTACTTCTCGATCGCAAAGCGGATCAGTTCGTGCTCGATCTCTTCCAGCTTGCGCAAATGTCCGTCGAGGCCCGTCACGTTGAGGCCGTCGCCGCCTTGCGCCGACCCATGACCCGCATCGCCATGCACGGGCGACGGCGCGATCGGCACATAACGGATTGGCGCCTCGCTCTGGTCCCCGTCGACGCGGGGCGTCGAACGAACCGCAACGCCGAGTTGGGTCGCCACTTGCGGGAAATCGCCCGTATGCAGGCAGCCGCCATCGCACATCACCACCGCGCGAAACACCGTGTTCTCGAGCTGGCGGATATTTCCCGGCCAAGGAAAATTGACCAGCATGTCGAGCGCCGCCGGCTCGATCCCGACGATCTTCTTGTTTTCCTCCACCGCAAAGCGGCGGATGAAGTGGGAAACCAGGCTCGGAATATCCTCGCGCCGCTCGCGCAACGGCGGCAACACGATGGGAAACACGTTCAAGCGATAGAACAAATCTTCGCGGAACTTGCCCTCGTTCACCTGCTGCAACAGATTGCGGTTGGTGGCCGAGACCAGGCGGATATCGACCTTGACCGGCCGCTTGGCGCCGACCGGGTCGACTTCACCTTCCTGAATGGCGCGCAACAATTTCACCTGCATGTCGAGGCGCAACTCGCCGATCTCGTCGAGGAACAGCGTGCCGCCGCTCGCCTCTTGGAACTTGCCGGGATGCTTGTCGACCGCGCCGGTGAAGGCGCCTTTTTCGTGGCCGAACAGAATGCTCTCGATCAGCGTGTCGGGAATGGCGCCGCAATTGACCGCGATGAACGGCTTGCCCGCCCGGTCCGATCCGCCCTGAATGGCGCGCGCCAGAACTTCCTTGCCGACGCCGCTCTCGCCTTCGATCAGAATTGGAATGTTCGACTGCGCCGCCCGCTCGGCCATGCGCACCACGTCGCGCATCGCTTGGCTCTCGGCGATCAGATCGCCGAACGACAGGCGCCCGTCATGCGTTTTCTTCAAACGCTGAATCTCGCCCGACAGCGCCTTTATCTTCAGCGCGTTCTGCATCGAAACCTGAATGCGCTCCGGGCTTGCCGGCTTGACCAAAAAATCGTCGGCCCCTGCACGCATGGCGGCCACCGCGGTATCGACGCCGCCTTGCGCAGTCAAAACGATCACCGGCAGCGTCGGATGCGTCGGCCGCAACTGCGCCAGAACGCCCATCCCGTCGATCCCGGGCATAATGAGGTCGAGCAGCACGAGGCTGATATCGGCGCCCTTGGAGCCCGCCAACAGGTCGAGCGCCTCTTGGCCCGATGCCGCCAACAGCGTCGTGAAGCCGCATTTTTCGGCCTGGGCTTGCAACAAGCGGCGCTGGGTCGGATCATCGTCGACAATCAGGGTCGTGTGCGCCATGGATTCCTCGGAACTTTGAATGTGATGGCCCGCTCTGGGACAGGCGCGGAGCATGGCCCGGGCGCAGTAAAGGTGCGGTTTAAGTTGTTCCAGCTTGGGTCGATTTTGGCGGAAATTTGCGGCTGGACGCATCGTCCTGTTGTTCGCGCGCTACAGGGGGCCGCGATTCTGAGCCCAGCGTGTCACAACTCCTTGCAAGCGGCAGGCGTTAATGGAAAGTTTGCCTCGCATTCTGATGTCCGGCTCGCGGGGGTTGCTCTGCTAAGTAAGCGAGCGCAAGGGGGCACCGGAAAGCTCATCGAGGGGGTGAAGCGCGGCGTACAGGGCCCTTGGGGTTTTGTGCGCCGCTGCTGTTTTCTGGGTTTCGCATTAGCGCTCGCAGCGTGCGCAAACCTCAAAGGTAGCTTCGAGGTCACGCCCTTCCTCTACGAACAAATCACCGGCGACACCTGGCGCGCCTGTCTCGCCCGCGAATACCAAGCCCAAGCGCGAGCCCAAATCCGCGCCGGCCGCAACTGGTCCGACGCGATCCGCCTTGCAGACAAGGGCCGCGCCGCACTCGCAAGCCCAGAACCACTCGCGCGCGAAAACCCTTGCCAATGTGCAAAAGCCGAAGCCCGTAACGACGCTCTGGCCGTTTCGGTCGAACGCGGTGCCGATACAACAGCCATCCGCAAGGGCCTCGACGAAGCACGAGCCGCATGCGCTCCGCCGCGTTGAAGGGCAGGGCCCCCTCTGCCATATCTGCCTCGCACGCTCACGGAAAGCACTCAAACATCGATGTCGCTCCCCCAGACCGCTGAAGACCCGCCCGAATGGCGCCTAAGCGACCTATTCCCCGGACCCAAATCGGCCGAGTTCCTCGAAGCGAAAATCGAAGCCGAACGCGAAGCCCACGCCTTTCGCGACGCGGCAAAAGGCAAAGTCGCCACGCTGTCGCCGGCAGCCCTCGCCGCTACCGTGGAACGCTACGACGCGCTGCAAGACCGCCTCGGCAAGATCTCGAGCTACGTAAGCCTCGTCTTTGCCGCCGACGCCAGCGATCCCGAAATCGGCAAACTCTACGGCGACACGTCGGATTGGCTGACCAAGATCGGTTCGGAACTTCTATTCTTCGACCTCGAACTGAACCGAATTCCCGACGATGCGATGGCACGTGCGCTCTATGAGCCGAAACTGCGCCGCTACAAACCTTGGCTCGATCACTTGCGCGCGCTCAAACCCTATCAGCTCGACGACGAACTCGAGCGCGCCTTTCACGACCGGGCGCAAACCGCAAACGGCGCCTGGATCAGGCTCTACGACGAGACGCTGACGGCGCTCCGCTACGATGTCGCCGGCAAAGAACTGACCGGCGAGGAAGCGCTGCATCTCCTGTCGGAACCCGAACGCAACGTCCGGCGCGATGCGGCCCAGGCACTCGCCAAAACATTCAAGGCGAACCTGCGCCTCTTCACCCACATCACGAACACGCTGGCGAAGGACAAAGAAATCGAGGACGCCTGGCGCAAACTCCCCGACGCCACCACCTCGCGCCACCTCGGCAATCGCGTCGAGCCCGAAGTTGTCGAAGCGCTGGCCTCTTCCGTGCGCACGGCCTATCCGAAACTATCGCACGCTTATTACGGTCTGAAAGCCAGACTGCTGAAACTCGATCGTCTGGAGCATTGGGACCGCAACGCACCGATGCCCTTCGCCGACGACAAGAAGATCGGCTGGCTGCAAGCCAAGTCGCTCGTGCTCGACGCCTACGGCGCTTTCAACCCGCGCATGGCCGAGATCGCCGATACGTTCTTCGCCAAGAGCTGGATCGACGCCCGCCCGCGCCCCGGCAAAACCGGCGGAGCCTTCTCGCACCCGACGGTCCCCAGCGCGCATCCGTTCATTCTCATGAGTTATCTCGGCAAGACGCGCGACGTCATGACGCTCGCCCACGAACTGGGCCACGGCGTTCATCAAGTCATGGCCGCCCATCACGGCCCCATCCTCAGCGACACGCCGTTGACGCTCGCCGAAACCGCCAGCGTCTTCGGCGAAATGCTGACCTTCCGCGCGCTGCTGAAGGCCGAGCGCGAACCGCGCGCCCGCGCCGCAATGCTCGCCTCCAAAGTCGAAGACATGCTCAACACCGTCGTGCGCCAGATCGCGTTCTATAGTTTCGAGCGCCGCATCCACGCGGCCCGCCGTGAAGGCGAATTGACGCCGGACGATATCGGCCGCATCTGGATGGACGTACAAACCGAAAGCCTCGGCCCCGCATTCCATTTCGCCGAGGGCTACGAAACCTACTGGTGCTACATCTCGCATTTCATCCATGCGCCGTTCTACGTCTACGCCTACGCGTTCGGCGATTGTCTCGTGAACTCGCTCTACGCCGCTTACGAAAAATCGCCGGCGGGCTTTGCCGAACGCTATCTCGATCTCCTGGCGGCTGGCGGCACCAAGCATTATCGCGAGGCACTGGCGCCCTTTGGGATCGATCCCTCGGACCCTGCCTTTTGGAACAAGGGCCTCGAGATGATCTCGGGCCTCATCCTCGAACTTGAGCAAGAGGTTGCGACGATCAAATGAGCGAGCGCGAAAAGCCCGGCGGCGGCGAACGCAACAGCCTGGGGCGAAGGCTCCAACGCTATGCCAATGTCACAACCGCGATGGGCGGCGCGGCGGCTAAGATGGCCGGCAAGCGCATGTTCGGCATGGAGCGCGACTCGCGCAGCGAGGCGATCGAACTGAAGGCAGCTTTCGGCAACCTCAAGGGCCCGCTGATGAAAGTGGCTCAGATGCTGGCCTCCGTGCCCGACGCACTGCCCGCCGATTTTGCTGCCGAACTTTCGACCTTGCAAACTCAAGCCCCGCCCATGGGCTGGTCCTTCGTGCGCAGACGCATGGCCGCCGAACTTGGAGCCGATTGGGAGAAAAAATTCAAATCCTTTGAACGCGAAGCTGCGGCTGCGGCGTCGCTTGGTCAAGTTCATCGCGCCCGGGACAAGCGCGACCGCCCTCTGGCCTGCAAGCTTCAGTACCCAGACATGGCCTCCGCCGTCGAGGCCGATCTCTCTCAATTGAAATTGATCTTCTCGCTCTACCGTCGCATGGACCGCGCCATCGATCCCTCCGAGATGGCGGAGGAAATCGGTGCCCGTCTGCGCGAAGAACTCGACTACCATCGCGAAGCCGCCCACATGCGTCTCTACCGCGCAATGTTGAAGGACGTGTCTTCGATCCGCGTTCCCGATGTCGTCGATGAGTTATCGACCGGACGCCTGCTGACGATGTCGTGGGAGCCCGGGCGCCCCATTCTCGAATTCACGAAACACCCGCTCGCCGATCGCAATCGCCTAGCTACGGCTTTGTTCAGGGCCTGGTGGCATCCGTTCAGCCACTACGGCGCCATTCACGGCGACCCGCATCTGGGCAACTACGCGGTGCGCGAGGATTTTAGGCTCAACCTCCTCGATTACGGTTGCATCCGCACGTTCCGCCCGAAGTTCGTCGGAGGCGTCATCGATCTCTATCATGCACTCGAACAAGGTAAGCCCGAACTCGCCGTTCACGCTTACGAAACCTGGGGCTTTGGCGGCCTAAACAAGGCCGTGATCGAGACCTTGAACATCTGGGCGCGCTTCATCTACGCGCCGATGCTGGAAAACCGCGTGCGCTCGGTCGCCAACGGAGTCGCACCATCCGCCTACGGACGAAAAGAAGCGTTCGAAGTCCACAAACGCCTGAGTCAGCAAGGTCCGGTCAAACCGCCGCGCGAATTCGTCTTCATGGATCGCGCTGCAATCGGCCTCGGCGCCGTGTTTCTGCATTTGCAAGCCGAACTCAACTTTCACAAGCTCTTCAACGAGGAAATCGACGAGTTCACGCTTGCCTCGGTCGCCAAACGTCAAAAGGCGGCGTTCGAGGCCGCCGCTGTGCCCTTGCCCAACTAGGATACGATATGGCCGCGCCCGTTCCCGACGATTATTGGACCTTCTTCGCGGGCGAGGCCAAACGCGGCCATTCACCGCTCTACGAACGCTTCGCGCTCGCCATCAGGGACGACGACAAGCTGCGCGCCATCGCTACCCGCGCCAAGCCGGGCCAGCCGCAGGCAAACATCATTCTGGGCGCCGTGCATTATCTCCTGCTCGGCGACGCGAGTCATCCGCTCGCCGATCATTATCCGAGCGTGCGTCCGCAGGCGCGCCCCGAAGGCGATCCGGTCCCGTTGTTCCGCGAGTTCTGTTTAGCGCACGAAGGCGAGATCGTCACGCTCGTCGAGACGCGCGTCACCAACACGAACGAAGTGGCGCGCTCGACCGCACTCTATCCCGCCTTCGATTTCATCGCGCGCGAAACCGGCGGCGCATTGCACATCATCGAAATCGGCCCCAGCGCCGGCCTCAATCTGAATTGGGACCGCTATCGCTATACCTATCGCGCAAACGGCGCCTTGCCGCTCACCCGGGGCCCCGACGATGCCCGCTTGAATCTTGAAGCGGAATTGCGTGGTCCAAAAGCACCACCACTCGCGCCGTCGTTTCCAAAAGTCGCAAGTCGGGTTGGCCTGGAGCTCAATCCAGTCGATCTGCGCAGCATCGAAGACCGGCGCTGGTTGAAGGCGCTGATCTGGCCCGAACTCACGCGGCGCTTTGAGCGACTCGATGCCGCCATCGCGACCGCGCGGGCCCATCCCCAACCCATCGTCGCCGGCGACGCGCTCGAACTCTTGGAGCCTGTGGCGCGCGCCGTGCCGAACACCGGCACGCTCGTCGTCGACCACAGCCACGTCACCTATCAGTTCAGTGAAGCGATGCGCACACGTCTGAACGACATTCTCGAGACGATCTCGCGCATACGGCCTCTCTACCGCGTATCGATCGAGTGGGACGGCGCCAGTTATCCCGTGAACGTCGGACGTTACGACAACGGCCGAGTCGACAAGCGCACGATTGCCCTATGCGACCCGCACGGCACTTGGCTAGAGTGGCGCGGCGACAACGACTAGCGACGCGATGACAGACGACCTCCTCGAAGAACACGCACCCGAAATTCCCGGCGGCTACGTGCGCATGAATTGGTTCCAGGGCTTCGGCCGCCAGATCGGCCCGCTTTACGAACGCATCAATGCCGACAAGACCTACACCCGCGCTTTCCTCGTCGGCGAACCCCACACGAACGGCATGAAGAATTGCCACGGCGGCATGCTGATGGCTTTCGCCGATATGGCGCTCGGCCACGCCATCACGCTCGACGCCAACCGTTATTGGGTGACCGTACGGATGGTCACCGACTTTGTCGACGCGGCCCAAATCGGCGATTGGGTCGAAGGCACGGGCAAGGTCAACGGTCGCGACAGCGACATCTACACGGTGACGGGCCGCATCTGGTCGGGCGAACGCACAATCATGACCGCGACCGGCGTCTTCAAGGCGCTCGGCATCCGGCCGCCCAAGCGCAAAACATAACGATGGCTGCCAACGAAATCTCAATTGGCGGTCCGCTGGCCCGCTTCAACGGGTCCAGAGTGCAAGGCCCCGCGTGGTTCGAACAAGCGATTGCGACGCCAGCCGAAAGCAAGTGGGTGAACGTCGATGGTGCCAGCATCCACTACTTGCGCTGGGGCCGTCGCGACAAGCCGGGTCTGCTTCTGATTCATGGCAACGGCGCTCACGCCTATTGGTGGAGCTTCATCGCCCCCTTCCTCGCGCGCGAATACAACGTGGCCGCGATGGATCTGTCAGGCATGGGCGACTCGCAGCCGCGGCAGCACTATTCGATGGAACTCTTCGTCGCGGAAGAACTCGCCGTCACCCGGGACGCCGGCATGTTCGACCACGAAGAACCGCCGGTCTTCGTCGCCCACTCGTTCGGGGGCTTCGCCACCATCATGGCGGGCGCCCTCCACGGCGAAAAGCTCGCGGGCACCGTGATCGTCGATTCGCCCGTCAATCCGCCGGATCGTCCCGGCGGCCCGCCGCACCGCGAAAGCAGGCCCCATCGCGTCTACCCGACGCTGACTGAAGCTTTGGCGCGTTTCCGACTCGCGCCCGAACAACCGTGCGAGAACGATTACATCGTCGACTTCATTGCCCGCCACTCGTTGAAGCAAGTCGACGGCGGCTGGACCTGGAAGTTCGACCCGTCGATCTGGACCTCTCGCTTCTCGATCGGCGACACGGCAGAGCGCCTGCGCGCAACCAAGTGCCGCATCGCCATCATGCGCGGCGAGATGTCGGTCCTCATGCCGCCCGAAGTCGGCGAATATATGTTCAGCCTCTTGGGCCACGCCGCCCCGGTGATCGAAATCCCGCAAGCCCGCCACCACGTCATGCTCGATCAGCCGCTGGCCTTCGTCTCCGCCCTTCGAGCCCTCCTCGCCGATTGGAACCACTCGATGCCGACGCGCCGTGTTTAACCGCGGCTTTTTTGTGATAGCGGCGGCAATCGCTCTTGCGAGTTGCGTTGCCGCGCCCAGGCAATCTTCACCACTGCGTATCGCCGGCGTCGTCGCCGCGACGATCGACGCGGGCGGCAAGATCGCCACTCGAACCGAAGGGTGCGCTGTTTTCGCGGACGACGGCCTGACTTGCGCCCGCAAGTTGTCCCCCGACAGTCTGATCCGCGTCGCTTCCATCTCGAAACTGGTGGTCGCGATCGGTGTTATGCGTTTAGTCGAACAAGGAAAACTCGACCTCGATCGTGACGTCTCGTCCTATCTTGGCTTTGCCTTTCGCAATCCAGCCGTCGCCGAAAAGCAAATCACCCTTCGTCACTTGCTCGCACACACCTCGTCGTTGCGCGACGGATACGCGATTCCGCTTGGCGGCACGTTGAAGGAAGAAATGGCGAATTCGACCCACTGGGATGCAGCGCACGCGCCGGGCGAATACTTCACCTACGCGAACTTCAATTTCATCGTCGTTGGCACCGTGATGGAGGCAGCGACCGGCGAACGCTTCGACCGCCTCATGCACCGACTTGTCTTGAAGCCGTTGCGCATCGAGGGTTGCTTCAACTGGGCCGCGTGTCCGCCGAGTTCGGCCGCTCGCGCCGCAACACTGTACCGCACCGGTCCCGATGAAACGGCATGGAACCCGGATGGCAAGTGGGTCGCGCAAGTCGACGATCTGAAGGGCCGCAAACTCGCTTGCCCGGTCCTGCGCGCGGATGCCAACGTGCCGTGCGACCTCGAGTCCTACCGCCCAGGCACGAACGGCGCCTTGTTCAGCCCGCAAGGCGGTCTCAG
>JANOFM010000006.1:0-31256 GCA_031413635.1 Alphaproteobacteria bacterium | reverse complement strand
CTGCCGCGCTCTGTTTCGAAGTCGTGATAGGTGACTGCGGCCATGACGCCGGTCAACGGATCCGCATTTTCGATCTTGGTCTCGTAACCAAGTGTGCCGTAGGCGTCGACGATGCCGTTTGCCGGCGTCACAAGGAAGACGAGAGAAGCCGATCCGTGATCGTGAAATTGGAAGCGTTCAAAGGCTGCGAAACTACATGCCTGTCGCATTCAATTTTACTGCCCACGCATTGCCCAACGCTTCTTGAAGGTTCTGGGCAAAAGTGAACTGCAACGTGTCAAAACGTGAACGGTGCGGGCCGAGAATTCGGCTGAAAACTGGTCGGAGTGAGAGGATTTGAACCTCCGGCCCCTGCCTCCCGAAAGCAGTGCTCTACCAGGCTGAGCTACACTCCGTAATCCAATTGCCCCTGGGCTGTGGCTTTGACGCCTACATCCGCCAGGCTCGGGAAGGGCGGCTTTATACAGGCTGGTCAGGGGTGGGGCAAGGCGCGCAAAATGGAAGGGTGCGTTCGGGTGCCGAGTGCTCATTAATAACGTGGGGAGTTCGTCATGCGCTTTGTGCTGATCGGTGTGGGCGTGCTGATCGCGGTGGCGGTGGGCTATGTGTTGGCGTGGCCCGTTCGCATCGAGCCGGTCGAGTTCGCCGTCGGGCCCAATCCCGGATTCAACGGACCGTTTTCGCCCAACGAAACGTTGCGCGGCGTGCGCTTTCTGGGCGAGGCGATCGGGACCGGGCCCGAAGACGTTTGGGTCAAGGACGGCTACGCCTATACGGGGGTGGAAGACGGGCGTATCATCCGTGTACGGATCGATGGGCAAACGGCGTCCGGCCCGGCGCCGATCCAGCCGGTGGTTCCCGGCGGCACGCCGCAACCCACGCCCGGCGCCGCGGTCGAGACGGTTGCCACGACCAACGGACGGCCCTTGGGCCTTCAACATGATCCGTTCGGCAATATCGTGGTGGCCGACGCCAAGCGCGGCTTGGTCGCGGTGACGCCGAAGGGGCAGATCGTCGTCGTGGCCGATCGTTTCGAGAACCGGCCCCTGCGTTTCGTCGACGATTTGGATATCGCCAAGGACGGGATGATTTATTTCACCGACGCCTCTCAACGCTACGGCATCGAAGACGTTTCGGCCGAATTCTTGGAGGGGCAGGCGACGGGACGGCTGTTTTCGTACGATCCGCGTTCGGGTTCGCTGCAGGCGCGGCTGAGCGGATTGGCGTTCGCCAACGGCGTGGCGCTGGGGCCCGATGAAGACTACGTGCTGGTCAACGAGACGGCGGCGCACAAGATAACCCGTTACTGGCTGAAGGGTCCGAAGACGGGGACCAAGGACACGTTCATCGAAAACTTGCCCGGCTATCCCGACAATCTGTCGTTTAACGGGCGGGACTTGTTTTGGGTGGCGCTGGTTGGACCGCGCAGTAAGGCGCTGGAAGATCAAGCGGCTAGCCCCTTCATGCGGCGCGTTATCTTCCGGCTGCAGTCGATCGGATTGATGCCGCCGACGGCCACCGACCAGTACGGCTGCGTGATTGCAGTCAATCTCGAAGGCAAAGTGGTGGCGACGCTGCAAGATCCGGGTGGGCGCGTGATCCACACGATCACAAGCGTGAACGAGCGGGACGGGTTGCTTTATCTGGGCAGTCTGGCGACGGACCGAATCGCGACCGTTCCGGTGCCGGCGGCGTTGGTTGCGCCGCGCTAGATTTCAGGGCCAAAGGCGCACGCGACGCGGCGTTTTTCGCAGGCGTTGCGTTCGCGCGGGCAGGCCCTTATGGTCCCGCGCCTTCCGCCTTGGCGCATGCGCCGTGGCGGGCGAGTCGCGAGCGTTCCTGAGCGATTGGGGTATAGCCAAGTGGTAAGGCAGCGGATTTTGATTCCGCCATTCCTAGGTTCGAATCCTAGTACCCCAGCCAAATTTCAGCAGGTCAGTTCCAAAGATATGGGCAACACATTTGGCCCGAACGGGTTTTGGCGTGGTACAAGCCTGCATGTCTAGCCGTCGAAATATCCCAAATCATAGTTCGTAAAGCCGCCGAACCAGATGCGCTCCGACGCGTCCGGTTGTATGCCAGTTGCAGTACGGCGACGGGCGGGCGGGATTATTGGGATGGACGGCGAACAGCGTTTGCACAGATTGGATGGCGGCGGCGACACGCTTGTATTTGCGGGCTGGGGCGGCGCGCCGCTGGGGCTGATCTATTGGGGTCCCGCGCTTCCCGCCGACGCCGACTTGCAGACCATTGCTTTTACCGGCGCGCGCGGGGCCGCGCATGGGATGTTGGATGCAGGCGAGACGTTCGATCTCTTGCCCGAAGCGGGGCGTGGTTTCAGCGGCCGGCCCGCCTTGGCGCTCCACCGCGCGGACGGCACATCTATCACTCAATGCGCGCTTGCGGGCGCCGAGGTCCGTGCGGGTAGCCTCGACATCCGGATGTGCGACCGACGCGCCGGAATCGAGGTGGTGCAGCGGCTGCGCCTGCACGCGAGCGGCGTTCTTTGCGTCGATGCGGAACTGAAGAATACCGGCGCGACGACTTTGACCCTTGATCGTTTCGCGCCGTGCGCTTTGCCGTGCCGTTATGACGACATCATGCGATTGACCGGCCGCTGGGCCGGCGAATGGCGGTCCGAGCGCATCCAATTGGGCGCGGGTCTCATCGCTTCGGAAAACCGGACCGGCCGGACGTCGCATCACGCGCCGCCGTTTCTGATCGTGGGCGCGCGCGGCTTCGGCGAGACGAGGGGCGGCGTCTTGGGCCTGCATTTGGGTTGGAGCGGCGACAGCGAGACGCTGGTTGAACGCTTGCGCGACGGACGCGTCCAAGCGCAATTGGCGCCCTTGTTCTCACCGGGCGAGATTGTGCTTTCGCCTGGTGAAACCTGGACCAGTCCCACGCTTTTCGCGGCGCGTTCGGATTGCGGCCTGAATGGACTGTCCGATCGCTTTCATCCGTTTGTCCGCCAAGAGGTGCTTGGCGGCAGGTTGGCCGGACGGGTGAGGCCGGTCCATTTCAACAGCTGGGAAGCCATCTATTTCGCGCACGATCTCGCGCGCCTCAAACAGCTTGCGGACTTGGCGTCGGCCACCGGCGTCGAACGTTTCGTGCTGGATGACGGCTGGTTTGCCGGACGCAACAGCGACAGAACGGGGCTGGGCGACTGGCGCCCCGCGCCCGAAAAATATCCCGGTGGTTTGGCGCCGCTGGCGGATCACGTGCGCGCATTGGGCATGCAGTTCGGGCTATGGGTCGAGCCTGAATGCGCCAATCTCGATTCCGACCTGCTGCGCGCGTATCCCGACTGGGTCTTGGGCGAAAAGGGCCGCGAGCAACCGCTCGGGCGCGGGCAATATGTGCTCGATCTGGCGCGCGCGGAGGCGGCCGATGCGATCTTCAGCCAAATCGATGCGGTGCTGCGATCATGTGTCATCGATTATCTGAAATGGGATTTCAACCGCGACCTAACGCATGCGCCGGGCACCGCGCAGACGCGCGCGGCCTATCGCTTGATCGACCGGGTGCGCGCTGCCCATCCCGGGCTTGAGATCGAGGCCTGCGCCAGCGGCGGCGCACGCGCCGATTTCGAGATGCTCAGGCGCACGGAGCGCATCTGGCTGTCGGACTGCAACGACCCGTTCGACCGCCAGCGTCAGCAACGCGCCTTTTCGATCTTTTTCCCACCGGAAGTCATGGGCGCGCATGTCGGGCCACGTACCAGTCACACGACGGGTCGGATATCGTCGATGGACACGCGCACGCTTACGGCTCTGTTCGGGCACATGGGCGTGGAGGCGGACCTGATAAAATTGAGCGAGCAAGACCGGGCACGTCTCGGGGACGCCATCGCTCTGCACAAAAGTCTGCGCGCGCGCGTGCATGGTGGGCGCATCATTCGTTTGGAGCATGATGATCCCGGGCTGATCGCTTTTGCTTGCGCGGACGCGGCCGGACAAACGGTCAGCGTGGCGCAAGTGGATACGCCACTTTATCCGCTGCCCGCGCCGTTGCGATTGCACGGGCTTCAGGCCGATCGAGTCTATAACGTGACGCTGCTCAATCCGGGCAAGGCCATGGCCGCGCAAATGAAGATCGCGCCGGACTGGACGACCGGCGTGCCGTTCACGGCGCTTGGCGCGGCACTTTGCCATGCCGGTTTGCCGCTTCCGGCGCTGCGGCCGGGCGATATCGCGCTGTTCGGCGTGGAGGGCAAATGATCGGCGCGCCGCGTTTGCTGGTTGGGTGCAAAAACCGCCTTGGCGAAGGTCCGCTGTGGGACGACAAGCGGCGAACGCTTTGGTGGGTTGATATTCCGGCGCGCGAACTCTGGCGCTGGGATGGGGTCAGCGGACTGTCCGAGGGCCGTGCTTTGCCCGTGCAAGCCACGGCTTTGGGATTGCGAGCGGCGGGCGGGTTGGTGATGGCGGCGCGCGAGGGCGTCGGCGTGTTCGATCCCGAGACATGGAGGTTCGATTTGCGCGTCGTGCCGGAGCCCGAGCGCACTTCCAATCGCAGCAATGACGGCCATGTCGGCGCCGACGGCGCGTTCTGGTTCGGCACGATGCACGAGACGGGCGCCGGCGACACCGGCGCAATCTATCGCCTGGACCCGGATTGGCGTTGCACGCGCGTGATCGAGCGATGGGGCATCGCCAATACGCTCGTCACCGACGTGCGTGGCGAGATCCTTTACGCCGCCGATTCCAAAGCTGGGGTGATGAATGCGTTCGAAATTCGCGACGGCGCATTGCGTAATCCGCGCGTCCTGTTTCGAAACTCCGGCGCGGCGTGGGCGCCGGACGGATCGGCGCTGGACGCGGAAGGTTGTCTGTGGAACGCGCGGTGGGACGGCTGGGGTGTCGCGCGCGTCGGCGCCGACGGCGATGTTCGCGCAGTGCTCGATCTGCCGGTGCAGCGGCCGACGAGTTGCGCGTTTGGCGGGCCGGATATGGCGACGCTGTTCATCACCAGTTCGCGCGCGGACCTTGACGGTGCCGCGTTGCATGCGCAACCGGATGCGGGCGGTGTGTTCGCCGTCGAGCCCGGCGTCAAGGGCCTTGCACCGGCGGTGTTCCTCGGGTGATGTGAGGCGGCCCGGCGCATCCCGTTACCCGCGCCGCAAAACTGGAGTTCAAGCCTGCATGAAGCCGCCCCGCAGTGCTCGCAGTTTCGGAAAACAGGATAAGGACGGCTTCATCCATCGCAGTTGGATCAAGGGAACCGGACTGCCCGAGCATGTGTTCGACGGGCGCCCGGTCATCGGCGTCTGCAACACTTGGTCGGAACTCGTCACCTGCCAGGTGCATTTGCGCGAGCTTGCGGAATTCGTGAAGCGCGGCGTCTGGGAAGCGGGAGGGGTTCCCGTCGAGTTTCCGGCCATGAGCTTGCCGGAAACGCAGATGCGTCCCACGGCGATGCTGTTTCGAAATTTGCTGGCTATGGAGGCCGAGGAATCGATCCGCGCCAATCCGATCGACGGCGTCGTGCTGCTAGGCGGTTGCGACAAGACAACGCCCGGTCTGCTCATGGGTGCGGCCAGCGTCGATCTACCGACGATCTTCGTTTCGTCTGGTCCGATGCTGAGCGGCAAATGGCGCGGACGCGATATCGGTTCGGGGACCGACGTGTGGCGCTTTTCCGAAGCGGTGCGCGCAGGCGAGATGACGCTTCATGATTTCATGGCGGCCGAAGCCGCTATGTCGCGCAGTCCCGGCGTGTGCAATACGATGGGGACAGCCTCGACCATGGCGTGCCTCGTCGAAGCGTTGGGGATGAGCTTGCCGCATAACGCGGCGCTGCCCGGTCCCGATAGCCGGCGCAAGGCGCTGGCTCATATGAGCGGCAGGCGCGCGGTGGACCTGGTGAAAGCGCAGACGCGGCCTTCCGACGTGCTTACGCGCGCGGCGTTCGAGAACGCGATCCTAATGCACGCGGCGATCGGCGGTTCGACCAATGCGGTGCTGCATTTGCTGGCGCTGGCCGGGCGGGTTGGGGTCGAACTGGCACTGGAAGATTTCGATCGCTTGGCGCGCGACGTGCCGCTGTTGGTCGATCTGATGCCGTCGGGACGATTTTT
This sequence comes from Alphaproteobacteria bacterium, assembly GCA_031413635.1. Taxonomy (GTDB): domain Bacteria; phylum Pseudomonadota; class Alphaproteobacteria; order Micropepsales; family Micropepsaceae; genus SZUA-430. Next base: position 25,174 of record JANOFM010000006.1, on the reverse strand, counting down.
GATGGAAGATTTCTGCTACGCGGGTGGAGCGCCGGCCGTGTTGAAAGCGCTGGGGCCGATGCTGCGCCGCGATGCGGTCGGCGTCGCGGGCGTCAGTCAGGGCGCGATCGCCGATCAAGCCGAGATTTGGAACAGCGACGTGATCGGCGCTCTCGACAAGCCGGTCGGTCCCGTTTCGGGCGTTTGGGTGTTGCGCGGCAGTCTTTGCCCGGACGGCGCTGTGATCAAGCCGAGCGCCGCGTCGCCCGAATTGCTCTCCCATAGCGGTCGTGCCGTGGTTTTCGAGACGATCGAAGACTATAAGGCGCGCATCGACGTTCCCGATCTTGATGTGGATGCCGGTTCCGTTCTGGTACTCAAGGGTTGCGGGCCCAAGGGGTATCCGGGCATGCCGGAAGTCGGCAATATGGGGTTGCCGCGCAAGCTGTTGGCGCAGGGCGTGCGCGACATGGTGCGTATTTCCGATGCGCGCATGAGCGGCACGGCCTACGGGACGGTAATCTTGCACGTGGCGCCGGAAAGTGAAGCGGGCGGCCCGCTGGCTTTGGTGCAAAACGGTGACATGATCAACTTCGACGGACCCGGGCGGCGGCTTGACGTAACGATCGACGATCGGGAAATGGCGGCGCGCCGGCGTGCGTGGGAGAGTGCTCGTCCAGTATCGCCGCATCGGCGCGGCTGGACGAAACTCTATGTCGATACGGTGCTGCAGGCCGATCGCGGCTGCGATCTCGATTTTCTTGTCGGCAGCAGCGACGAATTTGTCGCGCGCGAGAGCCACTGATGCGGGCGCGTTTTCCAACTCTTCAGGGACGCCGGGTGTTCATCACCGGCGCGGCCACGGGGATCGGCGAGAACTTCGTGCGTGCCTTCGTCGACCAGGGCGCGCGCGTCGCCTTCGTCGATCGGCTGAGGCTTGAAGGCGAAGAACTCGCCAAAGAAACCGGCGCGCAATTTCAGTGTTGCGATGTTACGGCAACGGGCGCGTTGGCGGCGGCGCTGGATGGTGCTGCCGGCGCACTCGGCGGGCTCGATGTTCTGGTGAGCAACGTCGCCCATGACGCGCGTCATGCGGCAGCCGACCTCAGCGACGAGGCGTGGCGCGCGGCGCTGGCGGTCAATCTGGACGCGACCTTCATCGCCGCGCGCGCGGCACGACCGTGGCTCGTTCGCGCCGGCGGCGGGTCGATCGTCAATCTCAGCTCGATCAATGCGCTGCTCGGCGCGCCGCAGCTTGCGGCGTACGACGCGGCCAAGGGCGGCGTGAATGCTTTGACCAAGGCGCTGGCGCGCGAATGGGGCGGTGAGCGCATCCGCGTCAACGCGGTATCGCCCGGTTGGGTGGCGACCGAGCGTCAACTCGAACTCTGGCTCACGCCGGAGGCCGAGGCTGAGTGGATGAAGCTTGTTTGCTTGCCCGGTCGTATCACGGCCGAAGATGTGGCCGCGCTCGTTCTGTTTTTGGCGGCCGACGATGCGCGCATGATCACGGGACAGAATTTCATCGTCGATGGCGGGCGTACATGAGCGCGTTCTTGGCAGTCGATTGGGGATCGACGCATCTGCGCGCATGGCGGGTGGATGAGCGCCGCGCGATGAGCGCCATCGATCTCGAGCGCGGCGTCGCGAGCTTGACGCCGGGTCAGGCCGAACGGGTTTTTTTCGAGGAAGTCGTGCCGGCACTTTCCGGACGCGGCTTGCCCGCGATCATGTGCGGTATGGTCGGTTCCACGCTTGGTTGGCGCACGGCACCTTACGTCGCGGCGCCGGCGGGCTTGCGCGATTTGGCGGCCGGGCTCGTCGAAGCGGCGCCCGGTATCCGAATTGTTCCCGGCGTCAAGCGTGCCGACGGATCGGATGTGATGCGCGGCGAAGAGACCCAAGCGGTCGGCTGGTTGCATGCGGACGCATCGCGATTGCGCGGCGCGCGCGCACTGATCATGCCAGGTACTCATTCCAAGCATGTGCGCATCGAAGATGGGCGCATCGCTGGGTTCGAGACCTACATGACGGGCGAATTGTTCGAGCTGCTGCGGCGGCACAGTACTTTGCGTCAACCCGTTTCGACCTGGTCGGACGCGGCGTTCGACCAAGGTGCCGCACTCGGGCGGGAGATGGGCTTGACCGCACTGTTCCAAGCGCGAGCGCGCGTGGTGTCGGGCGTGCTGGCAGCGGAGAATTCCGAGAGCTTTCTTTCGGGCGCCTTGATCGGGGCGGAATGCGCGCGCTGCGAATCGGCTTCCACCATCATCGGCGCGCCGGCATTGGCGCGGCTTTACGCGCGCGTGCTTGGCGGTACGGCGGTACGCGACGAGGAGGGCGACGCGGCCTTGGCCGGCTTAATCCATATTCATGAGGCCGCGTCATGACGCTTGATGAGGCGCTTGCGCACGTTCCGTTGGTCGCCATTCTTCGCGGCGTGCGCCCGCAAGAGGTGGTCGCGATCGCGCAGGCCTTGTATGACGCGGGCGTTCGCGCGGTGGAAGTTCCACTCAATTCGCACGAACCGTTCGCAAGCATTGCGGCTTTGGCCGGGTCATTCGGCGACCGCATGGCGATCGGCGCGGGAACGGTGCTTGCGGCGGGCGAAGTCGATCGCGTCCGCGAGGCGGGAGGGCGATTGATCGTCAGCCCCAATGTCGATGTTGCCGTGATCGCGCGCGCGCTCGCGCTCGGGCTCGATGCCGCGCCTGGATTTGCAACCGCGAGTGAGGCGTTCACGGCGGTCGCGGCCGGCGCCCGCGTGCTCAAACTATTCCCTGCCTCCACCTTGGGGCCCGGCCACGTGACAGCGTTGAAAGCGGTATTGCCGTCCGGCATTCGCGTGATCGCCGTGGGCGGCGTGGGCTCCACCGCTTTTGCCGTGTGGCGCGCAGCGGGTGCCGACGGATTTGGCGTCGGGTCGGAACTCTATCGTCCCGGCGCGGAACCCGCGGAGGTGTTGGTCAAGGCGCAGGCGTGCGTCGCGGCGCTGAAGGGTTGAAATTTGTTAGCAATTGCGGTTTCGACCAGGTAATCGATCGGTAACTTATCGGTTATCGAAGAATTCATACTTGGGCGTCAGGGCGGAGCGGCGCCTTCCCTGCAGGACTTGTCGTTGGCGTCAACTCGTGTTTGCCGGAGGTGCCGGGCGCGAGTTTTTGCGTTCGGATCCTGTGTTCGACCTCTTGAATCCTAACAGATTCTTTCCGGGCCGGTTTCAATGGCGCGGGGCGATCGCACTGTTTCGGTGACACTATAATAGTGTGTCAGAGTTCAATTGGCGCCTCGCGCAATTAGTTTCCCGGTAAGAGTTCGGCATGGCAGACGGCGCCGGACGAGGTGCGCGGCGGATTCGCGATCTCGGCTTGATCACCGGCGCATAGCGGACTTCGGAATATTTTATCGAAAAGGCCGCAGCTTAACCTAAACGCAGGAGGGCGCGGCGTAGCGTGCGGGCAGAAGTGCGACCCAGGTAGCGGGTTGCTTTAACGCAAATAACACAACCGGTTGGTGGGTCTTATGGGAATTTCCAGTCTTTCGGCAGCGCAAATCAGCTTGTTGCCCGCGACCGTCATCCAGGCTTTGACGACCACCGAAATCCAGTCGCTCAACTCGACACAGGTCGGGGCGATCAACACCAGCGGCATCGCCGTCATCAACTCAACGCAACTGGCGGCTTTATCGTCGACCCAAGTTCGCGGTCTGACCGCGACGCAGATACCCGTTATCGACAGCACGCTGGTGTTCGATACAAACCAACTGCTCGTTTTGAACGGCCCACAGTTCGGCTCTCTGACCAACACGCAGCTTCAAGCCCTCGACACCACGCATGTCGCGGTTTTCAACACGACGCAGATCGGCGCGCTGACTTCGACGAAGCTTTCGGCGCTTGAGGCGACGCAGGTCGGCGTTTTGAACTCAACCCAAATCGGCGGCGTGACGGCGACCCAGATCTCGGGCCTGTCGGCGACCGATATGGGCGAGTTTCTCGACACGCAGCTGGGCGCGATGAATTCGACGCAATTGCGCGCCATTACCTCGACGAACCTGTCGGCTTTGGAATCGACCCAGGTCGGCAGTTTGACCTCGACCCAGGTCGCGAGCTTGACGGTGACGCAGTTGCGCGGGCTGACGGCGACAGATGTCGGCGAGTTGGCGGCGACGCAGCTTGGCGGCTTGAGTTCGACGCAGGTCGGTTCGCTGACGGCGACGGCGTTTTCGGCGCTCGATGCGACGCAGGTTGGCGTATTGACGACGACCCAAGTGCGCGGCGTGACGGCGACGCAGATTGGTGGCTTGAGCACCACGGATATCACGGAGTTTACTTCGACCCAGGTCGGCGCCCTGACGAACACCCAGCTCAGTTCTCTGTCGGTGACCAATCTCGGCACGCTCGACGTGACGCAGATCGGCGGTTTGACGGCGACGCAGGTCGGCGGTTTGAGCGTTACCAAGTTATCGGCGCTTGACGGCACGCAAGTCGGTGCTCTGACGACGACGCAGATCGGCGGCGTGACGACGACGCAAATCTCCGGCTTGAACGCCACGGATATGAGCGAGCTGCTCGACACGCAGCTGGGGGCGATGACCTCGACCCAGCTGCGCGCGATTTCGGCGACGAATTTGTCGGCTCTGGAATCGACGCAAGTCAGCGGTTTGAGCGCGACGCAGGTCGCGAATCTTACGACGACACAGGTGCGCGGTCTGTCGGAGACCGACATCGGCGAGTTGACGGCGACGCAGCTTGGCGGATTGACGTCGACGCAGGTGGGGTCGCTGACGGCGACGGCGTTCTCGGCGCTCGACGCGACGACCGTTGGCGCGTTGACGACGACGCAAGTGCGCGGCGTGACGGCGACGCAGATCGCCGGCTTGAGCACCACCGACATTACGGAATTCACTTCGACCCAGGTGGGTGCCCTGACCAGCACGCAGCTCGGTTCGCTGTCGGTGACCAATCTGGGCACGCTCGACGTGACGCAGATCGGCGGCTTGACCTCGACGCAGATCGGCGGTTTGAGCGCCACGAAGTTGTCGGCGCTCGATGCAACCCAGATCGGCGCGTTGACGACGACGCAGATCGGCGGCGTGAGCACGACGCAGATCGCAGGCTTGAACGCGACGGATATGAGCGAGTTGCTCGACACGCAGTTGGGGGCGATGACCTCGACCCAGCTGCGCGCGATCTCATCGACGAACTTGTCTGCTTTGGAATCGACCCAGGTCAGCAGCTTGACCTCGACTCAAGTTGCAAGTTTGACGGCGACGCAAATGCGCGGCCTGTCTGAAACCGACATCGGCGAGCTGGCGGCGACGCAACTTGGCGGGATGACTTCGACGCAGATCGGCGCGCTGGCGGCGACGGCGTTCTCGGCTCTCGACGCGACGACAGTCGGCGCGTTGACGACGACGCAGGTTCGCGGCGTGACGGCGACGCAGGTTGCGGGTTTGAGCACGACGGACCTCACCGAGTTCACCTCGACCCAGATCGGCAGCTTTACGGCGACCCAGCTCGGCGCCTTGTCGGTGACCAATCTCGGCACGCTCGACGTAACCCAGATCGGTGGCTTGACCTCGACACAGCTCGGCGGTTTGAGTGCGACAAAGCTGTCGGCACTTGACGCCACGCAAGTGGGTGCCTTGACGACGACGCAGATCGGCGGTTTCACGGCGACGCAGCTCTCGGGCTTGAATGCGACAGATATGGGCGAGTTGCTCGACACTCAGGTCGCGGCGATGACCTCGACCCAATTGCGCGCCATCACGTCGACGAACTTGTCGGCCTTGGAATCGACACAGGTCAGCGGCTTGACTTCGACGCAGGTAGCGAGCCTGACGACGACACAATTGAGTGGTCTGACGGCGACGGACATCGGCGAACTGGCAGCGACGCAGTTCGGCGGCTTGAGCTCGACGCAAGTCGGCGCTCTGTCGGCGGCAGCGTTTTCGGCGCTCGACGTGACGACGGTCTCTGCTCTGACGACGACCCAGTTGCGCGGCGTAACCGTGACGCAGCTCGGTGGCCTGAGCACGACCGACATTTCGGAATTCACCTCGACGCAAGTGGGCGCGCTGGCGAGCACGCAGCTCGGCGCTTTGTCGGTGACGAATCTCGGCGCGCTTGACGTGGCGCAGGTCGGCGGTTTGACATCGACGCAGATCGGCGGCCTGAACGCCACGAAACTCTCGGCGCTGGACGCGACGCAAGTGGGCGCATTGAACGCGACGCAGGTCGGTGGTTTGACGACGACGCAGGTGCGCGCTCTGAACGCCACCGATTTCAGCGAATTGACCTCGACGCAAATCGGCACGCTGACGGCGGCGCAGATCGGCGCCGTATCGGCGACGAACCTGTCGTCGCTCGATGCGACGGCAGTCGGCGTTCTGACGACGACGCAGATCGGCGGCGTGACGACGACGCAAATTGCCGGTCTGAACGCGACGGATATGAGCGAGTTGCTCGATACGCAGCTTGGGGCATTGACCTCGACGCAGCTGCGGGTCATTTCGTCGACGAACTTGTCGGCTTTGGAGTCGACGCAGGTCAGCAGTCTTACCTCGACGCAGATGGCGGCGTTGACCACGACGCAAGTCAGCGGGCTGTCGGCAACCGACATCGGCGAGTTGGCGGCGACGCAGCTTGGCGCATTGACCTCGACACAACTTGGCTCGTTGTCGGCGACGGCGTTCTCGGCGCTTGACGCAACGACCGTTGGAGCGTTGACGACGACGCAGGTGCGCGGCGTAACGGCGACGCAGATCGCCGGCTTGAGCACAACCGACCTTACGGAATTCACCTCAACTCAGATCGGTAGTCTGACGGCGACCCAGATCGGGGCTTTGTCGGTGACCAATCTGGGTACGCTCGACGTGACGCAGATCGGCGGCCTGACCGCGACGCAGATCGGCGGTTTGAGCGCCACGAAGTTGTCGGCGCTCGATGCAACCCAGATCGGCGCGTTGACGACGACGCAGATCGGTGGCGTGACGACGACCCAGATCTCGGGCTTGAACGCCACGGATATGAGCGAGTTGCTCGACACGCAAGTCGGGACCTTGACCACGACGCAGTTGCGCGCGATTTCGGCGGCGAATTTGTCGGCGCTGGAATCGACGCAAGTCAGCGGCTTGAGCGCGACGCAGGTCGGAAACTTGACGACGACACAGGTGCGCGGCCTGTCGGAAACAGACATCGGCGAGCTGACGGCGACGCAGCTTGGCGCCTTGACCTCGACGCAGGTGGGGTCGCTGACGGCGACGGCGTTCTCGGCGCTCGATGCGACGACAGTCGGCGCGTTGACGACGACGCAGGTGCGCGGCGTGACGGCGACCCAGATCGCCGGTTTGAGCACCACCGACATTACCGAGTTCACTTCGACGCAGGTGGGTTCTTTGACGAGCACGCAGCTTGGTTCGCTGTCGGTGACCAATCTCGGCACGCTCGACGTGACCCAGATTGGCGGCTTGAGCTCGACGCAGATCGGAAGCTTGAATGCGACGAAATTTTCGGCGCTTGACGCCACGCAGATCGGCGCATTGACGACGACGCAGGTCGGCGGCGTGACAACGACGCAGATCGCGGGCTTGAATGCGACGGATATGAGCGAGTTGCTCGACACGCAGCTCGCGGCGATGACCTCGACCCAGTTGCGTGCGATCACGTCGACGAACTTGTCGGCGCTGGAATCGACCCAGGTCGGCAGCTTGACTTCGACCCAGGTCGCGAGCCTGACGGCGACGCAGGTGAGCGGCTTGACGGAGACCGATATCGGCGAGTTGGCGGCGACGCAGCTTGGCGGATTGACGTCGACGCAGGTGGGGTCGCTGACTGCGACCGCGTTCTCGGCGCTTGACGCCACGACAGTCGGCGCGTTGACGACGACGCAGGTGCGCGGCGTGAACGCGACGCAGATCGCGGGCTTGAGCACGACGGACCTGACCGAGTTCACCTCGACCCAGATCGGCAGCTTTACGGCGACGCAGGTCGGCGCTCTGTCGGTGACCAATCTCGGTACGCTCGACGTAACCCAGATCGGCGGCTTGACCTCGACGCAGATCGGCGGCTTGAACGCCACGAAACTGTCGGCGTTGGATGCGACGCAAGTGGGCGCATTGAACGCGACGCAGGTCGGTGGTTTGACGACGACGCAGGTGCGCAATCTGAGCGCCACCGATTTCAGCGAATTGACCTCGACGCAGATCGGCATGCTGACGGCGGCGCAGATCGGTGCGGTGTCGGCGACGAACCTGTCGTCGCTCGATGCGACGGCGGTCGGCGTTCTGACGACGACGCAGATCGGCGGCGTGACGACGACGCAAATTGCCGGTCTGAACGCGACGGACATGAGCGAGTTGCTCGACACGCAGCTGGGGGCGATGACCTCGACACAGTTGCGCGCGATCAGTTCGACGAACTTGTCGGCCTTGGAATTGACGCAGGTCGGCAGCCTGACCTCGACGCAGGTCGCAAGCTTGACGACGACACAATTGGGCGGTTTGACGGAAACGGACATCGGCGAGTTCGCGGCCACGCAGTTGGGCGGGTTGAGCTCGACACAGTTTGGCTCGTTGACGGCGACCGCGTTCTCGGCACTCGACGCCACAACGGTGTCCGCCTTGACGACGACGCAAGTGCGCGGCGTGACGGCGACGCAGATCGCCGGGCTGTCGACAACCGACGTTACGGAGTTCACCTCGACGCAGGTGGGCGCCCTGACCAGCACGCAGCTCGGTTCGCTGTCGGTGACCAATCTTGGCACGCTCGACGTGACGCAGGTCGGCGGCTTGACGGCGACGCAGATCGGAAGCTTGAGCGCCACGAAGCTGTCGGCGCTCGATGCAACCCAGATCGGCGCCCTGACGACGACGCAGATCGGCGGCGTAACCGCGACGCAGATCTCGGGCTTGAACGCCACCGATATGAGCGAGTTGCTCGACACGCAGCTTGGAGCGATGACCTCGACCCAGTTGCGCGCGATCAGTTCGACGAACTTGTCTGCTTTGGAATCGACCCAGGTCAGCGGTTTGAGTTCGACCCAGGTTGCGAGCCTGACGGCCACGCAAGTGAGCGGCCTGTCGGAGACCGACATCGGCGAGTTGACCGCGACGCAGCTTGGCGCCTTGACCTCGACGCAGGTGGGGTCGCTGACGGCGACGGCGTTCTCGGCGCTCGATGCGACGACCGTTGGCGCGTTGACGACGACGCAGGTGCGCGGCGTGACGGCGACGCAGATTGCCGGACTGTCGACAACCGACATTACGGAATTCACCTCGACGCAAGTGGGTGCTCTGACGAGCACGCAGCTCGGTTCGCTGTCGGTGACCAATCTGGGCACGCTCGATGTGACGCAGATCGGCGGCTTGACCTCGACGCAAGTCGGAAGCTTGAGCGCCACGAAGCTGTCGGCGCTCGATGCGACGCAAGTTGGCGCTTTGACGACAATCCAGATCGGCGGCGTGACCACGACGCAGATCGCGGGCTTGAATGCGACGGATATGAGCGAGTTGCTCGACACGCAGCTCGCGGCGATGACCTCGACCCAGTTGCGTGCGATCACGTTGACGAACTTGTCCGCTTTGGAATCGACCCAGGTCGGCAGCTTGACCTCGACTCAAGTTGCGAGCCTGACGGCGTCGCAAGTGAGCGGCTTCACGGAGACCGATATCGGCGAGTTGGCGGCGACGCAGCTTGGCGGGATGACTTCGACGCAGCTTGGTTCGCTGTCGGCGACGGCGTTCTCGGCGCTCGATGCGACGACAGTGTCGGCACTGACGACGACGCAGGTGCGCGGCGTGAACGCGACGCAGATCTCAGGGTTGTCGACGACGGACCTGACCGAGTTCACCTCGACCCAGATCGGCAGCTTTACGGCGACGCAGATCGGCGCTCTGTCGGTGACCAATCTCGGTACGCTGGACATAACCCAGATCGGCGGTTTGACCTCGACGCAGCTCGGCGGGTTGAACGCTACGAAACTGTCGGCGCTCGATGCGACGCAGGTCGGTGCTTTGACGACGACGCAGATCGGCGGTCTGACCGCGACACAGATTTCGGGTCTGAACGCGACGGATATGGGCGAGTTGCTCGACACGCAGATCTCGGCGATGACGGCGACACAGTTGCGCGCCATCACGTCGACGAACTTGTCGGCCTTGGAATCGACACAGGTCGGCGGCTTGACCTCGACGCAGGTTGCGAGCCTGACCACGACGCAACTGAGCGGCTTGACGGAAACCGACATCGGCGAACTGGCGGCGACGCAATTCGGCGGCTTGAGTTCGACGCAGGTCGGCGCTCTGTCGGCGACGGCATTCTCGGCGCTTGACGCGACAACGGTGTCGGCATTGACGACGACCCAGCTGCGCGGTGTGAACGCGACGCAGATCGCGGGCCTGAGCACGACAGACATCGGCGAGTTCACCGAGACCCAGGTGGGCGCTCTGGCGAACACTCAGATCTCGGCCTTGTCGACGACGAATATCAACACGTTGAGCACGACGCAGATCGGCGGCTTGACGGCGACGCAGGTGGCGGGCTTGAACGCCACCAACCTGTCGGCGCTCGACACGACGCAAGTCCAGGCGCTGGCTTCGACCCAGGTTGCCGCTCTGACGACGACGCAGTTGCGTAATCTGACCGTCACTGACTTTAGCGAACTCAGCTCGACGCAGATCGGCGGCTTCTCGGCGATCCAGATCGGCGTGTTGTCGGCGACCAACTTCTCGGCGATCGACGCGACGACGATGGGCACCCTCGCGACGACGCAGCTGATCGCCGTGACGGCGACCCAAATCGCGGGCCTGTCGACCACGGATGTGGCCGAGTTGCTCGACACGCAGATCGGCGCCTTGAGTGCGACGCAGCTGAGGGCCCTGTCGGTGACGAACTTGTCGGCGATGGAGGCCACACAGGTTGCGGGCTTAACGACGACGCAACTGACCCAGCTGACGGCGACCCAAATGGGCGGCTTCAACACGACCGATATCGGCGAATTCGCCGACACGCAGGTCGCGGCGTTTACGTCCACGCAGGTCGGCGCGCTGTCGACGACGATCATCAACGAGTTGACCACGACGACGATCGCGGCGTTGACGTCGACCCAAGTCTCGGGATTGACGGTGACGCAGATCGACAATCTGACCGCGACGAACATGTACGAAATGACGTCGACGCAAGTCGCCGGCTTCAGCTCGACGCAGATCGCGAGCATGGACAACGACCAAGTCGCCGCCTACGTGGTGGTCAGCGCTTAATTTCAGAGCGCGGCGTTTCACATATCGGCCGGGCGCGTTCTCACGCGTCCGGCCGAAGCGTTTTCGGCGCCTTTCCGCCCGAGGTTCGTTAGCGGATTTGTAAGGTAAATCATTCAAATTGTTCGTATCTGGATCGAAGGGTCCGTGAAACCACCCGCGTTTCCGGCTTTCTAGCGCGATTAGAGCGAACATGACTGAGAACTTGTATTTGGCCGGACTGCAGAAAATTGCGTCGGGTTCGCTGACACTGGCAGAGTTGATCGACGCGGCGGGACGGCTGACGTCCTCCGGACAATCCGAGGCGACGCGGCAACTCTACAAGGCTTGGATCAGCGCCAACGGCGAGCATCCGCTGCTCTACGTCGCATATTTCAACTGTTCGGCACTCGACGGGCAGGCGGGCGATGCGGCGGCCGCCACCGCGGCGCTGCAGAAGGCGATTGCGCTCAATCCGGATTTCATGCCGGCCTATATCAACCTGGGTGGCTTTCTGGAGCGGTCGGGTCAGGCCGACAAGGCGATCGAGCTTTGGCGCTCGGCCGTCAACCGGCCGACGGCCTTGAACGGCAATGCGGTGTCCTATGGCACCACGGCCTTAAAACAGGTGGCCCGCGTTCTGTCGGATCATCAGCAAGTCGAGGCCGCAGAAGCGGCCGTCCAACAATGCCTGGAGATCAATCCGCAGCAGACTGACATCATCGAGCAGTATGTGGCGCTGCGCCTGACGCAGTGCAAATGGCCGGTGATCGTGCCGTCCGAACGGTTGAGCCGCAAGGCCTTGATGAAGGGCATTCATCCGCTGTCGACGGCGGTGTACACGGACGATCCCTTGCTGCAGCTGGCGTCGGCGGACCGTTACGTCAAGACATCGGAAGCCGAAGGATTGCCCAGTCGGGCGTTCGACCGCCGTCAGGCGCCGATCGATCTCGCGTCGCGCCGGTTGCGCGTCGGCTACATTTCATCCGACCTGCGCGATCATGCGATCGGCTATTTGATGATCGAATTCTTCGAACTCCATGCGCAGTCTGACGTCGACGTGTTCGTCTATTATTGCGGGCCGGACTCCACCAGCGCGTTGAACGCGCGGTACAAGTCGGCCGTCAAGAACTGGACGGATATCCGCAAGCTCAGCGACGACGAGGCCGCCCAAAGGATCGCCGCCGACGGCATCGACATTCTGGTCGACGTCAACGGCCATACGCGCGATTCGCGCAACGGCGTATTTGCGCGAAGGCCCGCGCCCATTCAGGTGAACTGGCTGGGTTATCCGGGCTCGATGGGGTCGCCCTATCATCACTATATCGTGGCCGACGATTGGATCATTCCGGCGGGTTCGGAGATGTATTATTCCGAACGCGTCGTGCGGCTGCCCTGCTATCAGTCCAACGACCGCAAGCGGATAGTCGCCGAAACGCGACCGACGCGCGCCAGCGTGGGCTTGCCCGACGATGCGTTCGTGTTCTGCTGCTTCAACGGCACGCAAAAGATTTCGAAGTTTACCTTCGAGCGTTGGATGGAAATCTTGCGCCTTGTGCCCGGTAGCGTGCTGTGGTTGCTCGACGCATCGAAGGAAACGAAGAATCGGTTGATCGGCTATGCCGAGCAACAGGGCATTGCGCGCGAGCGGCTGGTGTTTGCACCGAAACTGGCCAATCCACACCATTTGGCGCGCTATCCGCTGGCCGATCTGTTTTTGGACACAACGCCATACGGCGCGCATACGACGGCATCGGATGCGTTGTGGATGGGCGTGCCGGTTCTGACGTTGTCGGGACGCAGTTTTGCCTCGCGCGTGTGCGGAAGTTTGGTGCGCTCGGCCGGATTGACCGACTTGGTCGTCATGCGCCCAGAAGATTACGTCGAGCGCGCGGTGGCGCTTGGGCACGACGCGGCCGCGATCCAGGCCTACAAGGCAAAGCTGATCGAGAACCGGCTGACCTGTCAGCTTTTCGATACGCAGAAACTCGTCGACCGGTTGGAAGATCTGTACCGCACCATGTGCCGCGACTACAGCGAAGGCCGCATGACGCAGCCCGACCTGACCAATCTCGAGCGCTACCTCGAGGCCGGGATCGAGCACGACCACGAGGCGAGTGAAATGCTTTCGGTTGCCGACTATCACGGATTGTACAAGGCAAAGCTCGCGCAAGTGCATCTGGCGCGGCCGATGCATGCGGACAACCGTTTGTGGACGCAGACCGATATCGCCAAGGCCGAACGCAGCGCGGCTGCGACATCCATTCCGGGGAAAAGAAGCTCAGACGAAGGTGAGATGCAAGCGCCGATCAAGCGGCGCGCGGCCGGATAGAAATGATCGCGGCGCGCACGACGAGGTCCCACCCAACAAAAACCAGCGGACATCGATTCCCGCCAATGAGGAGCTAGAGAATGTCCGTATCGCATAGCGACGCGCCCGACCTTTTAGGCCCAGCCGTTACCGCTTTGGTCGCCCGAAATCCCAATCCTTTCTTCGTGCAAGTCGGTGGTTTCGACGGCGTGAGTTTCGATCCGTTGCGCGCCATGATCGTGGAGAAAAACCTCTCGGGCCTCATCGTCGAACCCATTCCGCAGTATTTCGAGAAGTTGAAGTCGCTCTACACGCAGGCACCCAACATCACCGCCGTCAATTGCGCGATCACCGAGGAAGACGGCGAGCGGACGATTTGGCGGTTCAATCCCGAGGCAGTCGATCGCGGATTGCTGCCACCGCATTTCGCCGGGATTTCGTCGTTCTTGATGGAAGATCTGCTGAAAGAAACGGGTGTTCTGGGCCGGTCGAGTCCCAACGCCGAGACGACGGCGGCGCTGCGTACGCTGTTGCAGCCGGTCGCCGTGCAATGCCGGACGATGGACAGTCTGCTGCGCGAACACGGGGTCGAGCGGGTCGACATTCTGCAAATCGACACCGAAGGGTACGATTATAACGTCTTGAAGCTTTTCGATTTCGGCCGCTTCAGGCCAAGTGTCGTTCACTACGAGCACCAGCATCTCAACGCAGCCGATCGCGCCGCCGCCGAAGCGTTATTGCGTGGTCACGGCTACCGGATTCAACGCAACGTCTTCGATACGCTGGCGGTGATCGCCCAGGCGCCAAGTGCGGCGTTGAGCCAAATCGCGAAGCTGCGCGGGCTTGCCGCTTCTCTGCACCGCGAGGGCCGCGCCAGGGATGCGCTGCTGGTGCTGGAGCATCTCGAGACGCTGCAGCCCGGCGATGCGGAAACGTTGCGCGCACTTGTCAGCGTGTTGGCGTCGGAAGGGCGAATACTCGACTCCATGGAGCGTTTGGTTGCGCTCAAGACTGTGGCGAGCGACGCCGACATCTTGGTCGAAGATATCCGCGCGCAGTTGCCGGCCGCAATCCAGCGGTTCAATGGGCATTTGGCCGCGGGCGAAGTGGAACAGGCCGAGAAGTATGCGGCGGCACTTGCGGCTTTGGTGCCGGGCAGCGTCGCGTTTTTGAATTCGGCGCTGTCGTGCAACGTGGCGTTGGGGCGCAAGGCCGAAGCGGAGAAATATGCAGGGGCGCTGTTGCGGTTGGATGCGGCGCATGAAGGTGCGCGGGCGGCCTTGGCCGGTGCGGTAAAGTCGAGTGCCGATGCCGACGGCGAAATCGAACAACGCATCGCTGTCGCGCTTTCGGGCAAGCCGGGCGCTCATCCGCTGCTTCAACTTCGCGACATTCACGATGTGGCGAGCGAAATTTTGTGCCAGACGTTGACCGATCGTCGCGTCGCGCAAGTCACGCAATTGGTGCAGGCCGCGCGCGGCGTTGTGGTCGAGGTCGAGACGGGTTCGGAATGGGAAGGATGGGCCAAGCACTATCGGTTGGCGATCGAGGCACTCGATCTGTCGATAGTGTTGGAGGCGACGCCGAACAATTTCAAGGACAGCGCGGTCGGCTTTGCAACATCGATGGGCGCGTCGCTCGATTGGACGGGATTGCAGGCGACCGCCACGCGCCTTGGTGCACAGACGGTGTTTTTCGCCGCGGCCGATCGCGGCTACGTCGATCTCTACGCGCGCTGGTACATCAAGTCGATTCTAAAGTATTCCGACGTGAGCTGTCTCGTCGTTGTTCATGTGATCGGCGGCGCGGATCAATTGAGTGCGGTGGCGGAGTCTCTCGCCATCACGGACGAGCGTTTGATTTTCGCCGGCGACCGGTTCGACGCGGACAGTGTTACGACGAAGTGCTACGACACGCCGCCGAAGGGCTTGATCGCGGTCCCGGTCGCTCATTTCCAGTCGGTGCGCTTCCTAAGGTTGGGGGCGTTGCTGAGAAATTTGAGGCTGCCGGTGTTCGTATCCGACATCGATCTGTTGTTGCAGCGCGGCGTGCAGGATTTGTTGCAGCGCTGCGCGGGCGAGGATGTCGTGTTCAACGAGAACACGGGAAACACGAATGCCGGCTCGCGCTTGACCGCCAATCTGTTGCTGGTCAACCCGACGGAGAATGCGAATCAGTTCTTGCGTTTCCTGCGCGGATATTTGGAGCGCGCGTTGAGCGGGCATGAAGTTTCGCGTTGGATCGACCAGTTCGGTCTTTTGATGGCGCGGCATCATTTTACGCGCTACGCTCGAGATCCGCGAATCGGATACTTCGATACGGCTAGCGACATCAACAACGTGATGTACCGGTCGTATCAGAACCATCCGTTCCGCTTTTTGTCGCTCTATCATGGGTTCGACACGTCGACGCTTGAAGGCAATCCGCGCGTTCATGGAGAGCAGGACGCGAAAGCGGCGTGATGGGCGGCAACAGTCATCGGCAATCAGTTCGGGAGAATGGATAGCATGGCCCTCGACAATCGCGTCATGGTGACGGGCGGCGCCGGGTTCATCGGCTCGTATCTGTGCGAACGGTTGATCGCGCAAGGCCACGACGTTCTGTGCGTGGACAATTTCTTCACCGGCTCGCGGCGCAACATTGCGGCGTTGCACGGCAACCCGCGCTTCGAAGTGATGCGCCACGACATTACCTTCCCGCTCTACGTCGAGGTCGATCGCATCTTCAATTTGGCGTGCCCGGCCAGTCCCGTTCACTATCAGTTCGATCCGGTGCAAACGACGAAGGTCAGCGTGCACGGTGCGATCAACATGTTGGGCTTGGCCAAGCGGGTGAAGGCCAAGATCCTTCAAGCGTCGACTTCGGAAGTCTACGGCGATCCGCACGTTCATCCGCAGACGGAGGATTATTGGGGCAACGTCAATCCGATCGGGCCGCGCTCGTGCTACGACGAAGGCAAGCGTTGCGCGGAGACGTTGTTCTTCGACTATTGGCGCCAGCACAAGCTGGGCATCAAGGTGGCGCGGATTTTCAATACCTACGGGCCGCGAATGCATCCGAATGACGGGCGCGTGGTTTCGAATTTCGTGATGCAGGCTCTGCGCGGCGAAGCGATTACGCTTTACGGCGAAGGCACGCAGACGCGCTCGTTCTGCTACGTCGACGACCTGGTCGACGGTTTGATCCGGCTGATGGAGTCGCCCGCAGAGGTGACGGGCCCGATCAATCTGGGCAATCCGTCGGAGATTACGATCCGAGAACTTGCCGAAACCATTATCGAGATGACGGGCAGCCGATCCAAAATCGAATACCGGCCTTTGCCGATCGACGACCCGCGCCAGCGTCAGCCCGACATCACGCGAGCCAAGACGGTTTTGGGCTGGCGGCCGTACACGCCGTTGCGCGCTGGGCTGGCGAATACAATCGCGTATTTCGAAGGCTTCCTGTCGGCGGAGACCGCCCAGGCGAGTTGAGTTTGGGGCCGCGTTGGGGCTAACACTGCCCGGATGCTGCGACTAACCGAAGTTAAGCTGCCGCTCGACCACACGGACGGGGACTTGCGCGCTGCGGTGCTCAAGCGCTTGCGCGTGGGCGCGGCCGATGTGACCGAGGTTTCGGTGTACCGCCGGGCCGCCGATGCGCGCAAGCCCAAGGCGATCGTTTTCATCTACACCGTCGATGTGGCGTTGAAGGACGAGGCGGGCGTGCTCAAGCGTCTGCGCGACGAGCCTCACGTGCGCGTCGCGCCGGATATGTGCTATCGCGTCACGCATGCCGCGAGGCCGCCTGCGAGACGGCCTGTCGTGATCGGCGCGGGGCCGTGTGGGTTGTTCGCGGCGTTGATCCTGGCGCAGATGGGATTGCGTCCCCTGATCCTGGAGCGCGGCAAGGCGGTGCGCGAGCGGACGAAGGATACGTTCGGGTTTTGGCGGAGGCGCGCGCTCAATCCGGAATCGAACGCGCAGTTCGGCGAGGGCGGCGCGGGGACGTTTTCGGACGGCAAGCTCTACAGCCAAGTGAAGGATCCGCGTTTTCTCGGGCGCAAGGTGTTGAGCGAGTTCGTCAAGGCGGGTGCGCCGGCTGAGATTCTCTACGTCTCCAAGCCGCATATCGGGACGTTTCGCCTGGTCACCGTGGTCGAGCAGATGCGCGCGACGATCGAAGCCTTGGGCGGCGAATTCCGCTTCCAATCCCGCGTCGAGCGTATCGTCATCGACAAGTCGGCGTCCGGCGAGCGCCGGGTTGCGGGGCTCGTTCTGGCCGACGGGTCGTCGCTCGAGGCCGATCATGTGGTGCTGGCGGTGGGCCATAGCGCGCGCGACACGTTTCAGATGCTTTTCGACGAAGGCGTTTATGTCGAGGCGAAGCCGTTTTCGATCGGCTTTCGCATCGAGCATCCGCAATCGCTGATCGACCGGGCGCGGTTCGGGCCCAACGCCGGCAACAAGTTGTTAGGGGCGGCCGATTACAAGATTGTCCATCACTGCGCGAACGGACGCTCGGTCTACAGTTTTTGCATGTGTCCGGGTGGCACTGTCGTGGCCACGGCGTCGGAACCGGGGCGCGTGGTCACCAACGGCATGAGCCAATATTCTCGCAACGAGCGCAATGCCAATGCGGGCATCGTCGTGGGCATTACGCCCGACGATTATCCCGGTCATCCGCTTGCCGGCATCGCGTTTCAGCGCCATTGGGAGACACGTGCATTTGAGGCGGGCGGACGCGACTACTCCGCGCCCGGGCAGCGTGTGGGCGATTTTCTTGCTGGCGCGCTTCGGTGTCGCTCGGGGATGTGGTGCCGTCTTACAAGCCGTCGGTGCTTCCGACCGATCTGACGACGTGTTTGCCCGACTATGCGATTGCCGCGATCCGCGAGGCGTTGCCGGCGTTCGATGCCCAAGTCAAAGGCTTTGCGATGGACGATGCGGTGCTGACGGGCGTCGAGACGCGCACGTCGTCGCCGATTTCGATCAAGCGCGGCGAGGATTTCCAGAGCCTCAACACGCGCGGGTTGTATCCCGCGGGCGAGGGGGCTGGTTATGCCGGCGGCATTCTGTCGGCGGCGATCGACGGCATCAAAGTCGCCGAGGCTGTGGCCAGGGAAAGTTTAGCGATTGATCGCGTCGAAGGAGCCGTCGCATAGTCGCTTGAACCTCGGGAGTCTTGAGATGAATGCGACCCACGCCTTTGCTATTGCCGCCACCGTATTGTCCGCCGGCGCTGCTCTCGCGGCCGACGATTGGTATCCCTCGAAATACGGCGCGACCGATACGGTGGGGGCCGCGAACAATCTATCGCCTGCGGGCGCGCTGGCGGCGGCGAAACTGGTCAAGACGGGCAAGGTTTACGCTCTCGGCATCGTGACGGGGCGCGACACGCCGGCCTATCCGCCGCGCACCTATCAGATTGTGGTGACGCAATCGAATGACGGCACCGGGGGCACGCTGGGTTCGAACGTGGCGACCGGCAACGACGATATCTTGATGTCCTATATGGGCATCGGGTCGCAGCTCGACGGGCTCGGCCATTTGGGGATCGGACATCGCTACTACAACGGCAATCATGCAAAAGACTTTGTCGCGGCCGACGGCTTGAAGAAACTCGGCACCGAGAGCGTTCCGCCGATGGCCACGCGCGGCGTGTTGCTCGACATGGCAAAGCTGATGATGTTGAAGGTGGTGCCCGCGGGCCGTGCGTTCAACCGCGCCGAGATCGAGGCGGCGGAGAAGTCCGCCGGGGTGACGATCGGCAAAGGCGACGTGGTGATCTTCCATACCGGCTGGCTGTCGCTTTCGAAGGACAAGGCGAAGTTCATGGGCGGTGAGCCAGGGTTGGGCAAGGAAGGCGCTGCTTTGCTCGCCGCGCGCGGCGTCGTGGCCGTCGGCGCCGATACGTGGGGCGTCGAAGCGGTTCCCTTCGAAGTCAAGACGGAGGCCTTTCCAGTGCATCAAATCCTGTTGGCAAAGAACGGCGTCTATATCTTGGAGACGCTGAACACAGCGGCGTTGGCGGCGGACGGCGCGACGGAGTTCCTGTTCGTGCTCGGCCAGCCGCGCTTTCAGGGCGCCGTGCAGGCGGTGATCAATCCGGTGGCGATCAGGTAGCGGCCTCGCGCGCTCGATCGGCAGGAACGGAGCGCGCGGAGGCGCGAGAGTGTGGATGCTTGGAACTTAAGACAAGCCGTCTGACGCTTCGGCGGGCGCGCGAAAGCGATCTGGTCGAAATCAACGCGATCATGGCCGATCCCGCCGCCATGCGGTATTGGTCGACGGCGCCTCATCGCGACCTCGAGCAGACGCGCGGCTGGCTCAAGCGAATGATCGCAGCACCGGCTGAGACAAGCGAGGATTTCTTGATCGAGCTCGATGGCCGCGTCATCGGCGAAGTGGGGGCCGATCCGTTGCCCGAGTTCGGGCTTATTCTTCACCCGGATCATTGGCGGCGCGGATTGGGGTACGAGGCTTCGTCCGCGGTGATCCGGCATATTTTCGCGACGCGCGCGCTGGGGCGGCTGACGGCGGATGTCGATCCGCGCAACGAGGGTTCCATCGAACTGATGAAGAAACTCGGATTTCGAAAGTCGGGCGAAGCGGTTGATACGTACTGCATCGCCGGCGAGTGGGTTGACAGCGTGTATTTCACCTTGGATCGCCAGCGCGGCGCGTAAGCTATTTTCCCGCTTGCATCTCGTCCAACAGGCGGTGAGCGCCGTCCACCTTGTCCATGACCCAGCAAATGTAGCGCGCGTCGACGTGAATCGTGCGCGTCAGCGTGTCGTCGAACCACCAGTCGGAGATCACGCCCTCGATCGTGCCGTCGAAGGCGAGGCCGACGAGTTCGCCGCTCGCGTTCAAGGTCGCCGAACCCGAATTGCCGCCGGTGATGTCGACCGTCGAGAGGAAGTTCACGGGCAGGGTTTTCAACGCGGGCGACTTGTAGGCGCCGAAGTCCTTGGCGCGGATGAGATCGAGCTGTTTGGCCGGCGCGTCGAACGGATCGCGGCCGGTGTATTTTTCCAGAATGCCTTTGGCGGTGGTGAAGGGTTGATAGCTCATGCCGTCGCGGTCACGGCCGGTAACGCGGCCCCAGGTCAAGCGCAAACTGCCGTTTGCGTCGGGATAGACGGCGCGGCCCTTGGTTTTGGCGAAGTCGATATAGGCCGAAATGTAAGCGCTGCGCGCGGCTTGCAGGCGGCCGTCGCGGTCCTTGGTTTTGTTTTCTCGGGTGATGTCTTCGTCGTACATCGCGACCGCCAATTTCAAGAAGGGGTCGTTCGAGGCGGCGATGTCGGCTGAGGACTTGTCGAGCCAGGCGAGGCGCGTTTGTGTGTCGGCGAGTTTGGTGTCGGCGTAGAGGCGGTCTAGCCCGGTCTTGGTGAGCAGGGCGTCGAAGGCCTGGTTGTGTTCGGCGGCAGGGAGCGTGCGGTATTGCGCCAATGCCGCTTCGAACAAGCGGCGGTCGACGCGGGCGTCGAAGCGGCGCTCGATTTGCGTCAGGCGCTCGCCGACCAAGCGGCGGTCGCGGTCTTGGAAGCCGGGCTCGCGTTCGGCGTCGGGCTTTTCGCGTTCCTTCGACCAGCGATAGAGCGTGCGTGCGGCGCCCAACAACTGGCCGCGATTGAGAAGTCCGTAGCGAATGGCCGCGAGGCGCGCGGTGTTCGCCTCGGCGATGGTGGCGTCGAGCGCCGCGACGACCGGCTCCATGCGCGCCTTGCGGCCGGCATCGAGCGCCCAGGCGCGGAATTCGTTCTCCTGCGCCGCCTTCTTGGCTATCAGATCGATCGCATCGGCGCCGGCGAGTTGGCCTTGCAGTTTTTTCTTGAAGTTGTCGGCGCCGCGCACGGTATTGGCGTAGGTGATGCGCGCCTTGTCGTCGCCTTCGGTCGCTTGATTGATCTGGTCGGAGTATTCGGCGAGCAGACGCTGCTGTAACGGATAGGCGCCGGTGTAGAAATGTTTGGTCTCGCCGGCAGTGCGATAGCGGTCGGTGGCGCCCGGAAATCCTGCCAGCATCACGAAGTCGCCGTCGGCCACGCCCTTGGCGGCGAGCTTCAGCCACGACTTCGGCTTGTAGGGCACGTTTTCTTTGGCGAAGGGCTTCGATGATCCATCGGGCCCGACATAGGCGCGGTAGAAGCCGAAGTCGCCAGTGTGCCGCGGCCATTGCCAGTTGTCGATCTCGCCGCCGAAATTGCCGATCGCGCCCGCGGGGACATAAACGAGGCGGACGTCTTGGATTTCCAACTGCTGTTGCAGGAAATAGGTCGCGCCGCCGTAATAGGCGCGCACGTCGCAGCGGCGGTTCGGTTGCTTTTCGCACGCCGCGATCAGCGCCTTTTGGTTCGCCTCGATCTTGTCGAAGCGCGCCTTGCCGGTGAGTTCGCCGGCGCCCACCATCACCTCGGCGGTGACGTTGCGCAGATCCTCGATGACGAAAATGCGCGAGCCGGGGGCCGCTTGCAGTTCGTCAGCCAAGGTTGCGGCCAGAAATCCGTTCTTCAGATAGTCCTTCTCGGGCTTCGAATTGTATTGGATCGAGCCGTAGACGCAGTGATGGTTGGTGACGACGAGGCCTTGGGGGCTGACGAAACTCGCCGAACAGCCGCCGAGCGAGGCGATGGCGTTCATCGGCGCGGTTTGCAGGTTGGCCAGCGTATTGGCGTCGAGCTTCAGGCCGTCGGCCTTCATTTGCTTTGCGATGTCGGGCGCTTGACTCGGCAGCCACATGCCTTCGCCCGCGAGGGCCGTGGAGGCGAGGGTCAGAGCCGACGCCGTTAATAATAGAGAGATAACGCCGCGCATGTTGGTCCAGCCCAGTTTTGTAACGTACCGCCAAGCCAGTTTGCTAGACGAGCGGTTGCGGGTCTGCAACCGGGCGCCTGTTCGCCTGGGGGTTGTGCAGGTTGGATGCAAGGGCATTTGGAGGAACGCCCCTGTGTAAAAGAAATTTGACATGCTTGTCGGTCATGCCTATATGTCAAACATATTTTACAGCCCAAAGGGATAACGGACATGTCGCAAGCCGAACGTTACGCGTGGCTCTCGCTCGTCGCTTGGGGCGCGATTCTGTTCTTTCTGCTGACGCGCTTCACCGCGGGTGTCGAGGTGTTGGGTCAATCGCTAGGCTTGACGCTTGTCGAGCAGTCGGCGGGACAGCTGTTGTGGAGGTATTTGGCGCTCGCCGTGATCGCAATCGTGGCGGAGAGCCTGATCGCCGGCATCTTGGCGGCGCAGACGGGAGTGGGCGGCGTCGAGAAGGACGAGCGCGATCTGGCGATCGAGGCGCGCGCCAATCTTGCGTCCTATTGGTTCATGGCGGCGGCGCTGAACGTCATCGTGATCCACGTCCTTGCGAACGCGGCCTATGGCGGGCACGCGCTGCCCCAACTGAACCTGACAAGCCTGACGGGCATCGCCTTCGCGTTGTTGTTCGTGCTTACCGTGGCCGAGATCGTCAAGCGTATCGCCACTATCTGGAACTACCGCGCCGCATGAGTTCGCGAAAGGGACGTGTACGGAACAACATCCGAGAACTGCGCACCGCGCGGGGCTTGAGCCAAGGCGCGCTGGCCGAGAAGGTCGGCGCGACGCGCCAGACCATCAACGCCATCGAGCAGGAGAAGTATGCTCCCTCGCTGGAGCTCGCGTTCCGGTTGGCGCTGGCGTTCGATGTGGGGTTCGAGGAAGTTTGGGAGTTCGAAGGCTAGGGGGGCGGCGTCAGGTTCTCAATTCATTACACGTCCCTTGAATTTGCGGCTCGTTTGTCAGTTCGCCAAGCGCGCCACCACGAGGTCCAGCATCGCGCGCAGGCGGGCGAGACGGCGCATGTCGCGGTGATAGCCGAGCCATAAGTCGCGGCCGGGCGGGTCTTCGCCGAGGTCGATGCGCTCGATATCTTCGATCGCATCGCCAAGGGGGGTCGGCAGGATGGCCGCGCCCACGCCCTGGGCACACATGCGGGCTTGCACGTCGCGGCTGTTGCTGCGGAAAATCGCGCGCGCCTTCGGTAATTTGTTTTGCAGCCAACTGTCGTCGGGCGTGCCGGCGAATGCCTGGTCGAGCGTCAGCAACGTGCTATCCGCGCCGTCGCCTGCGATCGGATGGGTAAGGCCTTTGCGCAGGTACACGCCGTAGCGAATGTGCGCCAGTTTGCGCGAGACGACATCCGGTTCGTCGAACGGTCCGATACGAAAGGCCAAGTCCGCTTCGCGCCTCGAGAGATTGAGAAAGCGCGTGTCGGTTAGAAGTTCGACCGTCACGCGCGGATGGGCGCGGGAAAATTCCGCAAGCACGGGCGTGAGCATGCGGGCCGCGAACCAGTCGAACGACGTTACGCGCAGCGTGCCTTCGAGGTGTTGGGTTTGGCCGGCGATTTGCCGTTCGATGGCGAGCGCTTCTTCCTCCATGCGTTCGGCATGGGCTAGCATCGCGGCGCCTTCGTCGGTGAGCGTGAAGCCTTCCGATGTCCGCTGGAACAGTTTGTGGCCAACCGCTTCTTCCAAAGCGCGCAGGCGCCTTCCCATTGTCGGTTGGGTTTGGCCGAGCGTTTGCCCGGCGGCGATCAGCGTGCCTCTTCGGGCAACGGCCAAGAACACGCGTATGTCACTCCATTCCATCGAACGCAGCCCGTCTCTCTCGGTGTCATGCAATAATGCATGAATATCATACGAAATGACACGTTATCATGCGAATTTAGGTTGATAAGGTCTCGCGTCGCTGTCTGTCGTTCGATCCGGGGGAACCGCTTTTGTCCAAGTTGCCTGTCGCTGCTCAAGCGTTTTTGAAGTTCCTGCTCGCGGGCGGAGCCATGCTCGGCGCGATGGAATTGTTTCGGCTGCTGCTGCTTCCGGAACTGCAATCCGCATTTCAGCTCGACGCGGATACGACCAGTGCCCTGCGCCGGGCGGGTATCTTGCTGTCCGTGCTGCTTGCCTATTGGGCCTATGTGCGCTTGGTCGAGCGGCGCCGCGCCAGCGAACTTCAATTTGCACCGTTTGGAATCGTCAACGGCATGTTGTCCGGCGTGGTGCTGATTTCGATCACGTCGGTCTCGCTGTTTGCGCTTGGGATTTACGAAGTGACATCCGTGCGCGGCCTGCACAGCGGATTGCCGGGGGTCGCAGGTCTGATTTTCGTTGCGGCGATGTTGGAGGAAATCGCGTTCCGCGGCGTGTTGTTCCAAATCCTCGAAAGCGCTTGGGGCACCGTGTCCGCATTGTGGTTGCAGTCGTTTATTTTCGCGGTTTTGCATCTGGCCAATATCGAGGACACCGCCAGCCTTCAGGAAATGATCACGACGGTTGTTTCGGGGACACTGATTGGCGCGTTCTGGACCGTCATGTTCGTGTACTCACGCAATCTGTGGGTCGTCGGAACGCATCACGCGGCGTGGAATTTTTCGATCATCCTGACCGGGCTGCCGCTCTCGGGCATCGAGACGTGGCGCGTCATGGCGCCGATCGAAAGCCGATACAACGGCCCGGGCTGGTTGACGGGCGGCGTGTTCGGGCCGGAGGATTCCGTCGTTACCATAGTTGTGGTCGCGCTCGGTATTGCCGTGCTCTTCCACTTGGCGAAAAAGAGCGGCCGCATGATCAGTCCTGCGATGCGTCTCATAGGCTGATTTTATCAGCCAAATTTCCGTTCGACGTGT
>JANOFM010000005.1:0-20799 GCA_031413635.1 Alphaproteobacteria bacterium | reverse complement strand
TTTTCTATCACTTCAAGGACAAGAGCGATCTCGCCCGCGCCTTGATGCAGCGTTATCTCGACGACAACGAGCGCCTCCAGAACGACATTTTCGCCCGCGCCGCGGAATTGCACGACGATCCGCTGCACAGCTTTCTGATCGGCTTGAAACTATTCGCCGAAATGATGGCCAAGGTTCACGACGTGCACCCGGGCTGCCTCGCCGCTTCCGTCACCTATCAAGATCAACTGTTCGACCAGGAAGTCCGCACGCTCAACACCGAGGGCACGCTGGCCTGGCGCAAGCGTTATCGCGCTCATCTCGATCGCATCGTCGAACGCTATCCGCCCAAGATCGAAGTCGATCTCGATTCACTCGCCGACATGATGAGCGCGCTCGCCGACGGCGGCATCATTTTGTCGAAGACGTTGAAGGATAGAACAAGCCTTCCCGCCCAGATCATGCACTACCGGAACTATATCCGCCTGCTGTTCGAGCCCGGCTAACCGGGCACGCGGAAGAGATAAAGTCCAAAGCCCAGCGTGTCGCGCCCCATGGTGAGGTAGTTCTTCCGCCATCCCCGAATGCGCGTCAGCATTTCCTGGGCGTCAGGATCTCCCGGAGTCTCGGCAACGAAGTCTTCGATGCTGCGCCCATAGCGCCACTCGTAATCGTCCCACTCGGCGTCCGACGCGGTCGAAGCCCACAGCGGCACCAAACCCAGCGCCTCGCCCACCGCCACATTGCCGGCATGCGAAGTCATATCGCTTTCTTTGGCTCCGCCCAGCGCCTCCAAAAATTCCAGTGAGGGAGACGATTTCCAAAAGCCCTCGCCCAACAGCACCAACCCGCCAGGGTGCACCCGCTCTTTTAGACCCGCTAGATTTTCCTGGGCCGAGCCGCCGAACGGCCGCGCGCCTGCACACATCGCGAAGTCGAACGGATTACGCTCGTTCGCGGCGTCGCCCTCGACGATTTCGATCCGGCCCGTCGGCGCGTGCTCTTCGATCGCCTCGCGCGCTAGCTTTACAAAATGCGGATTGCGCTCGAAACCGGAGCCGGCGCAACGAAACTTCATACAAAGCCGCATCAGCATATGCGCATTGCCGCAACCGAAATCGGCAACCTTCGCGTCGCGCTTCAACTCGAGTTGTCCGAGCAACCGCTCGAACGTCGCGTCCGAGATCGGCGAGCAAAACGTGTGTGTTCGATGCGCAATCGCGCTGAATCGATTCCGGTCCATACGACTCAAGATACATCAAGACGCTTGAGCGCTTCCGCAATTTTTGCACGCATGGCCTCGTACTCCGCACGTTTCTCTCGCAGCTCTTCGACCACCTCGGCGGGCGCTTTCGCGACGAACTCGGCATTGCCGAGTTTCAAATCGATGCGTCTAATCTCGCCGTCGGCTTTTTGCGCGTCTTTGCTCAGCCGCGTGCGTTCTTTGGCGAAGTCGATCGCGCCCGCGAGCGCCAGCCCCGCGGTCGCGCCGCCCACCACGATCTGAGCCGACCCTTTCGCCAGCTCGCTTGCAGCCACCGCCGTTTCGAGACGCCCAAGCCGCAAAATCAACTCGTTGTGCCGGCCAAGCCACTCGACCTGCGCCCCGCTCGCGCCCTTCAACTGCAGCGGCAACTTCGCCGCCGGCGGCACGTTCATTTCCGCTCGTACGGACCTCACCTCCGAGATCAAACTCTTAACCCAATTCATCTCGGACGCCGCAGCCTCGTCGCGCGCAATCGCCGAGTGATCCGGCCACGACGCCGAAATCAGCATGGTTTTGCGCTGAGGTCCCTGCTCGCCCGTCACGCACCACAGTTCTTCCGTGATGAACGGCGTGAACGGATGCATCAGCTTCAGCGTCTCGTCGAATACCCAAGCCGCCGTCGCCCGCGTCTCGGCCTTGAGCGCTTCATCGCCGCCGTTCAACACCGGCTTGATAAATTCGAGATACCAATCGCAATAGACGTTCCACACGAACTCATAGAGTCCACCCGCCGCATCGTTGAAGCGATAGGCCTCCAGCGCCGCCGTCAATTCGTTCCGCGTGCACGCAAGCTCGCCGACTATCCATCGGTTCACGGTCGATGCCAGCTTGGACGTATCGAACCCCTCGACCCGCACGCAACCGTTCATCTCGCAAAACCGCGCAGCGTTCCAAAGCTTCGTGCAGAAATTGCGATAAATCTCGACACGGCCGCGCCCGATGCGCAAATCCTTGCCCGCCGCCGCCGCAATCGCCAGCGCGAAACGCAAGGCATCCGCGCCGAACTCGTCGATCAAGGTCAGCGGATCGATCACGTTGCCGCGTGTCTTGGACATTTTCTGTCCTTTGTCGTCGACGACGCGCGGATGGATGTAGACGGTGTGAAAAGGCGCGTCCTTCGTGAAATGAAGTCCGAACATCATCATCCGGGCGACCCAGAAGAAGATGATGTCGAACATCGTGACCAAAACGTCGGTCGGATAATAGCGCTGCAGCTCCGGCGTCGCGTCGGGCCATCCCAAGGTCGAGAACGGCCACAGACCCGACGAAAACCAAGTGTCGAGCACGTCGGGATCGCGCGTGAGCTTCACACCACTTCCTGCTTGCGCCTGCGCGGCAGCTTCAGTTTCGGCGACGTAGATTTTCCCTTTGTCGTCGTACCACGCGGGAATCTGATGACCCCACCACAGTTGACGCGACACGCACCACGGCCGGATATCGTCGAGCCAGCGTTTGTACTCGTCGGCAAAACGCTCCGGCACGAACTTCGTGCGCCCGTCGCGCACCGCGGCGAGCGCCTTCTGCGCCAACGGCTTCACGTTCAAATACCATTGCTCCGTCAGCATGGGCTCCAACACGACGGTCTTCGTCTTCTCGTCATGCGGCACGGCATGGGTGACCGGCTCGACCTTCTCGATCAACCCCAACGCCTCCAGATCGGCGACCACGCGCTTGCGCGCAGCGAAACGATCGAGCCCGCGATAGGCCGCAGGCGCCTTGTCGTTGATCTTGCCGTCGAGCGTCAGAATGTTCAGCGCTTCGAGTTTGTGCCGCCGTCCGACTTCATAGTCGTTGAAATCATGGCCCGGCGTGATTTTCACCGCACCGGAACCCTTCTCGGGATTTGCGTATTCGTCCGCGACGATCGGAATCAACCGATCGCTCAGTGGCAAACGGACCTTCTTGCCCACCAACGCGCGATAGCGCTCGTCGTCGGGATGCACGGCGACCGCGGTGTCGCCCAGCATCGTTTCGGGTCGCGTCGTCGCCACGATGATGAATTGGTCGGGATGATCGGCCAGCGGATACTTGATGTGCCAGAGATTACCCTTGATCTCGATGTTCTCGACCTCGAGGTCCGACACGGCCGTTTGCAAGCTCGGATCCCAGTTCACCAAACGCGTGTCTTTGTACATCAAACCTTGAGCGTAGAGTTCGACGAAGACCTTGAGCACCGCACGGCTCATCTGATCGGTCTCGGTCTTGCCCATCGTGAAGCGGTCGCGCGACCAATCGCACGATGCGCCCAACCGCTTCAGCTGGCGCAGGATCGTGCCGCCGGATTCGTCCTTCCACTCCCAAACGCGCTTCAAGAACTCCTCGCGACCGAGTTTTTGACGCGACGTTTGCCGCTCCGCGAGTTGGCGCTCGACGACGATCTGCGTCGAGATGCCTGCGTGATCCATGCCCGGCTGCCACAGCACGTCGCGACCGCGCATGCGCTCGAAACGTGCGAGGATATCCTGCACCGTATTGTTGAGCGCATGCCCCATATGCAGTGCGCCCGTGACGTTCGGCGGCGGAATAACGATCGTGAAGGGCTTGGCATCCGGCTTATTGCCGGCGCGAAAGGCCCCCGACGCCTCCCACGCTTGGTAGAGCCGCTCTTCCGCGTCTTTCGGAGTGTAGGTTTTTTCAAGCATGATGGTTTAAGCCTTAGCGCAATACCGCTTCGCGTGCAGCCCTTTTGGATTGCACCGGGACCTGTCGAGCCTTCGCTGGAATATTTAGCGGCGGCGCCCGCTGTTGCGTGAAGCGCGCTCGACTTCTTGCTGTACGACGCGCTCTACGATTTCGGGCAGATTCTGGTCGAGCCACGCCGCGAGCATGGGCTTCATCATCTGCGTGACGATGTCTTCCAGCGATGTGCCGCCGCCGACGCTCACTTCGCGCTCGCGCGACAGCATGCCGAAGGCATTACTGACGGCCGACGTGGCCTGCGACGACAAGACGCCGTCGCGATCATCTTTATCCACCATATCGAAGTCCGATTGATTGCGTACGGGTTTGGGCTCGGGCGCCCGGCGGGCCACCCGTGGTTCCGGTAAGGGTTCAGGCGCGGCTCGGCGGCGCGGAGGCTCCGGCGGTGGCGCGGCGGCGGCACCGACACTGCCGTCGTCGTGCACGACGTTCGTAAGCTCCAGCACGTCGCCATCCCGCGAAGGCGCGGCTGCTCCGCCGGCTTTGCCCGGCTCGGCGTCTTCGGAAATGATACGCCTGATGGAAGCGAGAATTTCTTCCATCGTCGGTTCTTGTTGTGCCGAGGGCGTGGGCATGGTCGTGGACCTCGTAGGGCTTCGCGCAACCTCGCGGCGAAACTAAGCCAAGGGCGGCGCAAATGCCAGTAGGGCGTCAGAGCCCCTCTGGCAAGTTCGGACTTACGGTGAATACAGCAAAAAAGCTTAGTTTTCGTAAGTCGCCGCGCCGAACGGCCGCCAGGTCTGCATGTCGTAGTTTGCGACCGGGTCATAGAGTTGCACCGGCAGCGCCAACTCCTGCGCCGTCAAACGGCCCACCGCCGCAAGCAGCGCGTAGCCGGAGACGACCTCGTCGCGCTCGCTGCGAACCAATGCCACCTGAGCGTTCAGCAATTCCTGTTGTTGGTTCAATACGTCTAGTGTCGTGCGCGAACCGACCTCGAGCTCTTGCTGCACACCCTCGAAGGCGATCTCGGAGGCCTTGACCTGCTTTGCGTTGGCTTCCGACGACGCCTTGGCGGCGCGGTAGCTTTCCCAAGCGTTCGACACGCCCTCGTCGGCCGCGCGACGCGCGTCTTCGGTATCGAGGCGCGCCTTATTGTTGGATTCCTTTGCCTGGCGGATGCTCGACCACTCGGCGCCACCTTGGTAAAGAGGCATGGAGGCGGTTGCCGTCACGCGCGTATCGTCGCCGATACTCTCCAGGCCGCGCTCTTGCCCGCTGCGGCCATAACTGGCCTGAACGCTAATCGTCGGCAGCATTTGCCCGACCGCAAAGTCGATCGCATAAAGCGCGGCTTGTTCGGCTTCGCGTGCGGCAACGAGTTGCGGATTGCGCGCATTAGCCGTCCCTCGCGCTTCCGCCTCGGTTTCCGGTACAGAAGGAACAGTCGGCTTGGCTTCGAGCGTTGCCGGCGCTTCGCCCACGGTCCGTTCGTAGAATAGACGACTGGCTTTCAAGCTCGCTTCGGCGGCGGTCAAGCTGGCTTCGCCGGCGGAGTAGCGAGCCTCGGCTTGCGCCACATCCGTGCGTGTGATCTCGCCCACTTCGAAGCGCGCCTGGGCGGCTTCCAATTGCTTCTTGAGCAGCTCGAGGTTTGTCTTGTTGAGTTTCAGCACAGCCTCGTCGCGCACCACGTTCATGTAGGCCGACACGGTGTCGAGGAAAACATTCTGTTCGGTCGCATGCAAAATAGCGCGCCCGGCGCGCACCTGCGCATCCGCCTGACGACGCTGCGCCAGGATGCGCCCACCGGCGAAAACCGTCTGCGTCGCGGTAATGTCCGCGCTCCACGGTTCCGTCTTGAACTCAGTTCCAATCGCGGGGTCCGTCTTCGACTCGGTTTGGATTTTCGAATAATCCGCGCTGATCGTTACGCGCGGGCGCCACTGCGCGATCGCTTGCGCCACGTTTTCGTCCGTCGCGCGCAGATTGGCACGCTCCGACGCGAGCTGCGGGTTCGACTGATAGGCCTTGACGAATGCGTCCGTCAGCGTGTCGGCGCTGGCGCCGGGAACGCAAAACACGGTCGCGAGCAACGCACCGCGGAAACGCAGCAGCCCGAACTTACCAAAAACGCTCATCGCTTCCCCAACTCGCACGCAAACTCTCCTCGCGAACCCATCGAGGTTAACGTAAAGATCGTAAATGTCGGATTAACAATATGTATTAAGTGCCCGTCATAACAACGGTTTAGGGCTAGAACACAAAGCTTTGTGATCGCTCAAAGCCCGGAAGCAGCGGGACTGTGGCATCAAAAGCAAACCTTCGGCTGAGCACCCCCCCCTTGCGCACGCAAAAATAGGCCTTTCCCAGGGGACCGTCGGAGATGATGACGACCACCCGGCCGCCCTCCTTCAGCTGCTGTACCCAGGCCTGGGGAACTTCCGACACCGAACCATTCACGAAAATTACGTCGAACGGCGCTTGTGTCGGTGCGCCAATTTTGTGCGGACCAACCACACCGAACAAGCGTCCGAGCTTGTCGCAAGTGCGCAGCACCGGCGCCGCGAACTTCGCCAATTCTTCGTCTTCCTCCAGCGTCACCACATCCGCCGATATCTGACACAGCACCGCCGCCGAATAGCCCGTCGCGCAGGCGACATCGAGCACGCGATCGCTTTGCTGCACTTCCGCCAACTGCATCAGCTTGGCCAAGTTGCGCGGGTCCATGAGATACCGCCCCGCCTTAACCTCGACGCACATATCGGCGTACGCGAGCGCGCGCTTATCTAGGGGAACAAACCGCTCGCGCTCCAACTGCCCCATGATGCCGGTGATGCGCTTGTCGGTAACATCGCTTGTGCGAACCTGGCCTTCAACCATATGGGCGCGGGCGACGGACATGTCTGACATGAGGAGAATCCAGCCGAAATCGAAGAGTTGGGGGCTTATATCGGCGTGCCGACCGGCTGACAATCTGGCGCGCCCGCGCAGTCGCCAAGTGTTTGTGGCGCCGATCCCGCTCTGCTATAGCACGCCCCGCGATTGGTATGGCCACGTGGCGGAGTGGTTACGCAGAGGTCTGCAAAACCTCGTACCCCGGTTCAATTCCGGGCGTGGCCTCCAACGCGCTTTCGCAGTTTCCCGATTCTGAAAACCGGCTCGCAACGCCCTTGAACCCAACCACGGTCGCGACCTTCGCCGGCGCGCTTGAGCTTGCCAACTATGTCCGCGTTCCGGACGATTGGCTGATTGCTGTGGGCGACGTCGTGCAATCGACACCGGCAATAGCCGCAGGCCGCTACAAAGACGTCAATCTCGCGGGCGCATCCACGATTGTCGGAATTCTGAACGCCTGTTCCGGCAGAGACTTGCCGTTTGCATTCGGCGGCGATGGTGGCGTGGTGCTGGTGCCAAGCGAACTTGCGGGCGCCGCCCGCAAGGCACTGCAGGGCGTCCAGCAAATCGGCCGCAACGCGCTGTCGCTCGACATGCGCTGCGCGCTCGTGCCGGTCTCGGTGGTACGCGCCGAAGGCCGCGACGTTATGCTCGCCTATCAAGCGCTCGGCCCCGCTCGAAAACTCGCCATGATTTCGGGCGGCGGCATCGATTGCGCCGAGGCGATCGCTAAATCCTCGCATGGCGCCCAATTCATCGTCGGCGCGGATGCTGCAACTCAAGACGCAGACCTCAACGGTCTATCCTGCCGGTGGCAACCGTTGCAGACCCAAAACGGGGTGATGTTGTCGGCAATCGTCAGGGCGACGGATCAGGCGTCACCGTTGGTGCCGGCCTACCGCGAGCTATACGAGCAGATACAACGCGTGATTGCGCACGACCCTAGCCCAGTATCTCCAGCCAATCTCAAGCCAAGCTGGCCCCCGCGCGGCGCACGGCTCGAGCGAATTTTCGGTCGCAGTCTGTTCGAGGTCTACGGCCAGTCGCTGCTCGCCATCGTGTCCGAGAAAACAGGCATGACGATCGGCGGATTCAACGCTCGCTCGTACTACGCCGCCCATCAGTCGCATTGCGATTACCGCAAGTTCGCCGACTCGCTCCGCATGGTCATCGACTGCGATCCTGTCGAAGCCGATAGAATCGAAGAGATTCTCAAGGCCGCTCGGGCCAAAAATCTGATCGAATTCGGCCTCCACCGCGCCACATCGGCGCTGATGACGTGCTTTGTCGCCTCGACCGACGACGGTGGGCACATTCATTTTGTCGATGGTGCCGACGGCGGATACGCGATGGCAGCTCAAAGTCTTAAGTCTCGAGCCGAAACAAATACATGAAGGATTCGTTAGAGATTGGGCTCAGTTGGATACAAACCCCAATATCTTGTTAACCATTTGTTAACCTAATGAACGCAATGTCCCGTCGTCTTCCCATGAAGACACCCCACCATCTACCCAACTTCGGGCCCGGTTCTGCCGGGCCCTTTTTCTTTGTCGGAAGCAGAATCCGTTTCTCGCCGCGACCGCCACCAGCGAACGACACGAACCTCGTTCACGCGGCGAAAGCGGCGCACCTTCGGCGAATCAACCGACAAAACCACCAGTCCCGCCGGCAACATCCAAAGCCCCAACACCGGCAGAAACCAAAGCGTACTGCCCGCGACCAGCGCTCCGCCGAGTACCCGCCGACCCGTTTTCGTAGGCGGCACCCTGACTTTGTATCGGCCGAATTTAACGTGGGACATGAGAGCCTTCCTGCGCGCGGACAAATTTTCTTTCGCGATTAACCCCGCTCTGATATAGGCACGGCCCTACCGTCTAGGAAGGTCAACAATCTTCCAATGTTCCCCGGTAGCTCAGTGGTAGAGCAACCGGCTGTTAACCGGTTGGTCGCTGGTTCGAATCCGGCTCGGGGAGCCACTTCATTTTTTAGTAACGCGCGCAGCGAACGCAAGACTCGCGGGCACCTCAGCGAAATTCGTCGGAAATTTCCACTCGTCCCGACCAAACACGCCGCAGCTCCTGCACGATTGATCGGCCCTCATCGACATAGGATTGCTGCTCAATTTCAGTCTTGAACCCGCTCGAAGGCGGATCGTCGCCGTTGTAGGTTTCTTGCCAAGCATCGTCCCATGCCTCGATGCGTTCGGCCAAGGCGTCTGGCAAGTTCAGCCGAAAGCAGCTGACATTGTCGCCCGTCTCCGCATCCCAAAGCGGCCAGCGCTGCCAATCCGGCGCCAGACGCAGATGTTTGGGAACAGTGTCCGCATCCGGAATCGCGGCCCCAACAGATTCGCTTGTCGAAGATGTCCGTGAAAACCAAGAACTAGGAATGAACATGGAAGCCCAACCGGCAAGCGCGATGCCACCGATCGCGAATGCGTCAGCAAGCATCGCCTCGACGCTCAGCGGCCACGGGCGCATCTGACCTCGGGCCGACACCCAAACGACAAAGGCACACGCTGCCAGATAGACCACAAACGCATTTTTGGTCTGCCGCCGGCCTTGCACCTCATCCGTATCCGCAGGCGGCAACGCGCGTTCGGCCCAAGCCAAATACCCACCTTGAACAAGCGCGTTGGCGAGAAACAACGGCAGCGCCCATGCGCTCAACATCGCCAGCGCGGCACCGCTCGTCAGCGTCAAGAAGCTGCCAGTCGTCAAAATTGCGCTCTTCCAGCGTTCGTTCGCGGGTTGTGGTTTACCCTCCAACGCCGCCAGCACACCGTCCATCAAGCGGTCGAGCCGCATCATCCGTAGCGCAATGACGCCTGCAACCACGTAAAACCCGCCGACCGCCATCGCGATCCAATGCATATCGACGCCCGCCACACTGTTGTCGTTCGGAAAATTCTCGTAACACAATCCGGAGCAACGAAACCAACAGGATATGCACAAGCACCATGGACTTGCCCTTCGACCGTACACGCCGCCGCCGCATTCATTTGATGCGCCATGCCGAGGCCGAGTACATCCGCCCCGACGGCACCCGCGCACCCGACTCGCGCGTCGTACCGTTGACCGCCAAGGGTCGCGCTGAGGCCACTGCCATGGGCCAAATGATGGCGGAGATCGAATTCGACCGTGCGATCTGCTCGGGCCTGCTGCGCACGCGGGAGACCGGCGCGATCGTGCTCGGTAAGCGCGAACTCCAACTCGAAATCGTACCCCCGCTCGAAGAAATCCAAGGCGGTGACCCGATCGCACGCGCGAAACTGAGCCCCGTCGACTACGCCTACGCCATGTTCAGGGCGTCCGAGCCCGGCGCCTGTTACGCCGCCGGCGAACCGTTTGCCGACTTCGTCGGCCGCGTCGTACCGGCATTCAACCGCATCTTGAACGAGCCGGACTGGACAAACCTGCTCCTCGTCGCCCACGGCGGCGTCAACCGCGCGATCCTCACAGACGTCACCGGATCCGGTTTGGCCGCCTTCGGCACGTTCGAACAAGATTCCGCCTGCCTCAATGTCATCGACATCGACACCTGCCTCGACAGCGGCGCGGTGCTGCGCCGCATCGTGCGTGGCGTCAACATCACCGCCGAAGATCCCGTCAAACGCACCCGTCGCCTCATGACGCTCGAAGGCATGACGAAGCGCTTCATGGATATCGGTGCAATCAAGCCCTGACGCGATCGGCACCTGACAGATGAACCTGTTTGCGTCTATAAGCGCGTTCGAATTCAGGCCCGGGGTGCATGTCGAGTTGAGCGGTCACACTTTCTTCTTCTACGGCTCGTTGATGGACCGCGAACTTCTTGAAGCCGTCATCGGTCGCAACGCGGGCCATCTGAAATTCACGCTCGGTTGGCTCAAGGGCTTCGCCGCCGAAATCGCCGTCAACTATTCATTCCCAACCTTGATCGAACGCCGCGCCGGCCGCGTCGACGGCTTGATCGTCGAGCACTTGACCGCCACCGACGTCGAGCGAATCGCATATTTCGAAGACGAAGAATACGCCCCCACCATCGCCGACGTCACGACCGCCGACACCGAAATCGCCGCCCGCTTCTACGTCGCCACCACGCGACTGAAATCCAGCGGTAGACCATGGAACTTCGAGCATTGGCGCCGACACGACAAGCCGCTGCTGCTCGCCGTCACCCGCAAGGTGATGACCGAGCATTACGGCGTTACGCCGATGTCCGAGATCGACGCCGTTTGGCACGCTATCAAGGCCGAGATCGAGCCGGAAATGCAGGCGCCCGCACGCACGCGTCTCAAGCATTAACTCGCCCTTGCGGCGGGGCGCGCGCGCAAATACGTTGCCCGCAAACGCATCGGACACGCCATGGACATCAAGAACAGCGTCATCGACGCCATCGGCAACACGCCGCTCATCCGCCTAAAGCGCGTCTCCGACGCCACGGGCTGCGAAATCCTGGGCAAGGCCGAGTTCATGAATCCCGGCCAGTCCGTCAAAGATCGAGCCGCGCTCTACATGGTCCGCGACGCCGAGCGCAAAGGCACGCTCAAACCCGGCGGCACCATCGTCGAAGGCACGGCGGGCAATACCGGCATCGGCATCGCGATGGTCGCGCGCGCGCTTGGCTATCGCACCGTGATCGTCATCCCGAACACGCAGTCTCAGGAAAAGAAAGACACGCTGCGCCAGATGGGCGCGGAACTGATCGAAGTGCCGGCCGTGCCGTATAAAGACCCGAACAACTACGTCAAATATTCCGGCCGCCTGGCCGAGGAACTGAACGCGAAGGAACCGAACGGCGCGGTCTGGGCGAACCAATTCGACAACATCGCCAACCGCCAAGCCCATATCGAAACGACCGGACCCGAGATTTGGCACCAAACGGACGGCAAGGTTGCAGGCTTCGTCTCGGCAATCGGCAGCGGCGGCACGCTCGCCGGCGTGTCGGTCGCACTCAAGTCGCGCAATCCGAACGTGAAAATCGCGCTTGCCGATCCGATGGGCGCAGCGCTCTTCAACTACTACAAGCACGGCGAGTTGAAGGCCGAAGGCTCCTCCATCACCGAAGGTATCGGCCAAGGCCGCGTCACCGCCAACCTCGAAGGCTTCAAGCCCGACGAGGCGTTTCAGATTCCCGACAGCGAAGCGATCCCCTTCTGCTTCGAGCTGTTGCGCGACGAGGGGCTTTGCCTCGGCACGTCGTCCGGCATAAACGTCGCGGGCGCCTACCACCTCGCGCGCGCCATGGGTCGCGGTCATATCATCGTAACGTTGCTGTGCGACTGCGGCACGCGCTATGCGTCGAGACTCTACAACCCCGAATTCTTGCGCTCGAAGGGCTTGCCTGTCCCCGAGTGGCTGGAGAACACGAAATGAGCGCACTCGTCTCCACCCAATGGCTCGCCGATCACTTGAGCGCGCCCGACATCCGCATCGTCGATGCCTCATGGTACTTGCCAGACGCCAAGCGCGATCCGAAAGCCGAGTATGTCGAGTCCCACATACCCGGCGCGGTCTTCTTCGATATCGACGAGATCTCCGACACCGCCTCGCCCTATCCGCACATGCTGCCCGCACCGGAGAGGTTCGCCTCGCGCGTCAAGAAACTGGGGCTGGGCGACGGCCATCGCATCGTCGTTTACGACGGCGCAGGTTTGTTCTCCGCCGCGCGCGTGTGGTGGATGTTCCGCGTCATGGGCCACAACGACGTCACGGTGCTCGACGGCGGCTTCCCAAAATGGCGCGCCGAGGGAAGGCCCTCGGACGACATGATTCCCGCCCATCGCGAACGCCACTTCACCCCGCGGCCAAATCGGCTGCTCGTGCGCGATGCGGCGCAGATGAATGAAAACCTGACGACCAAGCGCGAACAAATCGTCGACGCCCGCGGACCCGCGCGCTTCAATGCCACCGAGCCGGAACCGCGCCCCGGCGTGCGCGGCGGCCACATTCCCGGCGCCCGGAACCTGCACTATCAGCGCCTACTCAATCCCGACGGCACGATGCGCAAAGTCGAAGCCTTGGCGGCCGCTTTCCACGACTCAGGCATCGACCCGGCGAAGCCTGTCGTCGCCAGTTGCGGCTCCGGCATCACCGCCGCCGTAGTCTTGCTCGGCCTGCACGAACTGGGCGCGCGCGACACCGCGCTTTACGATGGCTCCTGGGCCGAATGGGGCTCGCGCAACGACCTGCCGCTCGAAAAATGACCAAGCAACCGATCCCTATCACCGTCACCAAGCTAGAGATGAAGGCGCGCCCCCCGCACTTGCGTCCGCAACTGCGCCACGACCAAGACAACGGACGCGTCATGCTGCTCAAGGTCAAGCAGCCGCCGGTGCATTTCTATCGCTACCTCTATCAAACAGTCGGCCGCGATCATGTCTGGGTCGATCGCACCCGCATGAGCGACGAAGCGCTCGCGGCAATCGTCCAAGACACGAACGTCGAACTCTACGTTCTCTATTGCGAAGGCGCGCCGGCGGGCTACGCCGAACTCGATTTCAGACGGCGGACCGAGGCCGAGCTCGCTTACTTCGGCCTCTTCTCCGACTTTCTTGGTCGAGGGTTGGGAAGTTTCCTGCTCGCCACCGCCATCGACACCGCCTGGTCGAGACCGATCGAGCGCCTCTGGGTCCACACCAACACGCTCGACCACCCGCGTGCCTTGCCGCTCTACCAAAAAATGGGCTTCGTGCCCTACGCGCAGGAAAAGTCGCAGATCGTGCCGCTATAGCGCTGCGCTATTTCGCGTCCTTCGCCAGCACTGCCGAAGCCAGCGACGGCGCACCCTCGAAAGCGGCGAACCACCCCAAGACCAACTTGCCGGCATAGGGATAGACGATCACTACACCGTCGATACAACTCGCGCCCGGCTCGTTGGCGACGGTTTCATTGAAGATCGCATAGCCCTCCTTTGTCACGCCGATCCGCGACCACGAGCCGCCGCAATTAAGCGTGGGATACGAACTCGTTCCCTTCGCGCCGTTCAGCGAGAGCGTCATCGGATAGCTGCTCTCTTGCGTCGGATCGATCTGGCGCATCTCGCCGGTCCAACTTCCGGAAACGCTGGCGCCGCCCGCCAACGCGGACGTGGTGGAAAGAACGACGGCGGCGAGTGAAGCGAAAAGGCGCATGGGTGATTCCCCGATGTGATGATGCGCGAACATAGACTCGAATCGAGTCGACGCAAAACCTGCAATTCCAGCGGGTTTCCGAGCACCTCTGCCCGCAGAGCTACGTCTTCGCATCCAACACGCCGCGATCCCATTGGCGCAGCAGAAACAGCGCCACGAACGCACCCAACACCGGCACACTGGCCACGAAGAGATGGTTCGCGCCCCCGGCCCAAGGATCGATCAACTGCCGCCACGACACGACGACCGTCACCGCGTGCAACACCATCGCCGCGCCGTAGGAGACAGTGCGGTAGAGCCCCAAGACCAAACACACCGCAATCGCAATCTCCGCCACGCCGAACGCATAGCCCAAAGTCGCCGGCACGCTGAGGCCGTAGAAATAGCCCCAGATCGCGGTCGTGTTCGAAGGCACCACAAACTTTTCGATGCCCCACTGCAGCAAGAATAGTCCAAGCGTTAGACGCAGCGCGAGCAACGCACGACGCAAGACCTGAATCGAAATCTCATTGTCCACGTTCGACCTCCTATGCGGATCCGAAGGGAGTGACCTTAGCGCATTCAGCCGGCGCCGATCACAGGTGATTGCCTCAGTGCAGCGCCGCGATCACGTCGTGCACCAACGCACCCACGCCTTCCGGATCGCCACCCGGGGCGTGAGATGAACCGAAGCGCACGACGACGAGATGTTCCGACGGCACGATGACGATGTACTGACCCAAATAGCCCCGCGCGAAATATGCTTCGCTGGGCGCACCGGGAAGCCCCCACGGCCGCCCCCACGGATTGAGCGTGCTCGCCGAATTAAGCCAGAATCCAGCGCCGTAGCCGGTGTCGAGCGTCGGCTTACGCGAATAGGCGACCCACCCCTCCGGCAAGATGCGTCTTCCGCCCACGATGCCGTCATTCAGATAGAGCAGCCCAAACGTCGCCCACTCCCGCGCTGTCGCCAACACGGCGTTCGAACCCGCCGGTGTTCCCGCCGCATCGAACTCCATATAGGCGTGCCGCATGCCGAGCGGCTCAAACAATTCTCGCTGCGCAAAGGCCGCAATCGAGCGCTGGTCACCCGTGATCGCCTCGCGAACCTTGCGCGACAACAGCGCATAGCCGAGATTGCTGTACGCCCAACGTGTCCCCGGCGGCGCCGTCGGCCGCGTCGTTGCGGCAAACTTCGCGGTGTCGGCTTCGACGAACCACATGCGCTGCGCTAACCCGGGGCCCATGCCCTCGTCGAGCGGCAAGCCTGACGCCATGCGCAGCAGATCATCGACCGCCGCGCTGCCTCCCGCATCGTCGTCTTCCTGCCACCCCGCGCTCGGTGCCTTGCCCGTGATGGCGAGCTTGCCCTCGCGCACCAATATCCCAACCAAGGCGTTGACCACGGACTTCGCGATTGAATGGCTCAGCAACTTCGTATCGACGCCGTAACCCGGCGCGTAACGCTCGCCGACCACGCGCCCGTCATGCACGACGACAACCGCCTGCGTCCAACGCCGCGCCCCCGAGGCAGGTTCTACGAATGCGCCATCGACCGCAGCCTTCACAGCCGGGTTGATCGCCGCAACCAAGCCGGGTCCCGCGATCTCCGGCAACAGCGAAGGCCCATCTGCCGCCGCATCAACCGTCACAGCTTGAAGCGGCGCATCACCGTCATGCCGCAGCACGCAACCGAAGCCGACCCGAAACACCGACCGGCTCGCAAACGCACCGAACACGGTCGTGCGCACCTCTTGACGCGAACGATCGACGTTGAAGTGCAACGCCCAATCGATCAACCCGATGCCGGGTTCCGGCCGGATGTCTTGCGCGTAAACTTCCTGGGGGCTAATCCCGGACGCAAACGTCTTCGTGCACACGTTTTGACTGACCGACCCGCTGGCGATTTGGATCAGCAATCCCGGCTGCACAAACACGACGATACCGGCGATCAGCATCGCCAACACGCCGGAAACCATCAGTCCGAGTCTCATCTCTTCGCTCCCGCGCAAAGCTCTAGCCAAAACCGAGTTCTGCAGTTATACGAGCAAAGCTCACATTTTTTTACTCGGATTGGAAAGCGGCGAACCGTCCATGGCAAAGAAACGCCAAGCACTTGATTCAACACGAAGAATGCCGCTGCAAGCGCGCGCGCTCGACACCGTCGAAACGATCTTCGAGGCGACGGCTCGGATTCTTCAGACCGAGGGCCGACAGGGTTTGAACACCAACCGCGTCGCCAAACTGGCGGGCATCAGCGTCGGCACACTCTATGCGTACTTTCCGAACAAGGACGCGATCATCCTCGCCATGGCGCGGCGCGAGACGGAGGCGGTGCGCGCCTCCGTCGCCAAAGCGTTGACCGAAGATTTGCGCCTAACAAATGAATCTCCCGTGCGCCTCGCCATCCGCGCGCTCATCAAAGGCTACGGCCGCCGCAACAAGGCGCGCCGCATTCTCATGGAAACCCTGATCGCCACCGGCCACAGCGACGAGATCGCAAAGCCGGTGCAAGACATCGCCGACCTGATCGCGACCCGCGGCGCGCACCTGTTGCCCGCAAATACGCGCCCCCCCTCGCCGATCGCACTCTTCGTCCTAACCCGCGCCGTCGACAGCGTCGTGCGCGCCGCCACTTACGAAGACGCGAAGTTCATCGCCTCACGCGAATTCGAAGACGAACTTACGCGCTTGGTCTTGGCCTACGTCACGGCGCCGCTGCCGCCAGCGGTGGGCCATTGAACTCGGCCTCGATGGCGATATCGACATTGTCGCTCACCCCCATGGTCGAGCCCGGCGGTGGCACGCCTTCCTTCACGCCGAACGCGGCGCGCTGCAGCGACCCGTGTGCCGAAAAGCCGATGCGTGCGTGCGGGTCGTAAGGATGGCCGGCATAGCCGCCGTTGAATGTGGCATCCAGCGTCACCGGCAACGTCACACCGCGCATCGTAAAGTCGCCGGTGATGCGCGCCGTGTTTGCGCCCGTCAGCTCGACCTTTGTCGACTTGAATTTCATCTCCGGAAAGCCCACCGCATCGAGCCATTTCGCACCGAGCAATTCATCGACAAAACCCGCTGGCGGCGCAGGCAGCGCCAGCGACTTCGGATCGACGCTCGCCGTCACGCTCGACGCCGCGGGGTTCGCGGGATCGAACTGGAGTTGCGCGTCGAAGTTCGTAAACTGCGCCGTATAATTCGAAAACCCGATGTGGTTGACCCGAAACGTCAGGCTCGCGTGGGCCTTGTCGAGCGTATAGGCACCGGCCGGCGCGCCGGTCTTGACGGGAGCCGCTGCCACGGGGGCCGCAACCGGCGCCGCCTCGCTCTTGGCTTCCTCTTTTTTCTGTGGGTCGCCGGATGGCGAGCAGGCCGCCAGCGCGATAAAGGCCGCTGCCGTTAACAAAAGGCGTTTCATGCTGAACTCCTTGCGATACAGGTCTGTTTTCGGCCAATTATCTCGGCTCCACTGACACGTCGAACGGCCGCCCGCAAGTTCGACAAGGGCATCGAAGTTTTTCTGCGGCAACGAACCACCCTTCTGGTTTACCCGCTCCCTGCCCTATGGTCCGCCGATGCAACCTATTGTTTCGATCAAGGGCCTGACCAAGACCTATGCCTCGGGTCTTCAGGCGCTCAAACCCATCGATTTGGACATCAAAAAAGGCGAAATTTTCGCACTTTTGGGCCCGAACGGCGCCGGCAAGACGACGCTGATTTCCATCGTTTGCGGCATCGTCACGCCCTCGACCGGCACGATCGCCGCCGACGGCCACGACGTGCTGGGCGATTATCGCGCCGCGCGGACGAAGATCGGCCTGGTACCGCAGGAACTCACGACCGACCGCTGGGAAACCGTGTGGGCGACGACGAATTTCAGCCGCGGACTCTACGGCCGCCCGCCGAACCCCGCCTATATGGAGCAGGTGTTGAAAGACCTGTCGCTGTGGGACAAGCGCAAGGACCAACTGCAAACGCTGTCGGGCGGCATGAAGCGCCGCGTGATGATCGCCAAGGCCCTAAGCCACGAACCCACGATCCTGTTCCTGGATGAGCCGACCGCCGGCGTCGACGTCGAACTGCGCCGCGACATGTGGGCGCTCGTCCGCCGCCTGCGCGATCAAGGCGTGACGATCATCCTGACCACGCACTACATCGACGAAGCCGAAGAAATGGCCGACCGCATCGGCGTCATCAACAAGGGCGAGCTGATCCTGGTCGAGGAAAAAGCCAAACTGATGAAAAAGCTCGGCAAGAAACAACTGACGCTGCATCTGCAAGAACCGATGGTGGCAATTCCCCCCGAACTCGCCGAGTGGCAGCTCTCGCTCAAAGACGACGGCCACGAACTCGACTACACCTTCGATGCCAACGCCGAACGCAAAGGCATCGCCGCCCTGCTCCGCCGCATGAGCGAGCTCAACATTGGCTTCAAAGACCTCAACACCACGCAAAGCTCGCTCGAGGACATCTTTGTCAGCCTCGTCACCGAGCGCGGAGCGAAACCATGACCGTCCCCGCCTTCAACCACCACGCCGTCTGGGCGATCTACAAGTCCGAGGTCGGCCGCGCCTTGCGCACCGTGTGGCAGAGTCTGGTCACGCCCGTCATCACCACATCGCTCTATTTCGTCGTCTTCGGTTCGGCGATCGGTTCGCGCATGGGCGATGTCGACGGTGTCGCCTACGGCGCCTTCATCGTGCCGGGCCTGATCATGCTGACGTTGTTCACCGAAAGCATCTTCAACGCCGCTTTCGGCATCTATTTCCCGAAATTCACCGGCACCATTTACGAAGTCCTCTCCGCGCCCGTCTCCGCAATGGAAATCGTGCTCGCCTATGTCGGAGCCGCCGCCACCAAGTCGATCGTCCTTGGACTGATCATCTTGGCGACTGCCTCGCTCTTCGTGCCGCTGCACATCGAACATCCGTTCGCGATGGTTGCCTTCCTCGTCTTGATCGCCACCAGCTTCTGTCTGTTCGGCTTCATCATCGGCATCGCCTCGAATAATTTCGAGCAGATGCAAATCGTACCGATGATGGTGGTCACGCCGCTGACGTTTCTGGGCGGTGCGTTCTATTCCATCGACATGTTGCCCGGCGTCTGGCGCGACATCGCGCTGTTCAATCCGATCGTCTATTTGATCTCGGGCTTTCGCTGGAGCTTCTTCGGCAAGGGCGACGTAGCAGTCGAAATCAGCCTGATCGCGACGCTGATTTTCCTGCTGCTTTGTCTCGTCGTCATCAGCTGGATCTTCAAAACGGGCTATCGTTTGAAAAGTTGAACGCACACCCTCAGGTAGTTCGAACTTTTGAACATGTATACCTAGAGTAGGCCCAACACTGCCAAACGGCAGAAACTCGAGTTTACGAGTAAGAACAAAATACGAACACTCACACGAAGGTCGACCCAACGATCAACCCGTCCTGCCCGACCAACCGAACAACCCTCACACGTAAACCCACCTCGTGTCGGCCTGGCAACAGCAAGGATTTATTGGTGAATTTTCGCGCGCCAGTTGTGCATTCTCGTAGAACGTGTGGCGGCTTCCACTGTTTCCCCTCAAGCTTTTCCACATGCGCGACAGGGGTGCCGCGTGTTGGGGGGACTGACATGATCTGGTGGGCCTATGCCGGGCTGTCCGGCGCAATCGTATCGTCGTTCGTATTCGTGGCGTGGATCGTGGGCGTGCCCGCGAACGCGCTGGTGCAGTTGGCGGTTGCCACCGCATCGGTGATGCTCACC
Source organism: Alphaproteobacteria bacterium (assembly GCA_031413635.1). Taxonomy (GTDB): domain Bacteria; phylum Pseudomonadota; class Alphaproteobacteria; order Micropepsales; family Micropepsaceae; genus SZUA-430. The sequence goes on along the minus strand of JANOFM010000005.1, from coordinate 1,180 downwards.
GGCGCAATGTTAGCGAGCCTCGCCGCCATCATGTTCCGCCGCCCGCGATCAGGACGGCGCGCCATTACTCACCGTTGATCGTATCGCCCACCTTGCGGGTCGCCTGCGCCTTCGAGTTCGCGCCCGCGTCGTAGACCGCGACCGGCAGTTCAAGATGCAAAACGTTCAGCCTGCCCATCGACGCCAACAAGCGATAGATCGCCACCGCCTCGTCGCGGTCGCTGGCGATCAACAATTTCTGTGTCCCCAGAAATGCGCCGCGCAGGCCCAGCAAATCCGTGATCGACCGGTGCAGCTTGGGGTCAGCCATCTCGCGGCGCAAACCCTCAAAGGCGCGCAGCACGGTTGCGGCTTGCACCTTGTTGACGGTCCTTACCGCGCGGATCGAGACCAGGTCGTACCAAGCATGCACCGCGTCGCGCGTAACTTGGCGCTGACTGCTGGTGATCAGCAATCGCGCCCGGTTGTTCGCCTCGCGCGCGGCACGGATCTCCGACCATTCGGCCCCCGTGTTGAAAATCGGGATGCTCAACGTCGCGCTGATCGAACCGTCGCGTTTGATCGACTCCGGGTCGAATTCCTGACCGCTGGTACCAAGCCGCGCGGTCAGCCCGGCGCTCGGCATCAATTCGGCATAGGCGGCGGCAACCGCATGCCGCGCTTCTTCCTCGTCGGCACGCGCCTCGTCGAGTTCCGGCACGTCGCCTTGCGCCGACTTTTCAACGTCCTCCAGCGATCCCGGCGCCGAAGGTAGCTCTCGCGGCATGGCGATCGTCGAGCGTATCCGGTTGCCCTTGGCGTCGACGCAGGCATTCACGCGCGAGGGCTCGCCGGCGGGCGTTGCCGCCATCATCGGCTCCTCGCCCACCACTTGCTCATAGGCGCGCCAACTGTCTTGAAGCGCCGCCAGGTTGGCGATGCACTCGGCCCGTGCCGCTTCGAGTGCGGCCAGCGTCTGATCGACGTCGCTGTCGGTGACTTTGTTCGCCGCGCGCCGGTCGGTGACGTCCTTCAACAACTCCTGCAGCAGTTGAACATCCTGTCGCACGACATCGAGCACCGTTTCGTTGCGCGCAACGTCGACGAACGCGACGACCGCATCGAGCAGCACCTTTTGCTCCTTCACGCGCAAACCCGCGCGCGCCCCGCGCACGCGCGCCATCGCCTGGCGCTTCTCAGC
>JANOFM010000004.1:0-6646 GCA_031413635.1 Alphaproteobacteria bacterium | reverse complement strand
TCCAATGTTCAGCCGCCTCTTTCCCAAGCAGATCGACAACACCTATCAAGGTTTTGCGCTTGCGATTTGGCTTCTCGCTCCGCTGGTGCTGGTGAAGCTGTTGATGGGCCTGAACGTCGCGGGTTTAAACCCCTGGATCAGCAACCGTTACATCGCGCAAAGCGTCGATCGCATCCCGCTCGACACGTTCAGCGCGGAAGCCGCCTCCACCGTGATGTTCATGTTTGCGGCCTGGGGTCTGGCGCTGTTTGTGCTCAGCCTGCTCGGCGTCGTGGTGTTGATCCGTTATCGCGCGATGATTCCGCTGATGTACCTACTGCTCGCGATCGAGCAGTTCGGAAGGCGTGGAATTCTGACGATCAGCCCGATCGAACGTGCGGTGGAGATTCACGGCATCACGGACGCTTTGCTGATCAATTGGGGTCTCATGGCGGCGCTCGCGATCGGCTTCGCTTTGTCGCTTGCGACGCCCGTCAAGGCCAAATCCCAAGGCAGTGGTTCTGCATGATGTACACGGGGATCTTGGCCGTTCACATCGGCATGGGAACGCTCGGCGTTCTGACGGGCGCGGCGGCGCTGCTGTTTCGCAAGGGCAGCGGACCGCATCGCGTTGCGGGCACCATTTTCGTCCTCTCGATGCTGTTTATGGGCGCGACCGCCTCGGTTTTGGCGGTGATGAAGCCGCAGCCCGGTTTGGTCGTCGGCGGTCTGATGACCATCTACTTCATCGCCACGGCTTGGATGGCGGGCCGCCGCAAGGACGCCGAAACCGGCGCGTTCGAAATCGGCGCGTTCCTCGCCGCACTCGCGCTCGCCATCGCAATCGCGACGAGCGCATACGCGCTTGCCACGGGCGCGACGAAGGCGCCGAACCCGATCTTCCCCTATGTGCTCTACGGCATCAGCAGCGCCATGGCGCTGGCGGCGTTGGCCGACCTCAGCGTCATCTGGCGAGCCGGCCTTTCCGGCGCGCAGCGCATCGCACGGCATTTGTGGCGGATGTGTTTCGGTCTGTTCATCGCCGTCGGCTCATTCGCGGCGCAAGGCGCCAAGGTGTTGCCGCCCGGTGTGCGCTTGCCGGTGCTTTTGGCGTCCATGATCATTGTCCTCGGCGTGATGCTCTATTGGCTCGTGCGCGTGCAGTTGACGAATTGGTGCAGGCCTGCGGAACAAGCGCCGTAATCTTCCGAAGAGACCTCCCATGTTGAGCCGCATTTTCCCGAAGCAGATCGACAACGACTATCGGGGTTTGAAGATCGCGTTCTGGCTCTTGGTGCTGTTCTTGGTCGCAAGGACGTTCGCCAGCGTCAGCCAGATCGGCTTGAATCCGCTATGGTCCAATCCCGAAGTTCTGCAAGGCGTCGAGGGGGTTCCGCTCGACAAGTTCAGCGCCAAGGCGACCAATGCCGCGATTGTGCTGTTCGGTTGGTGGGGCGCCACCAATCTCATGTTGAACGTCTTGGGCTTCATCTCCGTGGTTCGCTACCGGGCGATGATTCCGTTGGTCTATTTGCTGATTGCGGGCAGCCATATCGGCCAGGTCGTGCTCGCCGACACAGCTCCGATCGCGGGCATGCTCGGCGCGGGCGCATCGCGACCGATCATCGGCGTCGCCGTGCTGCTCATCGGATTTGGAATGTCGGTGACCTCGCCGCGAAGGTTTGAAGGAGCCGCCTGAACATGCGCATTCGCATATGAAAGTCGCCGACATCGTCGCCGTATTCCTCGGGCAGATGCAGGTGTTCCCCCACGCCATGCGCGACACACGAATTCTCTTCGTGCTGGCGTTCCCCCCTATCGTGCCGATGCTCGTCTGGCTCGCCCGCGCTCCCGGGATTAGTGCTGGCTCTTGGGCATGCGCACGGTGAAGCCGTCGAGGGCGTCGCTTACCTTGATCTGGCAAGAGAGGCGGCTGTTGACTTCGACGCCTTCTGCGAAGTCGAGCATGGTTTTTTCCATTTCCTGCATCGGTTCAAGCTTTGCCAGCCAGGTCTGGTCGACGTAGACGTGGCAGGTGGCGCAGGCGCAGGCGCCGCCGCAATCGGCGTCGATGCCGGGGATCAGGTTCTTGACCGCCCCTTCCATGACCGACATGCCGGGTTTGACGTCGACGACGTGCTCCTTGCCGTTGTGTTCTACGTACTTGATCTTTGCCATTATCAATCCCGGAATTGCGTTACGAGGTCATCTCTTTCATAGGTATGGCCTTGTCCGCAAGCCGGTCGGGCGCGACGCGTGCGCGCGCGGCGATCAGGCGGCGGCCCATCATGTATTCGGGGGCGGCATTGACGGCCTCTACCGCACCGATAACGCCGTCGCGCAGACGGAACGCGGCAAAGCTGCGGCTCGCCGGATCGCCGCGCAGGACAACTGCGTCCGTGGGCATCGCAAGGCCTGCGATCTGGAGTTTGAGGTCGTACTGGTCGGACCAGAACCAAGGGACTTCGTTGTAGGGTTTTGGTTTGCCGCAAATGGCTGAGGCCGCGTGTTTGGCTTGATCGATCGCGTTTTGCACGGATTCCAGGCGCGCGCGCCCGCTGGCGGCATAGGAACACGGGTGGTTGGTGCAATCGCCGATCGCATAGATCGCGGGGTCCGCGGTGCGAGCGAACTGGTCGACGACGATGCCGTTGTCGATGTTCAGCCCCGCCACGGCGGCAAGTTCGACGTTGGGCAGAATGCCGATGCCGATCAGGATGAAATCCGCCGGTACATCGCCGGCCGACGTATTGATCGAAAGCGCGTTGCCGTCCTTGACGATGGCATCGATTTTTGCGCCGCAACGAATGTCGACGCCGGCTTTGCGATGTTCGTTTTCGTAGAAGGCGGAAACCGGTTCGCAGGCCGCGCGCGCCATCACGCGCGGTAGGGCTTCGAGGAGCGTCACGCTGAGTTTGCGTTTGACGGCGACGGCTGCCACCTCAAGCCCGATATAGCCCGCACCGATGATGGCTAGGCGCGCGCCGGGCTTCAATAAGGCTTGCAAGCGCTCTACGTCGGCGATGCCGCGCAGGTAATAACAGCCTGGCAGATCGGTACCCGGCAACGGCAATGCGCGGATGCGCGATCCCGTCGTCAATGCGAGCGTTGTGTAGGGCACCTCGCGGCCATCAGCGAGCTTTACGATTTTGCGGGCGCGGTCAATCGAGGTTGCACGCGTATTCAGCATTAGCGTGCATTTGGCGTCGGCGTAGAATTCTTCGGGCTTGATGAATAGGCGCTCGGTTGCGAGTTCGCCCGCCAGGAACGCCTTGGACAAGGGCGGGCGCTGGTAGGGGATATAGGCCTCATCGCCGATCAAAGTGATCGGGCTGGCAAAGCCTTCGCTGCGCAGGCTTGCGACCAGCTGCGCGGCGGCTTGGCCCGCACCGACAACAACGACCGATTCGTCCATGGGATTGGCGCTCGCACGTCCTGGAAAGAGGCTTGCGTTAGCACGCGGGCGAGGGGGCGGGCAACCGCGCGAATTCGCCGATTTTTTCCACTGCTGGGCGCCATTGCGGTGCAGGGTCCCGGCCTTGTAGAAGGGCCGCCATGCTTGCGCGCGCTATGACCTTATCCGATCAAAATCATCTGACTGTTTTGGACCTAACATCCGAAGCCGAGACCGAAGCGCTCGGGCGGCGGATCGCCGATGCTTTGCGGCCCGGCGACGTGGTCGCGCTTTACGGCGGACTTGGCGCGGGCAAGACGTCGCTGGCGCGTAGCATCGTGCGCCGGTTTTTGCCGCAGGAAGAGGTGCCGAGCCCGACTTTCACCTTGGTTCAGACCTATGAAACGCCCGCGTTCGCGATTTGGCATGTCGATCTTTATCGCTTGAAGGACAAAAGCGAGGTGCGTGAATTGGGGCTCGAGGAGGCGCTAGACGAAGGTGTGCTGCTGATCGAATGGCCGGAGCGGATGGCGGAACTTCTGCCGCGCGACCGGTTGGACGTCATGTTCGAGATGACGGACGACGCGGAACATCGCGTGGCGAAAGTCGTTGCGCGCGGGTCGTGGGTCGCGCGCATCGACGAATTCAAGTAGGAGCGGCGGGCGTGACCGACAACTTCAATGTTGCGCGCCGCCCTCAGATGGAGCGCTTTATCCAGGATGCCGGATGGCGGGACGCCGAGCTGCGGCCACTCGCCGGCGATGCCTCGACACGGCGCTATGTGCGTTTGGCGCGGCGCGGGCAGACCGCGATGCTGATGGATCAGCCGCGTGGGACCGAGACGGCCGCCTGTCCGCCGGATGCAACGGCGGACGAGCGGCGCACGCTCGGTTACAATGCGATGGCGCGGCTCGCCGGTCCCGATTGCCGGCCGTTTGCCGCGGTCGGCCACTATCTGCGCGAGCGAGGGTTCAGCGCACCGGCGATCTTGGCGCACGACTACGCAAACGGCTTCCTGTTGATCGAGGATTTGGGCGAGGGGCGCTTTGCCGATTTGATGGCGGGCGGTGGGTCCGAGCGCGTGTTCTACGAAACGGCGATCGATGCGCTTGTCGACCTTCATGCCGCTCCCGCGCCGAACACGTTGAAGGTGCCGGGCGCCGACAGCGTTCATTTGTTGGCCTACGATCCGGTTGCCATGGAAGCCGAGGTGATGCTGCTTGCCGATTGGTTCATTCCGGCGGCGTCGGGTTCACCGTTGCACACTGACGCGCGCGACGAATTCGCCTCCGCTTGGCGGGCTGCCCTCTCGCAGTTGGATCCCGCCGCCCCGGTCATGGTGCTGCGCGACTATCACGCGGAAAATCTGATGTGGATGGAGGGTCGCGCCGGTATCGCGCGCGCGGGGCTTTTGGATTTTCAAGACGCGCTGGCGGGATCGCCTGCCTATGATTTGATCTCGCTGACCGAAGATGCGCGACGCGAAGTTCGCGTTGAGCTCGCGCATTTGATGACACGGCGCTATATCGCCGCGCGCAAAGCCCGTGACGCCGGTTTCGACGAAGACGCGTTTCGTTTTGCGGCCGCCCTGCTTGCGGCGCAGCGCAATACGAAAATCGTGGGCATTTTCGCGCGGTTGTGGAAACGCGACGGCAAGTTGCGCTACACGCAATATCTGCCGCGCATGTGGGGTTACTTGGAGCGGGATATGAGCCACCCGGCGCTTCATGTGTTGAAGGCGTGGTTCGACAGGTATGTGCCGCGCGATTGGCGCGGTACGCTGGGCAATTAGGGGCAAACCTCACATGGCGTTCAATCCGACACGGGGGATTGTTTTGGCGGCGGGCCTTGGGCAGCGGATGCGGCCGCTGACCAACGATCGCCCCAAGCCTTTGATCGAAGTGGGCGGTCGGACATTGCTCGATCATGCCATCGATCGGTTCAAGGCCGCGGGCGTGCGCTTCGTCGTCGTGAACGTGCATTACAAAGGCGAGATGATCATCGCGCATTTGAAAAAGCGCACAGATGTCGAAATTCACATTCAAGACGAACGCGACAGGCTGCTCGACACGGGCGGGGCGCTGAAGCGAGCGCTGCCGCTGTTCAAAGGCGAACCGTTCTTTACTTACAACAGCGATTCCATCTGGCTTGAGAGTTTCGGTCCCAATCTATTGCGTATGGCCCAGCGCTGGGACGACACGGAGATGGATTGTCTGATGCTGATGGCGGCGACCTTCAGTTCGATCGGTTATGACGGGCCCGGCGATTTTAACATGGACGCGGTCGGGCATTTGGCCCGCCGGCAGCCGCATCGTGTAACGCCGTTCGGCTGGCCGGGGGTGCAAATCATCCATCCGCGTTTGGTGGAGAAGGGCCCCGACGGGGTGTTTTCCACCAATAGATTGTGGGACATTGCCATCGAGGACGGTCGGCTTTTCGGCATCCGGCTCGACGGCAAGTGGATGCATGTCGGCACGCCCGAAGCCAAGGCCGAAGCCGATCTGTATTTGAGTCGAAGCGCGCCAAGGATTTGGAGCGCGATGACGCACGGGCCAAAGTCGCCGGTTCCTCGAACAGCCGCCGCAAAGTCCCGGCCAGCCGTTCCGGCGTCATGATCGCCTGCTCGAAACACCACCCCGCACCCGCTTTTTCGAATCGGGTTGCATTTTCAAGCTGATCATTATCGACCGAATGCGGCAATGGTACGAGCACGGCGGGGCGCCCGAGTGCCGCCAGTTCGGCAATTGTGGTCGCGCCCGAGCGGGAGACGACCAGATGCGCGCCAGCCATGCGGAACGGCAGATCCTCGAAGAAGGTCGCCAGCTCGGCCGCCACGCCTGCCACTTCGTAGCTATCGAACACCCGGTCGATATCTTCTTCCCGGCATTGCTGCACAACCATCATCCGGTCGCGCAGTTCCTGCGGGAGAAGCTGTAATGCAAGCGGCATGATGTCGGAGAAAAACCGCGCGCCCTGGCTGCCGCCGAAGCAGAGCAGATTGAGCGGCTGGCCGCTCTGGGGCGGCTGATAGGTGCCGCCGCGCATCTCCAGGATGGCGTCGCGCAACGGCGTGCCGGTGACGTAGCTCTTGTCGTTCAGCTTGCCTTCGAGAAAGCGGGTGTCCTCGAAGGAGATGGCGATGGCCTTGACCATCGGGGCAAGGAAGCGGTTGGCCCGTCCCATCACCGAATTCTGCTCGTGAATCATGCTCGGAATGCCACGTGCCAGCGAAGCCAGCACCGGCGGAATGGTCGGATAGCCGCCGAAACCGAC
>JANOFM010000003.1:0-7017 GCA_031413635.1 Alphaproteobacteria bacterium | reverse complement strand
GCTGTTGTTCCTCGGCGCAGGCTCCGTCATCCACGCCCTGAACGACCAGCAAGACATGCGCAAGATGGGCGGCATCTACCGCGCCATCCCCGCGACTTACATCTTGATGCTCATCGGCACGCTGGCGCTGACCGGCTTTCCCTTCTTGGCGGGCTTCTGGTCGAAGGATGCGATCATCGAAAGCGCTTACGCCGCGCATTCGAGCGTCGGCACCTATGCCTTCACCATGGGTATTCTCGCCGCGGCCATGACCTCGTTCTATTCCTGGCGCCTGATCTTCATGACCTTCCACGGCAAGTATCGCGGCGATCCGCATGATTTGGATCACATGCACGACTCTCCGCCGGTGATGTTGGTCCCGCTAGTGATCTTGGCCGTTGGCGCTGTGTTCGCCGGCATGTTTTTCGAAGGCTCGTTCATTGGCCACGAGCAAGCTGAGTTCTGGCGCGGCGCCATTGTCAACCTGAGCGAGCACACCGCGCTCGACGCGCGCCATCACGTACCGGGCTGGGTGGCGCTGTCACCCGCGGTCGTGATGCTGGCGGGCTTCTTGATCGCTTGGTTTTTCTACATGGAGCATCCCGAATGGCCGGCCCAGATGGCCGCCAAGCGGGGACCGCTTTACCTCTTTCTCTACAACAAATGGTATTTTGACGAACTCTACGACTTCCTGTTCGTGCGGCCCGCAAAGTGGATCGGCTATCGCCTTTGGAAAATCGGTGACGGGAGAATCATCGACGGCATGGGCCCCGACGGAGTTTCTGCAGGCGTCGTCGACTGGACGAAACAGATCGTCCGCCTGCAATCCGGTTACGTCTATCACTATGCCTTCGCGATGCTGATCGGCGTGGCGCTGCTTGCCACCTGGTTCATGGCCGGGGGCGCGCGATGAGCGACTACTTACTGTCGACGATCACTTTCTTCCCGCTCCTCGGCGTCTTGATGACGCTGTTGATGGCGGGCGAAGGCCAAACCGGCGACAATCTCGCGCGTCGCATTGCCCTTTACATCACGCTCGTAACATTCGGCCTGACGCTTTACGCCTGGTCCGAGTTCGACGCCGCGAAATCCGGCTTCCAATTCGAGGAAAACTTCGCTTGGCTTGGCGGCACCGTCCGCTATCACATGGGCGTCGACGGAATATCCTTGCCGTTCGTCATTCTGACCGCCTTTCTGATGCCGCTCTGCATTCTGGCGAGCTGGACCTCGATCGAAACTCGCGTCAGAGAATTCATGATCGCCTTCCTCGTGCTTGAAACACTGATGATCGGCGTTTTCGCCTCTCTCGATCTCGTGCTTTTCTACTTGTTCTTCGAGGGCGGCCTGATCCCGATGTTCTTGATCATCGGCATCTGGGGCGGACAGCGGCGTGTCTACGCCTCGTTCAAGTTCTTCCTCTACACGCTGCTGGGCTCGGTCCTCATGCTCGTCGCCGTCATGGCGATGTACGTGACCGCGGGCACCACCGACATCCCAGCGCTCATGGCCTACGAATTCCCCAAGGACATGCAGCTCTGGCTGTTCTTGGCTTTCTTTGCCTCCTTCGCGGTCAAGCTGCCGATGTGGCCGGTGCATACCTGGCTGCCCGACGCCCACGTCGAAGCGCCCACCGCGGGCTCCGTCATCCTCGCCGGTATTCTGTTGAAGATGGGTGGATATGGCTTCCTGCGTTTCTCTTTACCGATGTTTCCCGACGCCTCCGTCTACTTCGCGCCGATGATGTTCGCGCTGTCCGTCATCGCGATCATCTACACCTCGCTCGTCGCCCTGATGCAGGAGGACATCAAAAAGCTCATCGCCTATTCCTCCGTCGCCCACATGGGCTTCGTCACCATGGGTCTGTTCGCGCTCAACCGCCAAGGCGTCGACGGCGCGGTGATGCAGATGATCAGCCACGGCTTCATCTCCGCCGCGCTCTTCCTATGCGTCGGCGTCGTTTACGACCGCATGCACACGCGCGAGATCAAGGCCTATGGCGGCCTGGTCAATCGCATGCCGATCTATGCCGCCGTCTTCATGATCTTCACCATGGGCAATGTCGGCCTCCCGGGCACCAGCGGTTTCGTCGGTGAGTTCCTGGCGCTCGTCGGCGCCTACAAAGCGAACACTTGGGTCGCGATCTTTGCCACCACCGGTGTGATCTTGAGCGCCGCCTACGCGCTCTGGCTCTACTGGCGCGTCATGTTCGGCGAACTCGAAAAGAAATCGCTCGCCGATATCGAGGACATGAACCTGCGCGAGATCGTGGTTTTGGCCCCGCTCGTCGCCGCGACGCTGTTTTTCGGCTTCTATCCAAAACCCATCTTCGACATGACCGGAACCGCAGTCACAGCTACGCTCGACGGCATCAAGACCAAGCTCGATACCGTGGAGACGGCGGCGACGGAGACCGCACCATGACCGCCGTCGATATGATCCAATTCAATGCCGACGTCATGGCTTCGATGCCGGAAATCGCGCTCGCCTGCGGCGCGATGGTCCTGCTGCTTGGCGGTGTCTTCGCGGGCGACAAATGGTCGGGCATCGTCACCTGGGGTTGTGTCATTGTCCTCTGCGTGGTCGCAACCCTTGTCGTCATGACAAGCGAGGGCAGCGTCCTGGCCTTCAACGGCACATTCATCGTCGACCCCTTCGCGCGCTTCGCAAAGCTCGTCGTGCTCGCGGGCTCGGCGATGGCGATGCTGATGTCGCTGGACTATCTGCGCGACGAAAAACTAACGCGCTTCGAGTACCCCGTGCTGGTCACGCTCGCGACGCTCGGCATGTTGACGATGATTTCGGCGAACGATCTCATCGTTCTCTATGTCGGCCTCGAACTGCAAAGCCTGGCGCTTTATGTGCTGGCGTCCTTCGCCCGCGACACGGTGCGCTCGACCGAAGCGGGCCTCAAATATTTCGTCTTGGGCGCACTCTCCTCCGGCATGCTGCTTTACGGCGCCAGCCTCGTTTACGGTTTCACCGGCACCACGCAATTTGCCGGTATCGCCCAGGTCATCGGCGCAACCGGCGTGCCCTTGGGACTAATGATCGGCATCGTCTTCGTGATGGCGGGCCTTGCCTTCAAGGTTTCGGCCGTACCATTCCACATGTGGACGCCGGACGTTTACGAAGGCTCGCCCACGCCGGTCACTGCTTTCTTCGCGGCGGCAGCCAAAGTGGCCGCAATGGCGCTGTTCCTGCGCGTCGTCTTCGGTCCCTTCGCCGCGGCCGAAAAGGAATGGTTCCAAATCGTCGTCTTCCTCTCTGTCGCCTCGATGCTGCTCGGCGCACTCGCGGCCATCGGCCAGACCAACATCAAGCGCCTGATGGCGTATTCCTCGATCGGTCACATGGGCTATGCCTTGATCGGCTTCGCCGCCGGCAGCCAGGCCGGCGTGCAAGGCGTCTTGATCTATCTCGTCATTTATCTGGCGATGACGGTGGGCACATTCGTCTGCATTCTGACCATGCGCCGCAATGGCAAGGCCGTCGAAAACATCGCCGATCTCGCGGGCTTGTCCCAGCGCGATCCGACCACCGCTTATCTGCTCGCGATCTTGATGTTCAGTCTGATCGGCATTCCCCCGCTCGCGGGCTTCTGGGGCAAGTGGTTCGTTTTCCTCGCCGCGATCGAGGCTAAACTCTATTGGCTCGCCGTCATCGGCTTCGTCACCAGCGTCATCGGCGCCTTCTACTATCTGCGCATCATCAAGATCATGTTTTTCGATGAGGCGGCAGCCCCTTTCGAAAAGCCGCTCGGCAACGTCAACGCCGCGCTGCTGGCCGGTTCAAGCGCCTTTGTCATCTTCTTCGTCGTGTTGCCGGCGCCGCTCATCGAAGCGGCGTCTGCGGCGGCGAAAAGCCTATTTCCGTAAGCCGCCATGGACCCGCGCGTGCCCGCAGGTTACGCCGTCGCGGTCTTTGACGAGATCGACTCGACAAACGAAGAGGCGCGTCGACGCGCCGCCGTGGGCGAACGCGGCCCACTGTGGATCACCGCGCGCCGCCAAACCGCAGGCCGGGGACGCCGAGGCCGCGATTGGGAGTCGCCCGGCGGCAACTTGATGGCGACATTGCTGATCTCGCCCGGCGTCGGTGCACCTGAAGCCGCGCGCTTGTCTTTCGTGGCGGCACTGGCCGTCCACGACCTGGTCTCCGCCTATGCCACGCGCGCATCTGTCCAAGTGAAATGGCCGAACGATGTTCTGGTCGACGGCAAGAAAGTCGCGGGGATACTGCTCGAATCCTCGGGCCATGAAGGTCAAGATTTGCTGCCATGGCTTGCCGTCGGCATCGGTGTAAACCTTATTTACGCTCCCACGCACACGCCCTATCCCGCGACTTTCCTCGGCGCGCACGGCGCGGCACCTAGCCCCACCGAGGCGCTCGCCGAACTTGCACAAGCTTGGGAAACACGATTTCGTGTCTGGCGCGTGGCTGGTTTTGCCGCGATCCGGGAGCCGTGGCTTGCCGTCGCCGGCGGCGTCGGCCAGCCGGTGGAAGTCCGCTTGCCGGGCGAGACGTTGCAAGGCCGCTTCGAGACGCTGATGCCGGACGGCGCTTTGAGCCTACTTCTGCCGACCGGCGCACGCCGCGCGATAACGGCGGGTGAAGTTTTTTTCGCGGCTAAGGACTGAAGCATGCTTCTCGCGATCGACGCAGGCAACACGAATATCGTCTTCGCCGTCCACGACGGCAAGGACATCCGCGCCCAGTTCCGCGCCTCGACCAAGGACAGCCGCACCGCCGACGAATACTACGTCTGGCTCAGCCAACTGATGCAGCTCGAGGGTATCGATCCGAAACAGATCGAGGCCGCCATCATTGCCAGCGTCGTCCCCCAAGCGGTGTTCAACCTGCGCCGCCTCTGCGCAAAGTATTTTAAGCGCACGCCGCTCGTCGTCGGCGATCCGGAAGTCGATCTCGGGCTGCAAATCAACACCGACCGCCCGCGCGCCGTCGGTGCCGACCGCTTGGTCAACACCGTCGCCGCGTACAAGGACTATGGCGGCGATCTCATCGTCATCGACTTCGGAACCGCAACGACCTTCGACATCGTAGGTTCTAAAGGCAGCTACGAAGGCGGCATCATCGCGCCGGGCGTGAACCTGTCCCTGGAAGCATTGCACCTCGCGGCCGCGCAACTTCCGCGTATCGCCATCGAGCGCCCGCAGGCGGTCATCGGCAAGGACACGATCCCCGCCATGCAGTCGGGCGTCTTCTGGGGTTACATCGCAATGATCGAAGGCCTGGTTGCCCGCACGAAGGCCGAATATGGCAAGCCCATGAAGGTCATTGGAACCGGCGGCCTTGCCAATCTGTTCCGCCACAGCACGAGCGCGATCGAAACCGTCGACCACGATCTGACCATCCGGGGCCTGCGCTATATATACGAGCGCAACGCGGCGATTGCCTGTAAACCCGTCGAATGAACAAACCGAAAGTAACCGCCAAACCCGGCGATGAGCTGATCTTCGTGCCGCTCGGCGGCGCGGGCGAGATCGGCATGAACCTGAACCTTTACGGCTACGGGCCTGAGAACAAACGCCAGTGGATCATGATCGATCTCGGCGTCATGTTCGGCGGCGACGACACGCCCGGCGTCGACGTCATCATGCCCGACCCCGGCTTCATCGAAGAGCATCGCAAGAACCTGCTCGGTATCGTGCTGACCCACGCCCATGAGGATCACATCGGCGCAGTCGGCCATCTGTGGTCGCGCTTCAAAGTGCCGGTTTATGCAACCCCGTTCACCGCCGTCCTGGTGCGCGGCAAACTTGAAGAAGAAGGCATACTCGACGAGGTGCCGCTACATATTATTCCGCTCGGCGGCGAATTGAAGCTCGGGCCCTTCGAACTCGAATTCATCGACATCACCCATTCGATCCCCGAGCCGAACTGCATCGCCATCCGCACGCCGCTGGGCACCGTGCTGCACACCGGCGACTGGAAGATCGACGCTAACCCGGTGGTCGGCCGCAAAACCGATATCGCCGCCTTGAAGCGCATCGGCGAGGAAGGCGTGCTTGCCGCCATCTGCGACTCCACCAACGTCTTCGTCCCCGGCCGCTCCGGCTCGGAGGCCGACGTGGCAACCAGCCTCGAAGCCGTCATCGCCATGTGCAAGGGCAGGGTGGCCGTCACCGCCTTCGCCTCCAACGTCGCGCGCATGCAATCCGTCATCATGGCAGGCAAACGCGCCGGCCGGCACGTCGCCCTCGTCGGCCGCTCGATGCACAAGATCTCGCGCGCAGCGATTGAGACCGGGTATCTCAAAGGCATCCCGGCATTGATTGACGAAGAAGACGCGTCGGACTTGCCGCCGCACAAGGTGCTCTATCTGTGCACCGGCAGTCAGGGCGAATCCCGCGCCGCCCTGTCTCGCATCGCGACAGGCGAGCACCCGCACGTCTCGATGGTGACGGGCGACACGGTGATTTTCTCCTCGCGCGTCATTCCCGGCAACGAGCGCCTGATCCATCAACTGCAGAACGATTTTGCCATGCGCGGCGTCGAGGTGATTTCGTCCGAGGACCATGACGTCCACGTCTCGGGCCACCCCGCGCGCGACGAACTCGCCGACATGTATTCCTGGCTGAGGCCCCAAATCGCGGTGCCCGTCCACGGCGAAGAGCGCCACTTGATGGAACACGTGCGCCTCGCCAAAAGCCTGCAAATCCCGCAAGCCATTCATGCCCCGAACGGCTCTGTCGTTCGTCTGGCGCCCGGCCCCGGCACCATCATCGACGAAGCGCCGCACGGACGCCTCCACCTGGACGGCAGCATCCTCACGCGCGGCGACGACGGCGCCATGAAGGAGCGCCGCAACTTAGCTCACGCAGGTTACGTGGCCGTGACGATCATCCTCGACCCACGCGACCGCCCGGCATGCGACCCGGTGGTGATTTGCGCCGGCTTGCCGGAAGCCGCCGTCGAAGCTGCCCGCCAGGCCGCCGGCGACATCCAAGACCGCATGGACCGCCGCTTCGACGACGACAAGCGCGCCATCGAGGAAATCCGCCGCGTCGTCCGCCGCGC
>JANOFM010000002.1:0-1597 GCA_031413635.1 Alphaproteobacteria bacterium | reverse complement strand
CTCCGAAGGCAGAGGCCAGGGGTTCGAATCCCTTCGGGTGCGCCATTTAAGTGAATTATATCAATGAGCTACATCGAGGTTTTCGAAATCGGTCCGATCGAATCCGATGTTTTGGGGCACCAACTGGACGAAAATTAGGTGACGCAAAGATGCATTGCGGTGCGCAACCCGATGCGAAGCTAACCCGAAGTCGCGAAATACGCGGAAACTCGGTCTCCACGCTGCATAAAACACCGGTCAACCGAAGACGAAATCCGCGCTGTGGGCCGCTCACGCGCTCGCGCCGAGTTTGCTCAGTGCGCGCCCGATCGCCAGACGCTCCGAAACCACTGTGAACCAGCGCTCGACATTAGGCGCTTCGCTGAAATCCACTTCGGCGAACGCTCGCCGCCAGATCCATCCATAGGCCGCGATGTCGGCGATCGAATAGTCATCGCCGGCCAGCCATTCCGTTTCGGCGAGGCGGCCGTTGAGCACGCGCATGTTGCGCTTTGCCTCAGTGTGGAAGCGTTCGATCGCGGCCGGCAACTTTTGTAAGCGATGTTCTCAGGCCACGTGCTTCCAGGGGAGCAGGTCGTCGAGGCGTGAGCTGGGCCAGGCGTTGACGAGTTTGGCGAGGACGCCGTTCGATGACGACTACCACAGCTTCGACTTGGACCTGGAGACCGGCAACTTCAGCGGCGGCTCGTACAACGGCCCGCCTTAAATCAATTGCACGCCTAACGTCCGCCTTCGGCGAGGTCGCGCCGGTCTAAAGCGGGGACTACGAATGCTGCAAATGCTTGAAGGCGGTCAATCGAGCAGGCCTAAGCCGCTTGGTGCGAGTCTGCAGTGACTGAAAGCCGAAGGCCCATCGCCTTTAGCACGCCAAGCAGCGTGGTGAGCCTTGGATTGCCATCGGCGCTGAGTGATTTGTAGAGCGCCTCGCGCGCAAGACCCGTGCGCTCGGCGATAGTCGCCATGCCTTTGGAGCGAGCGATGTCGCCAAGGGTGGCGGCGATGATTTGTGCGTCGCCATCTTCCAGCGCCGCTTCAAGATAAGCGGCGACCGCCTCGGGCGTGTCGATGTAGTCGGCGCTGTCAAAAGGACGAGAGGTGATTTTGCTCATGGTCGCGCTTCCTTCCAATCCTTCCATAGTGCGAGCACCGTTTCGATATCCCGCGCTTGCGTGGACTTATCTCCGCCGGCGAGGAGAAGGATCAGCTGATCCCCACTCGCCGCATAATAGACGCGATATCCAGGACCTGTATCGATCCTCAACTCGCTTACGCCTTTCCCGACCGCGCGGACGTCGCCAGGATTACCGACTGCAAGGCGCTTGATGCGCATGTCGATGCGCGCTCGACCCTTGAGATCGCGCAGGCCGCGAAGCCAGTGGTCAAAGACATCGGTTCGCAGAAGCTGCAGCACAATCGGAAAGTAATCTATATATTACAGCACGTCAAGTGGCTGGAATCGGCGATCTCCGGCCTGACGGGACGGACGGGCGGGAAGGGCTGGTCTTGAGCGACCCGGCCATTCATCACACGGCAGGACCGGGCTGCCCGTTTCAGACAGCTTCACTGCTGGCCAAAATAGCGCGATGAAAAACGTCCT
>JANOFM010000001.1:0-10889 GCA_031413635.1 Alphaproteobacteria bacterium | reverse complement strand
CGCCCGCGCCGATGCGATATCGTCGAAGAACTCGATATTCTCGCGCTTCGGAGGCCGCGCCGGACAATTCGGCCGGCAATAGATACCGGTCGTCTTCACCGCGATGATGAAGTGCCCCTCGGCATTCACATCGCGCGCCGTAAAGGCGCGGAACCGCGCCGCCTCGCTCGCATAAGTCCGGCTACTCGTCGCAACGTCTTTGCCCATGTCCAACATCAAAAGCATCCTTCGTTTCGGAGCTCAAGATGCAATGCGAAGAACGCTGCCGCACCCCGCATTCTGACATCAAACTGGGCTAAGGCCGGTACCCCGTTGCCCGCAAGCCTGGCTGCCTCAGCGGCGCGGCCAGATTGGCGAACTCGCACAGCACCTTGCGCGTGTCGCGCGGATCGATGATCTCCTCGATCCCGAACTTCTCCGCCGTGCGGAACGGCGAACGCACCCGGTTGAGCCGCCCGTCGATTTCCGCGCGCATCTTCACCGGATCGTCTGCGGCTTCCAGGTCGCGACGGTAGGCCGCCTCGATCCCGCCTTCGAGCGGCAGGGAACCCCAATCGCCCGACGGCCAGGCGTATCGGAACGGCAAGCGGCTCGCGTTCTGCATCGCTGCCCCCGCGACACCGAACGCCTTGCGGATCAGAATCGTGCACCACGGTCCGCGCGCCTGATAGATCGCCGTCATCGCCCGCGCGCCGTGGCGAATGGTTGCCGCCTGCTCGGCCTCGAGCCCGATGCGGAATCCCGGAATGTCGACCAGATGCACCACCGGCAGATGAAACGTCTCGGCGAAATCGACGAAGCGCGTCACCTTCAAACTCGATTCCGCCGTCCACGCCCCGCCATAGACGTAAGGATCGCTTGCCAGCACCGCCACCGGCCATCCGTCGAGCCGCGCCAAGCCGCAAATCGACGAGCGCCCATGCTGGCGCCCGATCTCGAAGAACGAACCCGTGTCGAAAACCGCCCCGACGATCGAACGCATCTTGTAGACCTGACGGCGCGAGCGCGGCACGATTTTGATCAGCATCTCCTCGCGCCGGCCGGGATCGTCTGTCCGCGCGCCGCGTGGCGGCAACTCGTGCACCGATGGCGGCAAGTAAGAGAGAAACTGCCGCGCCCGCGAGAAACCTTCCGCCTCGCTCTCGACTTCGTCGTCGACCGCGCCGTTCTTGGCGTGCATCGAACTGCCGCCGAGTTCTTCTTTGGTCAGATCTTCGCCGATCTGCTTGACCACCGGAGGCCCGGCCGTAAACATCTGCGCCGTGCCCTTGACGATCATCGAGTAGTGGCTCGTCACCATGCGCGCGGCGCCCAAACCGGCAACGCTGCCCAAAGCCAACGCCACCACCGGCACCTCGGACAGGTTCGCGACGACATCGTCCCAAGCGGGATTGGCCGGCACATACGTGAAACCCATCGTCTCATACGTCTTCACCGAGCCGCCGCCGCCCGACCCGTCGATCAGCCGTATCATCGGCAGGCGCAGCTCGCGCGCCATCTGTTCGGCGACTTCCTGTTTGCGCTTGCCCGCCATGTCGGCCGAGCCACCACGCACCGTGAAATCGTCGCCCGCCACGACGACCGGGCGCCCGTCGATCGACCCGCGCCCAAAAATGAACGGCACAGGCGTGAAGCCAATCATCTCGCCGTCAGGCCCATACTCGGCCGAACCGGTGATCGAACCCACTTCGTGGAACGACCCGTTGTCGAGCACCTGGTCAATCCGCTCGCGAACCGTGAGCTTGCCGAGCGAGCGGTGCTTGGCGACCCGCTCGTCTCCGCCCATCTGCCGCGCCAACTCTTGGCGCCGGCGTAATTCCTCGATGTCGCTTTCCCAGGACATCAAGCCGCCTTCCGCTTTTCGGGTGTGAACTGGACACCGATCTTGCGGATCGCATGCACGAAATTGTTCGGCGCAATGTCGATCTCGCCCGTCCAGTGCATGTCGGGAAAGCGCGCAAAAATCTGGCGGTAGACCGCCTCAAGCTGCATGTTAGCCACCCGCTGCCCCAAGCACACATGCGGCCCGATGCCGAATGCGATATGGTCTTTGCCGTTCTTGCGCGAAGCATCGAAGCGGTTGGGATCGGCAAACACGGCGGGATCGCGATTGGCCGCACCGTAATACATGATCACCTTCTCGCCCTCGGCGATCTTCTGCCCGCGAATCTCGGTGTCCTTCGTCGCCGTGCGCCGCATGTACATTACAGGCGACACCATCCGGATCGCCTCGTCCACCATCGTCGGCAGCAGCGCCAGATTCGCCTGAACCCGCGATTTCTCGGCGGCGAATTCCGTGAGCAACTTCATCGTGCCCGAGATCGAATTGCGCGTCGTATCGTTGCCCGCGAACACGATGAGGAGCCACGATCCGTCGAGATACTCGTCCGGCAGCAGATCGCCCGCGACCTTGGCGTGCGCCAACGCCGTCAGCAAGTCTTCGCGCGGCTCCGCCCGCCGCTTGAGCAGCAGCGCCCGGCCATAATCGAACATCTCCTGCACGTTCGACATGAACTCGGCGAAAAAACTCGGATCGACCGACCCGAGATTCTTTTCCGCAACGATATAACCGGCCAACTCCAAGAAATGCATCCAGCGCACCAGCTTCGGCCGGTCGCTTTCCGGAATGCCGAGAATTTCCGACAGCGTGAACAGCGGCAGTTCCGCCGACACATGCTCGACCAAATCGCACCTGCCCATCGGCGCGATGACGTCGAGCAGCTCCGTCACCTTGCGCTCGACCCTTGCCTTTAGATCGACCACGTATTTCGCCGTAAAGAACGGCAAGTGTTCGCGCCGGAGCTCGAAGTGAATCGGCTGATCCATATTGATCATTTGATCGAGCGAGGCGCGATGCAACACCGGATGGCGCTGCTCGGGCCGGCCATAGGCCATCAAAATCCCGCCCTTTTGAGACGAAAACGTTTTCGGGTCGAGCGATACCGCCCGCACATCGTCATAACCCGTCAGCGCCCAAAATCCGCCGCCGAGCTCATCCGGTTCCTTGCACCAACACACCGGCGCGTTCTCGCGCATGGCCTTGAACGCCGCGAACGGCTGCCCGCTCGTGAACGCCGAATAATGCGTCAGATCGACCGGCGGATCGAACGCGAAGGCACGGCCGTATGTCGGGTCGGGGGCGTAAGTCTCCAGAATCTGATCGGCGAGCAGCTTCAACATGGTTGGCTCCAAGGCAATATCGCGATGTCGGGAGCATCGGCTGCGCAGCGCACGCCGGTCAAGCACCGGCCGCAAAACGTCTCGGTTGAACGGCCAGAACCAAGCCTGAAGCATAGGTGACAACACCGGTCAGGATGACAGCAAGATCGACGGCATCGGGCCGGAATAGCGATTGACCGGCCAACGTCTCGAGCACCGACCAACCGAAGATCAGGCCATACCCCGCCGCGGCGAGCCAAACCGCGAGATGGGCCCTCGCGCCCCCGGCGCGTCCCAGCAGCCACGCGACAAACGGAATGGCCTGCAGTCCGTGCAATCCCAGGAAATGCGGCACGCGCCAATCGCCCGCCGCTGTCTCCCACGCGAAGAACGGCACCTTCACGTCCGTTGATGCGCCGACGAGATGACTGCCGATGACGTCGGGCCGCACGCCCGCATTTAACAACGCCGCTTGAGCCGCCGTCGGCATGACCATGGCGACACCCGCGAGGCTGCCGAGCATGGCGAACGCCATCGCGATGACAACAGCTGTTCCGGAAAGTCCGCGAGCGGGCTTGCGGACGAGCCCGACCATGATCATCGCGAAGCCAAGGAACAACCCACCGGTACCGATCCCCATGATCGTGAACAGGGCGCGGTCGAACGCGGTCTCGTAGTTGAAGTGGCTCGCCACCCCGCGGCCCGCCTGCACGCCGATACACGCCAGCTCGATGAAGATCACACCAGCCTGCAGCCACACGCTCCAGGCAAACCAGCGGTCCTGCGCCTGCGCGCGCAACGTCAGATGAGAGAGCCACCAAAGCGTCGCCGCATGGACCGCAAAGGCCAGCGCAAAGCGGAGCGGCTTCAGCCAGACGCTCTCGCCGTTCGGCAGCGCGCGCAAATCGACGAACTGCGCCGCGGCAAACGCCGCACCCAACGCCATCATCGTAACGGTGGTGAAGATCAGCGCCCGGCGCGCCGGCCCGATGATGTCGGCGGCGATCATCAGAAATACACCATGCGAACGGAGAGCGACGCGTCCTCGCGTAGATCGATCACGGCCGATCCAAACCGCGGCGGCCCGAAGAACGACGGATTGTTGCTGGCGCCGAATCCTTCGACCGGCAGGCCGATCAGCGTCTTCGTCATTTCGCCGTTGCCGTCTTCATCGTGCACGGCGATCACCGCATAGCGCCCGGGCGCGACGTTCTCGAAGGTTGCGTCGGCACCATCCCGCGCCGGCACGCGTTTTACCGCGAGCGCCCGCTTCCACTTGTTGGGAAAACTTGCGCTGTCGTCGTGAAGCGCGATCAGCACCTGCCCCTTCTGATTGCGCAATCCCGACACGGCAACGGTCAGATCGGCGGCAAGCGCGCCCGTCGCGCCAAGCATGGCGACGGCCGAGCACCCGATCGCCGGCCACAGCCTCGATACCCTCATCGCGCACATCCTGATTACCGTTGTCGGCCGTTCTTACGCCGGTTCGCGCCGGGCGGATCACTATAGCAATGCTATAGACAACGAATGTAACAGCGCTATATTGACGGCATGGATACGAAATCCAAGCTCGTGGCCGTGGCGCTCGCCCTCATCGAAGCCGAGGGCCTGACGGGCTTCTCAACCCGCGCGGTGTGCGAGCGCGCGAAGGTGACCGCGCCCACGCTCTATCATCATTTCGGCGACGCCGACGGCTTGGTCAGCGCCGCCGTTTCGCGCGGTTATGAGCTGTTCCTTGACCGCAAGAAGGCTCAAGCCCAAACGCGCGACCCGCTCGTCGACGTGATGACGGGCTGGGACGACTATGTCGCCTTCGCGCGCGAGCGCCCGCGCCTCTATGCCGCCATGACGGCGCGCATTCTTCAGGGCAGCCGCATCGCCGCCGCGCGGGAATCCCGCCTTCACCTGGAAGGAAAGCTCGCCCGCCTCGCCGAGGCGCGCCCGCTTGCGATGAACGTGCGCGCACTCGCCGATCTCATGTGGGCGACCGCACATGCCGGCGCGCTGCTCTATGTCGCGGCCGCCCCGCGCGTACCCGCGCCTGAAACGATTGCGGCGCTGCGCCAAGCCGCGCTCGACGCCTTGACGCAAAAACCGATGAAGAAAAGGGGATTGTCGTGAATGTGTTGGTGACGGGGGGAACGGGTTTTTTGGGCAAGCGGTTGATCCCGCAACTGATTGCAGCCGGCCACGGCGTGAAGGCGCTTGCTCGCTCGCGCGCGTCGGCCGATGCCGTGCGCAAACTCGGCGCCGAGCCCGTCGACGGCGATCTCGATCGTCCGCGCAAGTTGAAACTTCCGCCCGTCGACGCCGTCGTTCACGCCGCAGCGTATTTCCGCCTGGCCGGTCCGCGGCGCCCCTATTTCAAGACCAACGTCGAGGGCACGCGCGCGCTCGTCGCCGCGGCGAAGAAGGCGGGTGTCAAACATCTTGTCGCCATCGGCGCCGCGGCTGTGATCATGGATGATCGCGGCTCGCCCGTGCTCGACGCCGACGAAAGCGCGCCGACCTTCCCCAAAAGCTTCTCGGCCTACATCGCCTCGAAAGCGCAAGCCGAGCAGCTGATCCTCGCGGCGAACGACGCGGCCTTCCGCACGATTGTCTTGCGACCGCCCGGCATCTGGGGACCCGGCGACGCGTTCTCGCAAGCGCTGCCGGCGCTTGTGCGCTCGGGTCAGTTCAGTTTTATCGGTGGCGGCGCCTATCCCTATGTCACGTGCCACGTCGACAACGTGGTCGAGGCCGTCGTCGCGACGCTCGGCTCAAAAGCCGGCGGCAAGGCCTATTTCATCAACGACGCCGAACCCACGACGTTCCGCGACTTCGCGACCGGCATCGCCAGCGCGATCGGGCTCGACATCGCGCGCGCCCGTTCGGTGCCTTACGGCGTCGCCTGGCAGCTCGGCCGCGTGATGGAAGTGCTTTGGGCGCTCGGCGGCGCTCGCCAAGACCCGCCACTGTCGCGTTCGATGGTGCGCTTGATCGGCCGCCCATTCACGACGAGCGACGCGGCCGCCCGCACCGACCTTGGCTACCGCGGCCGACGCACCCGCGCCGAGGGGCTCGCCGGTTACAAGCCCTAAGCCCGGTTGCCGGACGCGCATTCGCCGCGCACAGTGCCGCCGGATCAACGTTGAGCTTTGTCATGCGGATCGGTGTTGCACTGGGCGGAGGCGGCGCGCGCGGCTGGGCGCATATCGGCGTCTTGCGCACGTTGATCGGCGCCGGCTTCGAGCCCGACATCGTCGCCGGCACCTCGATAGGCGCCATCGTCGGCGGCGCTTACGCGGCCGGGCACTTGGACGAGCTTGAGACGTTCGCCCGCGCCATCGACCGCAAAGCCATCTGGCGCCTGACAGACGTCAATTTGGGCAAGGGCGGTGGCCTGGTGGTCGGCGATCGCGTGGTGCAAGCGCTGACCGAGATCATCGGCGAACGCGACATCGCTTTGCTGACCAAGAAATTCGCGGCCATCGCAACGGAGATTCCAACCGGCCACGAAGTCTGGATCGAGACCGGAAACCTGATCCCCGCGATACGTGCCTCGTATGCGATGCCCGGCATCTTTATTCCGGTGGAGCTCGACGGCCGCACGCTGATCGACGGCGGCATCACCAACCCTGTCCCGGTTTCCGCCTGCCGCGCCCTGGGAGCGCAAATTGTCATTGCCGTGCCGTTGCCCGCCAACCAGGGCACCGCCAAGCGCCTCGCCAAGCAGGCGCCGCCGCCGGACGCTTCCGCATGGACCAAAGCGCTTGCCGCCTTTCGCGAACCCGAGCGCTTCGTCGCCCGTCAACTGTTCGGCGACGAACCGGGCGCCTTGACCACCGCATCCGTGTCGGTCGCCGCTCTGAACATTTTGCTCGATCGAATGACGCGCGTGCGCCTGGCGAGCGATCCCCCCGACGTAACCATCACGCCAGACATTGCCGAGATCGCACTGCTCGAATTCGACCGGGCGCAAGACGCGATCGCCATCGGTGCCGCAGCGACGAAGAAAGTTCTGCCGGAAATCGAGGCTATGGTGAAGGGCCGGAGAACGCCGCTGTTATAGGACTCAAGCCCGGCGACCGGCCCGCACAATTTCCAACGTTGTGGCACGGGTGCAGCGCCCCGCGCTTGGGTGCCCTCGCCAATTGAGCTAGGGTCCGTTCCCGCCCAACCCGGTCCACCGTGGGATCACCGCCATGCGTTTCCAATTTGCCAGGCTTCTTGCAGCCGTGATCGTGGTGGTGGGAACACCTGCTATTGCATACGCCGAAGCTCCCTCGTTCGTCGTCAAATGCATGCGCACCGCGGGAACCGCCGTCGGCCAGAAATACGGCACCTACTATTTCTTCCTCAAGGACGGGTTCGTGAAGGGTTTTGCCTGCAGCCAGCCGGGGCGCCCCTGCCAAATCGTTTCGCAGGACGCACAAAAGGTCGTCTTCCAAACCCCGGGCGAAGCGCCCGACACGCTGGTCATCGATATGCGAACCGGCGCCATCGAAAAGACCGACGCCACCGGGATGCACTGGAAATACACCTGCAAACAAGTCCCGCATCCGGCATAACACTCTTGCGCCGGTCGGCCGCGGTCGCCCGATTCCGACGGCCGCCGAGGGACTTAGATCTGCAATGTTCGAGAATTTTGGAGCGGGCGAGGCGATTCGAACGCCCGACCCTAACCTTGGCAAGGCCGTAGGCGACGCCGCGATTTGCCAGCAAAACCAAACGCTTGCGCCGGCACCATTCAACGACGTGTCGCCAGCGTGACGCACGCGCGCCTTGGCAAAACGCGCAAACGCTGCTCAACTTCGCGCATGGCACGGCAGGATGAAAACGGTTGGGGAGAGGCGCCGGGCGGCGCGCTGTGGGCGTGCCCCGAGTGCGGGGCATGGGCGCCGATCGCCGCGTGGGCCGTCGCCGTGCTGAGCGATAGCGTCTACACCGACGAAGACGCGCGCCAGTGCCCGCATTGCAAAACGCTCGTGCCCAAGTCCGACGGTTCGGCGGCGATCGCGGCCACGATCGAGCAACTCGCCGACGCGGCGCCGGAGTGGCCGCGCGACGTGCCGGTGTTGGGCACCGATCCGGCCGCGTGACGCGCACGCCCCATCTGCGCGACAGCCTAGTCACGATCGGCGCGAGCGCGCTGAGCAATCACGGGCTCAATCTCTATTGCCTGAATTGCGGTCACAGCGCGAGCTGGCCGCCGTCGGCGCTCGCGCGCGTGGAGCCGCCGCGGCGGTCGCTGTGGGACTTCAAGCGGCGCCGGCGCTGTTCGAAGTGCGGCACCGGCGGCTCGAGCGATCGGGTCTATCTGACTTGCTTCGTCGTCGGCACCCACACCTCGAGCTGGTACAGGCCCGCCAACCCGACGCCGGCGCAGCTGTGGGCGAACTAACATCCCACAGCAGTGGCGTTCCAAAGTCCGAACGGATTGACTGCTGGGGGTCGAGTACTCAACGTTTGAATTATTGAACGCGAGTCGTCAAAATGACTGACCCCGGGAGCGTGCCTTTGCAGGCAGAGGCCGACCCGGGGTGTACGTGTCCAATATGCTCGCAATTTCGATAACGGCAAGTAAATTCTCAGTGCGCAACGGAACCCACAATCCCGTGATTGAATGTTCCCTATCTCGGGAGCGCTTGAACAAATATTTCGCGGCGACAGGAAACGACCTTAACGCCGCACTCGCCTTGTACGAGCGCAACACTCGCCTATCAGAAGCATTTTACACCCCACTGCAGTGCATGGAGATTTGCTTCAGAAACAAACTCGATGCGCAATTAACCAACGTCTACGGCGAAGATTGGTTCCGAAATGGAAAGCCGCCCTTTGCCCAGGATGCAATCGACAGCATTCAGAAGGAGATCGTAGATCTCGGAAAAGCAAGGAAGCCAATCACTTCAGGCGCGATTGTGGCGGAAATGAGCTTCGGCTTCTGGGTGGGTTTGCTCGGGCCCCGCTACGACGCGACACTTTGGCGCCGATCCCTACATATTGCGTTCAGAGAGCACGGGGCGCCTATGCGGCGCGATCGCGTTCACGGTCGATTTAACGCGATGCGCCGATTTCGAAATCGCATTGCGCATCACGAACCGATCTTTCTCAACAACCTCGCAAATGCGCATGACTAAATCATCGAAGCCACTTCTTGGATGTGCGCAACGACCGCCGCATGGGCATTACACCAAAGCAGATTGCGGGCTGTGCTTGCCGCAATCTGAAGTAAGTCGCATCAGGCGATGCTCTGAATCTCGGCCGAGTTCGCAACGATCTTGGCAACGAGCTCGTTGATTTCTTCCGGCGTCACCTCGCGATCGCCGACGGCGTCGCTGAGCTGCTTGTACCCGTCGTTGACGAGCTTGATGACCTGCTGCCCGGTCGAGATCGCCGCCGGCAGATTGGCGATGACCTCGGCGAGCAGGGCGATGACGGCTGCTGCTGACATGGCTTGGTGTCCTTGTGTGAAGGCGTGAGGCAAGGGCGGCCGGTGTCAGTCGCCCTCGAATAAATCCGGATACTTGACTTGGATTGCGCGGCCAGCCATCGCGAACAAACGCGCCGTCGTTTCGGCGACCACGACCCGCCCATCGGGCAAGTCGATGCGAATGGCGACACTCGGCCGGCCCGACCTCATGCCGGCATTTAAGATCGCCACCTGGATCGGCGGTGCGCCGTTGGCGAGATGGATCACGTCCTTGTCGCGCAGGTCCGGCCAGGCGTTGTCGCCGTCAAGAATGATGTTCATCGCGATCATGTGCCGACTTTCTCCGTTGTGCCCTTCCAGACGAACTCGCCGTCCGCACCGACAGGGAAGTGGTTGCTACAGACGCAGCAAAATGTGCCGCTGTAGAAGGCGGGCTCGCGCGCATAGGTTTCCGCGATCGTTTGGCCCATCGTCGTGTCGTGGCCGCATTTCAGATGGGTGTAGGTGCGGCGCACCGGACGCACGAAGCCCTTCGCACGCTCTTCTTCGGCGAGCACGACATAGCCTTGCTGCTGTCCGTTTGGCCGCAGGTTGCGATGCTCGGGATAGATCTGCGTCCCGTCCGAGAGCGTTGATCGCGGCTCGGACATCAGCTCGATCCCGGCGGCGCGACCGGTGCTTTCATCGCGTCGCTCGCTTCCTTGACGGCGGCGCGGACGTTGGCGATCGCGGCGAGCGCGGCGACGAGCTGGCCGGCGTCGGCTTGCTCGCCGTTCAAGATCGGCGTCGCCTGGGTGATAGCCGTCACCGCGAGCCTGTCGGCCGCTTTGATCTTGACCCAGATGCCGTGCTGTTTGCACAGACGAAACGTCGTCGTCTCGGGCGCGCAATCGGGCAGGCGACCGTAGATCAAGATCGCCTGCTGCGTCGTTTCGTAGGCGGCGAGCGTGATCTTCGCCCCGCGCCGCGCTTCGTCGTCGACGCCGAGCGGCGCCAGCAACGCGCAGGCCGCGAGCGCGACGGCGAGCGCCGCGCCGCTCATCACGCGAAGGACCGCCCTCATGGCTTGGCCCAGATCAATTGCGTCACCGCTCTGACGCGGCCGTAGAGCGCAAGCGCCCCGCCGGCGAGCGTGCCGATGCCGACGATGATGTCGGTGAGCTCGGTCTGGATCGGTTGGCTGATGTCTATGCCCGCGACCTGGGCAGCACCCGCCGCCATCGCGACGACCGAACCCCAGACGGTTTTCGACTGCCACCAAATCGTGGTGCCGTTCATGTCATTCTCCTACGTTGAAGCGTTTACGGTTGGCGCT